>DJNY01000135.1 GCA_002441865.1 Lachnospiraceae bacterium UBA6452 | reverse complement strand
CGGAAAGCTGCTCCATTGTTTCCAGTGAAAGCTGCGTATCCGTCTGCTTCTGCCATCTGTCAGTCATGATATAATATCCGTTCTCTGTCTTCTTACAGCTCAGATCCAGTACCAGATGCTCTTTTCCCGTCACCTGTACCAGCCTTTGCAGCCTGTCATAGTCAATCTTTCCGTCCCGGAATACAAAGGATGTCACAATCACATGGCTGGCGCCACCGTCCAGATACAGCCTTGCATTTTTATCCGTGATCCCGCCGCCGGCCTGCAAGCCGCCCGGATAGGCTGCAAGAGCCAGCAGAGCCTGTTTTTTTGTTTCTTCATAATAAGGACTTCCTTCTTTATTCAGCAGGATCACATGTCCGCCTTTAATGCCATATTGCCGATACAGCTTTGCATAAAATGCCGCATCCTGCCCCGAAACAAAATTTTCTCTGGCATAATCTCCCAGATCTGACAGACTGCTGCCAACGATCTGTTTCACACTTCCATTATGAATATCAATACACGGTCTGAATTCCATTTCTGTTCCTCTGTCATTTCTTTCGTATAAAATTTATTTTAAATGGTTACATTATGAGTATCAGTATAGCTGATAGATTTTATTCTTAGCAAAAGGAGTGACTTTTATGAAAAAGACAAGAAAGCTTTTATTCACTGCGCTGCTTGTAGCGTCTATGTTTACATTTGCAGCCTGCGGCAATACGACAGGCAACAATTCAGACGAAGCAGGTAATGCAGACAACACCACACAGACACCAAACGATAACAACGACAACAACATCAGCAATAATGGAACAACATCCGGTAACCAGACAAACAACGGTGACAGGAATGATAACGCAGGCAATGCTGTCGGCGATGCTGTTGACGACGCCGGTAATGCTGTCGGTGATGTCATTGACGATGCAGGCAATGCAGTCGATGATGTTGCACATGGCGCAGGTGACGTCGTAGAAGATCTCACCGGGGATGCTGACAATGTAAAGGATTGATGCAATCAATCCTTTATGCAGCCTCCGGTCATCGGCGAAAAGGAAACGGGCTGTGCAGACCACAGCCCATTTTTTCTACTGGTACGAATTCTTCTCCACCAGAATACCTTCGCGGTACGCATCTAACAGCTCCTCTAACTGGTGGATGCTTTCCTTGAGTTCCACACCGATATCGGTATCTGCTACGCACTGACGACGAAGTGCCGTTTCTACCACGATGGAATCAGAGAAAATATCGGACTCCTTGCGGATCGCAGCCTCTGTCGATTCAAACGGCTCATGCGAAACAAGACGCATTCCGTAAGAATTGGCGACCAGCGTATAGCCGGCAATTCCTGTCTTATGCTGGTAAGCCTTGGAAAATCCACCGTCAATGACAAGCAGCTTTCCATTACATTTGATCGGCGATTCTCCTTTTTTTCGTTCTACCGGGACATGTCCGTTCACGATATGGGACTTTGTCGTATCCAGACCAAATTCCCGCAGGATCTTGTCCACGATCTCTTCGTTATCATACAGCCTGTAGTAGGCATTTTTTGTTTCTACGTGCGTTTCCTTATCTTCAATGAAATAACGTTCAAAAGTCGTCATCTTATCCTTACCGAATACCGGGGAATTCGGACCTGTCCAGATATACCAGAGGATATCCTCCCCCTTTGCCTTATCACCGGATTCACGGCTTGCATAATAGCCTCTTCTGGCATACGTATCCAGAATATCATACAGCGCCTTTCCACTGTATTCCTTTCCGAATACATTGACCTTTAAGAAGTTTCCCTCTTCATCGAGCGGAACGCAGCCATGGTATAACAGATTGGAATTGTATACCTTATAAAGTCCGCCTTTGGCAAATAAGAATCTGACATCCTTCTGCAGTTTATCACAGCGTGTAAACGCCTGACGGAGTCTTTCCATGACTTCTGTCTCTTCCGGCGTCAGCTCATATGGATTGGCAGGATCGATCGTCGGGAAATCCATATCCCGCATCTTATATTCCCTGCCCTCTACCATGACTGTTCCTTTTTCAAAATTGATCTTGTCTAGAAGCAGTCTGTCTTCCATCATAAACTCCGGTCTGCGCTTGATGATCTGTCCCTCCAGCTTAAACTGGATGACTGCCATCGCTTTATGCATCTTCATATCCATGCCCAGATCTTTGGTATTGTAATCGGTATTATATTTGATCGCAAAAGCATCACTTGTATTTTTGTACTGCTCCAGTGCAAAGGTCGCAAGCGGGATCAGGTTGATCCCATAACCTTCCTCCAGCGTATCCAGATTGCCATAGCGGGCAGACATTCTGACCACATTTGCAATGCAGGCAAGCGAGCCTGCTGCTGCACCCATCCAGACAATGTCGTGATTGCCCCACTGCACATCCACGCTGTGATAATGACGCAGTGTATGCAGAATGATATGCGGTCCCGGACCTCTGTCATAAATATCCCCTACGATATGCAGATGATCGATGACAAGACGCTGGATCAGTTTGCTGAGGGCAACAATAAAATCCGGTGCTCTGCCAATGCGGATGATCGTATGTACGATCTCATTGTAATAGCCCTCCTTATCCTGCACTTCCGCCTTTTCCGTGATCAGTTCTTCAATGATGTAAGCAAAATCCTTCGGAAGCGCCTTACGCACCTTGGATCTTGTATATTTTGAGGAAACGTGCTTTGTGATCTGCACCAGACGATATAATGTGATCTTATACCAGTCTTCAATATTTTCCTCTTCCTGCATGACAATTTCCAGTTTTTCCTTTGGATAATAGATCAGCGTTGCCAGACTCTTCTTGTCCTTACTGCTTAAAGTATTGCCGAATTCCTCGTCGATCTTTCGTCTGACCGAGCCGGAACCGTTCTTCAGCACATGATTAAACTGCTCATATTCTCCGTGTACATCCGTCATGAAATGCTCTGTTCCCTTTGGCAGATTCAGGATTGCCTGCAGGTTGATGATCTCTGTACTTGCCGATGCGATATTCGGATACTGTTTTGACAGAGATCTCAGATATCTCAGTTCCATATCATCCATATGTTTCCCCTTTTCCTGTCTGTTATTTTAGCCGATCACATCGCTCATGTCATATAAGCCCGGCTGTCTGCCACATAAAAATTTTGCAGCCTGTACCGCACCTTTTCCGAATACGGCTTTGGAATAAGCTCTGTGAGAGAAGGTAATGACTTCATCCTCTCCTGCAAAGATCACATCATGATCTCCGACGATCGTACCGCCTCTGACAGCAGAAAAACCGATCTCCTTCTGCGGACGCGGAATGCTTCTCTGGCTTCTGTCAAATACATATTCATATTTTTCGGAAAGTCCCTCATTGATGGCATCTCCGAGTGCCAGTGCTGTACCTGACGGTGCATCCTTTTTCAGTCTGTGGTGTTTCTCCACGATCTCAATATCATAACCGGCATCTGCCAGAAGACCTGCTGCCTCTTTTAACAGCTTCTCGAGCAGGTTGATACCCATTGACATATTAGCGGATTTCAGGACTGCTACCTTTTCGGATGTCTCTTTGATCCTGGCAAGCTGTGCCTCGGAAAGTCCTGTGGTACATTCCACAACCGGCACTTTCTTGTCTGCACACCAGTCAAGCAGGGCATCCGTACAAACCGGTGAAGAAAAGTCGATCACAACATCTGCCTCCACATCACAGTCTGCGATATTCTGAAATACCGGATAGCTGTTTTTCACCGTATCACATACATCGATACC
>DJNY01000028.1 GCA_002441865.1 Lachnospiraceae bacterium UBA6452 | reverse complement strand
GCTGCAGCGTTTTGTCATGCATGGTCTGCGGATTGACTGAGATTCTTGTAACACCGTATTTTTTCAATACCTCCAGTTTTTCTCTTGTAATGCTGTCCGCTCTGCCCGCTTCTACCGTAAACTCTTTTACCGTACTGAAATCAAAGATCTCTTTCAGATTACGGATCAGTCTGTCAAGCTGCTCCGCCTCCAGCGTGGTTGGTGTCCCACCGCCAATATATACGGTATCAAGTACTTTATCCTTGCAGATCCTTGCCGTTTCCTGCATTTCCCGGATCAGGCAGTCAATGTAAGTTTCTACCCGTTCCCGGAATGCTGCGATCGGATAAGAGGTAAATGAGCAGTACAGACAGGTTGTCGGACAGAATGGGATTCCGATGTAAAGGCTGTAGCCATCATGCGTGATCTGGCTTAAAATCGCCTTTTCCCGCTTTGCAATATCAATAGCAAGCTCTGTCTTTTCCTGACTGACATAATGCTCCCGTTTAAAGAAAGCAGCGATCTCTGCCTCTTCCTTTCCTTCCTCCAGCATCGTCATCGCGATCTTCGTCGGGCGGATGCCCGTTAAGTTACCCCAAGGTAACTCTTTTCCTGTATAGGCAGAAAGGCTTCTGTATAAAAACTTTTTAAATTCATTTTTGAAAGCCGGAGCAGTTCTTTCGATGTCCGCTGTATCCAGTGTCCATAAAGTCCCGTCTTCCGGCTTCATTGTGATTTGTTTTTCTTCTACTGTGATGGTGAATATCTGTAAAGGTTCCTCTGCTAACTTCTTTTCCACGCTCTCCGGTGTCAGAACCTTTACCGTCTCCTCCGGGTAAAATGCTTTTACCAGTGAATGAATGTCATATTCCCATCCTGCTTTATTGATCTTAACCTGTATCATCTTATGCTTCTTTCCTATTGTACAAAGGGATTGTATTTTTTCTCGTGACCGATCGTTGTTTCCCCGCCATGTCCCGGATAGACCTTCACATCATCCGGCAGTAAAAACAGCTTTTCATTGACAGAGCGGATGATAGCTGAATAGCTTCCCGTCTCAAAATCGGTTCTGCCGACTGATTCCTGAAACAGCGTATCACCACTGATCAGGACCTTGTCTTTTGCAAAGTAATAGCAGCAACTTCCTACAGTATGCCCCGGTGTTGCGATCACCTTTGCCGTCATACCTGCCAGTGTGATCTCATCTCCGTCCTTTACATAGACATCCGGGATCACGGTTTCCGGTCTGCCGCACTGGGCGGACAGATTTGTTTCTGCATTTTCACAAAGTGCCTTTTCCACATCCAGTGCATAGATTTTAGCACCGGACAACTTTCTCAGTTCATTTGCGCCCCAGATATGGTCAAAATGTCCGTGTGTCAGTAAAATACCGGCGATCTGAAGCCTCGCTTTCTGCACCTGCTCATACAGGTAGGCTCCCTGATCGGCAGGATCTACAAAAATAGCTTCTTTACTTCCTTCTTCATATAAGTAGTAACAGTTTGTCTGGCACATGCCCAGCATGATTTTTCCGATCTTCATAGATTCTGCGCTCCTTTTATTTGTCAGCCTGTCGTTCTCTCGATACTGAGAACACTTTCGATATTATGCAGCTTATCGATCACTCTGTTCAGTTCTTCCTTGGAAGAAATCTCAAACGCTACATTCATCGTTGCAACGCCCTGTTTGCTCGTCCTTGTATTCATGCTCTGGATATCGATATTTTTCTCTGTCAGAGCTCTTGAAACATCTGCTAACAGTCCGTTTCTGTTATTGGCATAGATCGTGATCTCCGCAAAATATCTGCCCTTTCCGTCAATGGACTCTTCCTGCCATTCTGCATCGATCAAACGGCTTCTTTCGATTTCCGGCAGATTGATAATGTTGACACAATCCGTTCTGTGGATAGAAATACCTCTGCCTCTTGTCACAAAGCCAATGATCTCATCTCCCGGTACAGGAGAACAACACTTGGAGAATCGGACAGCCACATCATGGATGCCCTTTACCACGATACCGTTTTCCGTCTTGGAGCGTGGCAGCATCTGCTTGGCTGCTGCACTTTCCTCCACCGCCTTGATCACTTCCTCATCGGAAAGTTCCTTCGGATGGTCACGGTCATACATTTCCTTCATCTTATTGATGATCTGACCTTCCTTCAGACCGCCGTGTCCAAGTGCGGCAAGCACGGACTCCCAGTCACGGAATCCAAACTTTTTCATGATGGATTCCATATATTCCGGCCGCATGATATCCACCTGATTGATTGCCTTCGCTTTACAATAAGAAAGCAGAAGTTCGCGGCCTTTGACAATATTATCGTCCTTCAGTTCATTTTTAAACCATTGATTGATCTTATTTTTTGCCTGCGTCGATTTTACGACATTCAGCCAGTCACGGCTCGGCCCTTTGGAGTTCTGACTCGTCAGGATCTCTACACGGTCACCGTTGTTAATGACATAATCGATCGTCACAAGCTTTCCGTTGACACGGGCACCGATCATCTTGTTACCGACAGCGGAATGGATGCTGTATGCAAAATCGATCGGGGTAGAACCGGCAGGCAGGTTTTTAACATCACCTGTCGGGGTAAAGCAATATACACTGTCAGAAAACAGATCCAGATCACTTTTCAGCAGGTTCATGAACTCTCTGTTATCCGACATATCTCTCTGCCACTCCAGAATCTGACGCAGCCATGAGAGCTTTTCTTCTTCGGCTCCGGTATTGATCTTCTTACCGTCGGAAGCCTCTTTATATTTCCAGTGGGCGGCAATACCATATTCTGCCGTCTTATGCATTTCGTAGGTACGGATCTGGATCTCAAACGGCTGACCGGAAGAACCGATCAGTGTCGTATGCAGCGACTGGTACATATTCGCCTTTGGCATGGCGATGTAATCCTTAAATCTGCCCGGGATCGGTTTGTACATTTCATGGATCACACCAAGTGCCGCATAACAGTCCTTGACCGTATCCACGATAATACGGACAGCAAACAGATCGTAGATCTGATCGATCGTTTTATTCTGATTCTTCATCTTCTTATAGATACTGAAGAAATGCTTGACTCTGCCATCGATCTTTGCCTTGAT
>DJNY01000112.1 GCA_002441865.1 Lachnospiraceae bacterium UBA6452 | reverse complement strand
CGTCGGAACCTTGATCACCATTGTGGCAATACAGGTAAGGGCTGCAAGCATCGCTGCTGTTACACTGATCGTAAGTTTCTTATTCATAATAGACCTCCTCATAAAATGATATATTCTTTGAAGGCTATTATACACGCACGTGGCTTTGTCAAAACAGCCAATTTGCATTATTTTTACCATACCAGTTGATTTTCCCTTATTTATACTGCTTCAGCCATCCGATCAGTTCATCCAGTTCCAGCGGTTTACTGTACAGATATCCCTGGAATGCGTCACATCCCAGCTCTTTCAGCTTATCTCTCTGCTCCTCTGTCTCCACATATTCTGCAATGATCTTAAAATGGAGCGATCTTCCAAGATATACAATGGATGCAATGATATCGCTGTTCCTCTCATTGGTCAGCACATCTCTTGTCAGTGCGCCGTCCAGTTTCACGACATCAAAATAATTGGTCTGCAGATACATCAGAGACGTATGTCCCATTCCAAAGTCATCGATCAGGAAACGATGTCCTCTTGCTTTCAGATTTCTGATCTTATCCGTCACATCGACAGAAGAAGAAAGGGCATCCTGCTCTGTGATCTCAAGGCAGAGATATTTGCTTGGTATTTTATATTTTTCCACTGCTTCCGCAATATGGTTTTCCAGATCCTCCCACGCAAGGGATTCATTTGTGATATTTACGGAAACTTTGAATTCTTCCGGTGTCATCGGTTCCAGTCTGGAAAGTACACTGGCTGCCTCATCAATAATATATTCTTCCAGCTTATGCAGTACCTTTTTCTCCTTGGCAAGCTGGATAATGAGCGGCGGATAAATAAAGCCCAGCTCCGGATGCTTCCAGCGGATCAGCGCTTCCACTCCGGTACAGACTTCCTCACAATTTACCTGCGGCTGATATACCAGAAACAGTTCTTTTTTCCGGACTGCTTCCACCAGATCCGCTGCCAGGATCCGTGCCACATGTCCGAGATCATCTTCCCGTTTCGTCAGATAAGAGATCGCATTATTTTCCTCTTCCCACTGCATCTCTTCTACCAGACGCTTCACATCCCGGAGCATACGCCGTTCATTCTGTTCTTCATACAAACGGACAAACGGCTTATAGATCAGTACACCGACTGCCAGACAGACAATCTGCAGAACGACACCTGCCCATGAACCGGTTGCTTTATAACCACTCAGAAAGATCGGTGTTGTCCAGTTTACCTTATGGATCACATGTGGTACGAGCCCAAAATAAATAGCCGCATATGTGATCAGGAAATTAGAAACCGGTACGAGTAAAAACGGGATCAGGAAGATCGGGTTTAGGATCACCGGAATACCAAAGAGCGCGATCTCACTAATATTAAACAGCGCATTCGGTGCTGCCATGTACGCCAGATGACGGACGCCCTTTTTCTTTGCAAACAGCCAGATGGCAATGAGCAGACACAGCATTGCACCCGCACCGCCCAGAAGGACAAACACATCCTGCATTGTCTTACTGAAAATGCCTGCTGTAACATCCGTAAAGTTCTGTTTGATCACAGCATCCAGCATATTATGTCCGTGAATTCCGAAAAACCACAGGCTATGCGTCAGCAATATCACGACCAGCCCTGCGCCGAGTCCGTTTTTCAGCGGTTTTAACAGGGAATTAAACAGCATTTCCAGAAGCTCCTGCAGTCCGTTTACACCAAATACCGCATACAAAGCCTGTCTGAGCAGCACGAAAAAGCCAATAATGATGACTGCAGGCAGAATACCTTCTATCGCTCCGATATACACATTGTCCGTGTTCGTCCTCTGCCGCTTTGCCTGCAGAATGGGACTTTCTTTCAGGGCATAATAGATACTGCCCGAGATCAGTGCGACCAGAAGTGCGCTGAATGCATACATGTTGCTGAATCTGGCAATGGAAAACGTCTCATACTGGATGCCTGCATAGGCAGCAAAAGCCGCCAGTGTAATGATCACCAGAATAACAACATTTCCGGTACTTTCGTAAATACCCTTTTTCCTGCGCTTCATCATCGAATAGCTGACACTTGTCGCGATGGTCAGATAAATGGCAAAAAAGTCATTCACACTGATATAAATGCTCCTCAAAAAGGTTCTGACACATCCGCCCCACAACTCTGACAGGAATTTCTGAAATGCGGGAATAGGCAGATTGATCAGCATCGCTGCCATATAGCCGACTACCAGAAGAGGGATCATCATGATCATGCCCTGTCTGATCGCGCCGATCACACAGCTGTTTTCCAGTTTATCCGTTATGTTCATTATGTGCTTTTGTAATTTTTCCATATCCTGTACCTTCCCGGCAACCGCTTCATCCCCATAAAGTGTTGCTTCTACTCTTTATCAGAAACAGCAATCTCCAGAAACGGGCTGACTGCATCGATCGTCAACACTTCCTTTTTATCCACCCAGTCCATATCAACAGTATAAATCTCTCCCCGTCTGATGTCACATGCCGCTACCAGCTTCTGGAAGTGCGTATGACCGTCCTTATAGCTTACAATGTAGTAATAATACGTTCTGCCCTGCAGATATGCCTGCTCGCAGATCTTCGTCCTGCATTTATTTTCAGCACAGTCATCTGCAAATTCCCGTCTGATATAGTCCTCTGCATCCTGAAACTCTTCTTCGTCCGCTTCCAGAAGGAAACTGAATACCATGTCACTGCTGCCCGGTCGTTCAAAACATGCAAATGTCCGGTCGCCGTCCTCATTTTCTGAAAGCTCATATGGCTCTGGGATCTCCAGCCCGATCTTTGTCTGTTCTGACTCAATTTCCGTCTTCATATCTGCTGCCTGTGCCTCCGGCTTTGCTGCAGACACTGCTTCTTCCGTTATCGGTTCTTCTGCCGTTACCGGTTCTTCTACCGTTTCCGGATTGTTTTGCCTTGCCTTCTGCTCCGCCTTCTTTACCCGCATGGCTGCTGTCCAAAATAACAGAAAACCGATCACCCCGAACAGGAGCAGCTCCCATTCTCCTGCCAGATATTCTGACAGCTCCGCAACTCCCGTAATCTGTCCGCCGCTTTCCTGACAGATATTATAAATGGCACCGCCAATTCCCAGTATCAGGAAGGCGTACGCCATAAACATACAAGCGATCTTATTTCCTAATACCAACCGCAGTCTGGAATATCTCATCTTCCGTCCTTTTCCATCTGTCTTTTGACAGACTGTTTTTATGCTAACCAGTATAACATATTCTGTACAAAAAAGCACTTCTCAGATTCCCCAAGAAGTGCTTCATACCTACTTTCTGACCTTTACTTTTTTGACAGCGCTCCATTTACTGTAATAAGTTGTTCCGTTCACCTTTTTATAGGTGCGTACTTTGACATAATAGGTCTTTTTCTTTAATTTCTGGATTGTTTTTGTTGTCCCTTTTACTTTGACCGTTTTCGTTGTTTTCTTTGTAAATTTTTTGGAAGTGGAATATTTGATCTGATAACCGCTTGCGCCACGTACCTTTTTCAGGGTTACTTTCAGTTTTTTATTATTCCGACTCCGCTTTGCTGTTTTGATGGCAGTTTTTTTCACCGTTACTTTTTCTGTCTTTTCTCCGTTTTCAGAGTCTGACGGATCGGTTGCTGGCTTTGCACTCGCCCCCGGAGTTTTTCCGGAATCCTCTCCTGTATTTTCTTCCGGTGCTTTCGGTGGATTTTTCTTTGCTGCCACCCCGAATAAACCAAGCTCTGTTGTATCAAACGAAAGGCTTCCATCTTTTACGGTTGCAGGCATATGCTCTACAATCTGATCATCGGAAACCGTAACTATTTCATAAGTATCGTATCCCTGCAGGGCAGCGGGCAGTACAAACCGGATGTGCATCTTCAGCCCCCGTACTTCCACGATCTCACTGGTTTCACCTCTTACCATATCCATTTGCAGCAGATACCGGACATCCTTCTTTGCAAGTGCTTCCGGTACAGGAGCCTCTTTCGTCAATAAGGAATAACTATCCTCCAGATCCACCGCTTCTAAACTTCCACTGACAGCACCTGTTACCGGAATCTCATTCACCGTTTGTACCGGTGGTTCACCCTTCTCCCAGATTGCGTACAGGGTTAAATTATTATAGTAAATTCCGTTATCCTTCAGCTGATCCCTGTCAAAATCACCTTCGTCTCTTCTCCAATTCTGATAGGGCATCAGATCATAATATTCACCTGTTGTTCCATCCTTTTTACTGCTCCATCCCAGGAATCTCCAATAGGCTTTACCCTTCGGTATATAGTGAAAAACAGGCATGGCATCACCCTCATAGCCAAGATAGTCCAGTGATAAAACTTTTTCCCCATCTATAGTTCCGCCATTTGCATCCAGCTTCAACACGTAATTATCAGGTCTATCATCCTTGGGCAGATTGGGATTATTAATCCTTCCGTTTTCATCTACCCCATAAAAAGTCTTACTCTTATACAGGGCAACGATCGTGATATCATCCACTTTTGAAAACATAGATTTATCAATAACATCTATGACTTTTCCCTTGTATGTACCACTATAATATTCCACATATCCCCAGCCCCAGAAATCACAGCCTTCCCGGGAGGCAGTATATTTTGAAAGATCAATAGTCGTAAACGAATCTTTTTCACATTCCAATAGTGTGCGGGTTTCTCCGGTTTCCTCTATTGTTCCACCGGCTCCATCCAGTACAATATGATATTTGTCCTTTGGTGAAATTTCTTCTCCCATAAACAGCGCATACATCACATGACCTTTATCATAAGATTCCTCTCCCTCTACTCCTGATGTAGAAAAATCATCAATAGACAGCTGCTCTGCTGCTGATATGGAATCACTTGATGCCGCCCAGCCTGTAAAAGCATTTTTTCCATTAAAAGCTGTGATCCCTTTTGTAATTTCGTTGACACTGACCGATGTCTCTCCCTCATCAAAATCAAACCGGATGATCTTATGATCCTTTCCGTCAATAGTGCCGTCTGCATCTGAATTTTTCAATCTTAAAACCAGTGCGTACTTCCCATCCTCTTTTATCGTCACTGCTTTTGCCGGTTTTATACCGAGCTGCAACATGATCATGCTGATCAGAAGCACTGCCAATACCCGGAAAACTCTTTTCTTTTCCATGCTCTTTTCTCCTTTTCTTATTCACCTGTTCTGTTTATTTTACAGTCACTCTGACCTTGGTCCTGACACCGTTTAATGCTGTGATATAGATCACACAGCTTCCTTTCTTCTTTGCCCTGATCACTCCTTTGGATGTTACTGTCGCGATCGTTGCATCCGATGTATCATAGCGTAAAGCCTTCCCATGAGACGCCGGCAATAGTTCTTTTGCCTTTGCTTCCTTCCGGATCACAGCTTTGATCTTCGCCTTTTTCCCTTTTTTCAAAGCCAAAGACTTTTTGGAAACCGTAATTTTTTTTGCATTGGTATACTGCTCATCGTTTTTATCCGCAATATGATAACTCTGGCTGTTACCAATGTATACTTTTTCACCGTCTATCATCTTATATGCTTTGATCTTTGCTTTATATGCACTGCTGCCCGCTGATTTTGTTTTCGCAATTTTTATCAGTGCTGTAGATGACTTTGCGCCTTTTACCGTTTTGACAGGAGAATTTTCCGCAATCTCTTTTCCGCACGGCATCACAAAAATATCATATCCGTCCGCATCCTTCAGCGTTCCCCATGTCACTCTTATTTTTCCTTTTTTCCAGCTGATCGCCGCTTTCCGGCTCATTTTTTGTGAGTTTTGTTTTTTCTCCTCTGCAGATATATCCTTTGCCGGTTCCGTTATCGGTTCTTTTGCCGGCTCTTCCGCCGGTGGATTGACGGAAGGTTCTGTCGGCTTTGCACTTGCCGCAGGATCTTTTCCGGTATCCTCTCCGTTATTTTCTTCCGGTGCTTTCGGTGGATCGTTCTTTGCTGCCACACCAAACAGTCCAAGCTTTGTTGTTTCAAATGAAAGTACCCCATCTTTGACCGTTACCGGAATACGTTCTGCGATCCGGTCATCGGAAACTGTCACTATTTCATATGTATCATATCCTTGCAGGGCTGCGGGCAGTTCAAACCTGACGTTCATCTTATTCCCCTGTACTTCCACGCTGTCACCGGTTCCGTTCTCTACCAGATCCATTTGCAGCAGATAACGGACATCCTCCCTTGCAAGTGCCTCCGGTACATTAACCTCTGTGGTTAAAAAGGAATAATTATCCCACAACAGATCCGTTGCCTCCTCTATACTCCCTTTTGCAGCACCTGTAGACGGAAGCGAAGTCACCGGATTTGCCAGATATTCCCATACTGCATATAAAGTCAGATCTCTGTATGATCCGGTGTTCTCTATCAGGCCATCCCGGTCAAACTCACCATTTCCAGGTCTCCAACAGTTCCAAAATATACTATTATAAAATGTATCTCCGTTTTTCTCATTGCTCCAGCCTTTGAACCGGCAGTTTTTACGCGTTGGTACATAATGAAAAATAGGCATATCCGTACCTGAATTTGCACCTGCCAGATAATCCAGTGACAGGATTTCTTTTCCGTTTATCGTGCCTCCAGCTGCATCCAGCTTCAGCACCCAGTTATAAGGTCTGGCATCCTCAGGGATTTCCGGATTATTAAGCATTCCATTTGCGTCTACCCCGTAGAACTTCCGGCTCTTATATAGTGCTGTAAGCGTCATCACATGTGTCTTTTGCAGCCAGGATCGATCAACCGTCATCAGGATCTTTCCATTGTAGTTCCAGTTATAGAAATCACAATCCTTTCTCTCACATTTGTACCGATTCAGATTTACGGTCTTAAACTCATCAACCTTGTAACCCAGCCTTATTTTTTCCTTTCCATTTACCGTTCCGCCATATCCATCCAGTATGATATAATACCTGTCACTGTCCGCAAGACTTTGACCCGAAAAATTTGCATACAGCTTATGTCCGTTTCGATATAATTCACTTCCGGCCCTTCCTTCCCCTTTAAAATCGTCAATAGACAACGCTTCTACCGGATCCGTTGAATCCTTTTCCGCCCAATATGAAAACACATTCTTCCCATTATATGGATCAAGCCCCTCTGTAAGTGCATTGACACTGACCGTTGTCTCCCCCTCATCAAAATCAAACCGGATGATCTTATAGGGATTTCCATCGATATCTCCATCTTCCTCATCCGGCTGTACTGTTAAGACCAGTGCATACTTTCCATCCTCTTTTATCGTCACTGCTTTTGCCGGTTTTATACCGAGCTGCAGCATGACCATGCTGATCAGCAATACTGCCAGCATCCGGAACATTCTTTTCTTTTCCATTCCCACTTCTCCCTTTCTTTTTACACAAATATATCTTTGGCTGCCAACTGCCTCTATACGACCGATTTTGCCGAAAATGTATGTATATCATAGACTTATTTGAACTATATGGCAATATTTTCCGATAAATGACTCATTTTTGAACCAAAAGGTCATATCAGGAATATTTTTTTCTGTCTTTCATTTGTCCTTTTCGCCAGAAACGATAACAGGGCGCCTGCATTTCTGCAGGCGCCCTGTCCCATCATCCAAATTGTAAAACATTCTAAATTAAATTCTGCCGATCAGTACTACGATCCCTGCCACGATCAGTGCAATGACAAGATACATGATGGTAGCCAGACCACGTTTTATCAGAACTTCCTTCCACGGCTTGATGTAAGGAATTCCTTCCATACCTTCAATGACCCAGATCCTGCTGTGTGCCACCCACACTCTGTCAAGCAGGATACCGTCAAACCAGTTCATAACTACCAGGAACAGATATGCCTGCCAGAATGCAGTTTTGAAATCAGTAACCTGGTTCCACAGTGCGATGATCAGGATCAAAACAACAAAAATAAAGATACAAAACGGTACCATAAAACGCTTTCCTCTTTTCATGGTAGCGTCTTTATCCGCAATGCCCCGTTTCTGTGCCTCCTCTATGTATGCCTTCGGATAGAAATACAGACAATTCAGTCCATTGTTTTTTACCGCTAACTTTACCGGCAGGATAAACAGGATACAATATAATACGTTTTGCAATAACAGTAACATTTTCAATACCATCCTTTTTCTTATTCTTTTGCTGGAACCGATCCACAAAATAAAGTGTGCGCGAGGTGCACATCTTTGCAAAGTAAGTTAGTTTTTTCTAACCAGCGCTATTTTACCACATTTTTCTTATTTTGCAAATATTTTTTGGGAAATCGGTGCCCCTACGCGGTCCATGACAGGATTGCATCATCGATTGCCTGATACCGTGGTGAATCCAATACCTGCAGCAACGCCTCGTAAGGTTCCTTTTTTGTCTGGTCAGCAGTAATTTTCATTGCATTTTGCGAAAAACCGGAAAGCAGGCACAGTCCTTCCCCGTTATTTACCATAGGAATAGTATCTGTTCTTCCGCATACATTCCAGAAGATAAGCCGTGGCATCTGATATCCCGCGGCTTCATACTTTTCCGCGATCCGGGCAAACAGTGTATCATTGACAGGTTTCCGCTTTTTTTCCCAAGGATAACCGGAAGCGGTCGCCTCATCAAATTCCATATCCGAAATAATAAGCACCTGCTTTGGAAGCTCCTCCCTTGGCACATCCTCACATTCTGCCATTGCAAGAAGCAGGTCAAATACAGCCTCAATATTTGTATTTGACATTTCATTATGTGCAAACATGATCTCCAGCTTATCCTTAAGACTTGTATGTTCTTTCAGATCAATAAATCTGGGGCGGTCGCTGAACGTAACGGCTTTGTTATGAAAGACACCATGAAGCTGCCCGGCAAAATAAATCGCCAGTGAATTGCAGATTTCAATCGCCATAACCGAGCTGCTTCCGGATGCCATCTGAAACATACTGCCTGAGCCATCCGCCACCACAATGGCATCTTCAAAGCCCCAGTCATTTTGAAAACCTTCTCTCACAATTTTCTTCCACATGAGCTCTGAAAGAAGATCTCCCTGCAAGACGCGGTAATAGCTGCTTTTGCCTGTGATCCGGTGAACGATCTCATAGGGCATCAGACCTTTTGTATTCAGGTTACCTTCGCCTAGCAATACTTTTTCCAGATACTCTGCTCTCCTGTCCCGGTCATGTCTTTCAAAAGCTTTGTCGTATAACATGTTTGCTTTTGCCGGAACCGTTTCATAAGCAATATCTGCCCATGCTGCAGCAGACATTTTTGTTTCTACCACATTCGCATATGCCCGCAGCTTTGCCAGCATTTTTCGGTATTCCTTCTGAGACATCTTAAAATATCTGCAAAGCTTTCCCGCATACTCTCTTGTTTTTTTGGAAGATGTATTATTGCTTGGAAGCCATTTGCCCAGAAGCGACACCGGCTTTCCCGCTTCCATCGCTGCCAGATCCCGATCAAGCTGCTTTTTGTACAGGGCGACCACATCGCCGGCCAGCGGCGTATCCAGAAGAACAAGCATATCATCATATCTTCCATATTCCGGTACATATGCAAGCACAGCCCGCGCAATCTTTGGCTGGGAAACAGCAAGATATTTCAAACACACCCGGAAAGTTCTTCTTTCTCCCAATCCCTGCAGAATATCCCGCACAAAGAAAAGCCACTTTACTGCATATCTCGGAGATTCCTGAAAGGCTTTGACAAATTCCTGTACGATGTACGCTTCCTCTCTTGCCCTGAGGGAAGAAACCTGAAAGTTCAGATCCAGTAACGGTTTTGTGGTTGTTCTGTATCCGACAGCACCGTTTTCGGTTACTGATCCGTTACGATAGTTTCTGGCGAAATGAACTGCCCGGGCTCCGGTAATATCCGTCTCCGCAATCTGCTGATCCATATATGCACCATCAAACCAAAATGCTCTTTTCATAGTTTCCTCCATTTCCGTGAAATACCAGACACATTGAATACAGGACGTCAGGTCCCGCTGCTTGTATATTCTCGTCATTTACCTAATCAAAATAATCTGCTGTAAGTGTCTGTATGAGTTACTAAAATCATCTTACCTTTCACGGTGTCCGTTGTCGAGCAACCGGTGGTTCAAGCAGTGATACATCACTCTGTAAAATGCATACAGGTTCTGTCCCTCCGACGGTCCTGACACACCTCCATCACCTGCCTCAAGGATTTTCCAACTTCCGTCCGCAAGTTCTGCATAATCCAGCGTATAAAACGGAGACGGAAGTAACCGGTATTTTTCCAGCAGGTTTTCCGGTGGCTGTGGCGTAAAGTTACCCTGCAAAGAATTTCTTGCCACAGAAGCAATTTCATTTCCTATGTAGAACACGCGATACTCGTTTGTTGTCTCCCCGTATCTTGCCAGATCCACATATTCTTTAAAACACAGCCCGCCGGAAAGTCGTTCCCCGCGATATTTGTAGAAATTCTTCATGGCATTGCAAA
>DJNY01000080.1 GCA_002441865.1 Lachnospiraceae bacterium UBA6452 | reverse complement strand
TTCATATTCTTGAACCATCTGGAACCACTGTAGACTTCACCCGCCTCGTCCGTCAGATAAAAATCAAGGCCATACTGGTAGGTATTATACAGAGCAGTTTCATTTTCATCCTCATCATACAGTAATTCCTGCAGGCTCTTTGTTTCTCCGTTTTTAAAGCTGACTAAAATATCATTATAGGTATACTGTACACAATCCCCGCTTCCCGCCATATAGGTTTTCTGCAGATTATCCGTCTTAAGTGTTATCTTGGAAATTTCCGGCTTTTGCACCTGTATCTGATACGTTGTCTCTTTTCCGTATGCATATACCTTTACATCATATGCTCCTTCTTTTACATCCGTACCGATATAGCCGGTTTCCATAGTATAATCATCGTCACCATCATTCATTTTTACTGTGATCGTCTGTCTGATAGTTACCCGCTTACCCGGGAAGTCCAGATCATACCAGCCTGTATCTCCACCAAGCTTAAAGGACTTATCCTTTACAGAAGGATCTTTATAATGTACCGTCAATGTCATACCTTCTGTGGAAAGACTCTGTTCTGAATTGATCAGATATTTTGTGTTTTCTTCCTTTACCGAAACAGAAATACTTTCTACCGGATTTTCTACAACTGTAACAGGGAATTCTGCTTTTTTATTCTTATAGCGGACATACCCCGTATATTCACCTGCTGCAAGATCACTGCAATCGCTATAGTTATCTTCCTCTCCTGCAATATAAACATCAACGTCATATCCATCGTCTATATAGAGATTTTCCGTACTTCCGTCTGTCTTGTACACTTTAATTCCGGAAATAGCATTTCTAACGTTTGTTTCAGTACCTGCTACAAAACTGAAATCTTCCTTCATGATCGGCTCAATCTTATCAATCGGGTTTTTCTTGACCGTAAACGGGTATGTAGCTGTTTTCCCATATGCCGTTACCTGTACATCATAAATGCCGTATGGAAGCTGTGAAAGTTCTTCTTCATCTACTTCTTCTCCGTCCTGCAGTATAGTCAGCCTCAGCCGCTGTTTGTTAAATCTGCTGAATTTATCATCCTGCCACATTCCTTTTTTATTCGTAACGAAGGTATTCTCTGTTCCATCCGTATAATAAACATGGAGTTTAAAGCCATTTCCGTATGGAATGTACTCAAGTTCTCCCTCGGTCTCAGATGTATATTTATCCGGTACTGTCACATCAAAATGATCGACCGGATTTTCTGTGATCGTGATCGGGCAGCTTCCAGTTTTCTTTCCAATGCTGACCTCATAGTAGTACTGTCCCGGCTCTAAATTGCCGACCCAGTCATTTACCCAGTTACCATCTGCATCCTTTAAACTACCGGTTATATTCATGTTTGTATCTAATACTGCATCATAATAACTATAAGTTTCCAGATCAATGACTTTATCCGGGGCTCCGGTTTTATAGCGAATGGTAATGCTACTACCCGACAGGTTCCAGCTGTTGATATAGAAATCCTCGCCTGCTACAAAGCTCTGATATTCCTGCGGTATTGATACTGAGATATTGTCTATCGGCGCCTCCGTGATTGTAATCGTAAACGGAATCGTAAATCCTCCAAGCTGCAGACTTGTCTCATAGGTTCCGCATGGCATAGCTTGCATGTCCGAACTCCACATAGTGTCTGTTATCTTCACGCTGGAATAATTTACAGTAAGTTTTCCGCCCGGATAATTTTCATCTTCTACATAACTACTGTATCCCTTTGGTATAGTTACTTCCTTTGCCGGAACAGAAGCATCTTTATAGCTGACTTTTAATGTCATATCCTGTGCCAGATTGCCATTTGTAATACCCTCGTAGGCAGTCTGTTCTGCTCCGCTGACAACTTCTATGCTCTTGATCGGATTTTCCACAATATCAATTGTATAAGAATCTTTTCTGCCAAGTGCACTGACATCTACCGTATACTTTCCAAGCGGCAGCTCATTGATATTACCTGTTGTAATTTCGTTCCCATTTTTGTCTGTATAGGTAATAGTCTGGGCATCCGGCAAAACACTATCCAGATGTTTTATTTCTCCATCTTTATATGTGGCAGTAAGTCCAAGACTGCTGCCAAGATAGATGTTTTCTCCCAGTACGTATGTCGTTCTGACGCTTGCTATATCAATGGCAATGCTCTCTACCGGATTTTCTATTATCTCTACATCTACCGGAAACATTTTCCCATTGTAAACAAAATTCGCCTTATATACACCAAGCGTATCAGTCTGAACCTCACTGACATCAACTGTTATCTCTTTGGATGTATCATTTCCCATATAGATTATTGCAGCATCATTCGGATACCAGTATTGCTTGTCAAGTGTTTCTGATATAGTACTGCCGTCTCTCATCTTATATTCAATCTCAAGCGCATATGGGAAATTGCTGCAAGAATCATAACCTTCCGGCATTTGGATTGGATCTCCTACATAAGTTATATTCTTTATCGAAGACTGCACAATAGTGAATGGAATGCGCACACTCTTACCTGCATAATTTAGCTCATATTCATAAGCTCCTTCTACAAGCGCGGCAATTTCATATCCCATACATGTTGTACCTGCATATACACCTCCGTGGCCCAAATAATACCCCTGACTATTTCCATTGAAATCTCCGGCATCATAAGAAAGAATCCGGTTGCTGCCATCCTTATACATAAGCATAAGTTCCAGTCCGTTCAGCGGGAAGGCAGAGGTACCTTCTTCTAATGCTGTATTGAACGGAAGCGTATTTACAGAAACAGAATCGATCTGATTGGCTACAACCCGTACCGGGAAACTGCAATACTGCCCTGCACACACAACATACGCATCCACTGTCATTTCATCTGTGATCGCAAAATAACGGACAATATCTCCTACATACTGTGCGTAGCAATCTGATTCCATCGGCGTTACTGCCTGATAGCTTCCTGTATCATTATCTGAGAGACTGCTGTACTGATAAAAAACACCATACTTCAGCCCATATTTCTTTTCCAACTCTTCCCGTGTATATGTATTTTCTTTTCCTTCCTCAGTCACAATTAATTTCGTATCAGAGCCAATACTCAACCATGAATTCTCTCCATCCTCATACATGGTATATAATTCTGGTTCTTCTGCAAAGCGGATTCCAGATACAATATTGTCATATACTGTAAAATCAGCTGTAATCTTCTTATCAAACACATGCATGGAAACTGTATTTCTTCCCGGTTCCAGTTTTCGGAAGTCATTTCCTTTTTCGTCAAAGCCATCACAAGAAGTATACGCATTTAGTTTCTCACCCGCGATGACATCTTCTGTTCCATCCGCATAAGTCAGCGTATACTTTGCCATGGCAGGTAAGTAATAATCTCCATTTGCATATAATCTGGCACCAGAAAAATCGGTTTTAACATACTGAATAGCTGCTTCTTCTATGCATACTGTATGCTCTGTCTGGGCATCATTGGGAATACCCAGAAAATATGTACCAGCCATCTCATATAAAAAACCACTCTTATGTTCATACCAGGAGCTTTTATCAGCACTAAAATATTTATTATAGGTGTCAATTGTCTTTCCATCTACCTTGATTCGGTAATATGGCTGGTTTTCACCCGCTTCCGGCTCCGGGATTGTTACCTGTACATAATAGATCACATTTTTTTTCAAATTTGTCAACGTCTTTTCCACGCCGATTTCCAGCGGATAGCTCGTTGTAATAACTGCTGTTTCCGCATCCAGGTCTTCTCCCTGCATTTGCAGGTTTCCCTGTGCATCTGTTTGTTCTCCGTCTGCTGTCTGTTCATCCCCATCCAGCCCGGTGCCAGCTTCTGTCTCTGTGCCCGGCTTCTGCACATCTGCTTCATTTCCGCTTACCGCCACGACTTCTGCCTGCTGCCCGGCGAATGCCACAACGCCGTTTGTCGGAAATGCCATTAGAAATGCCAGCCCAAGTGCAAGCCATCTGTTTCGCATTTTGCTCATCTTTTTCCTCCCTCATTTTCTGTGAAAGCATATGTCTCACAAAAATCCCCGTGATCATATCACGTTTCACGACATTAAAGTATCAAATTAAGTATAACACGCATGATCCCCCGATACATTCGTTATTTTTGCCAAAAAGAGCAGCAAAAACCGGCATATTCTCATATGCCGGTTTTCAAAGAAACGCTCTCTTTATTTATAATTTGAACTTAGAAACCTCTCCAAGCAGGTTTGTAGAAAGCTCTGACATGCCATGTCCCGCTGCTGCAGTCTTTTCGCCGTCCGTTCTGACAGCCTTTGCAAGCCCCATGACTTTTTCACAGGTGTCCTGCATTTCCATCGTGCTTGCGCTCTGCTCTTCCGTACTTGCTGCCATGTCTGTTGCAACACCCTCAATATCGGAAATGGCATGCTTCACATGCTCCATTGCCTCATGGATCTGTCCTACGGTGCTGTTGATCGCAGCAAAGGTTTCATCGGTCTTTTTCACAACCTCCACACTGTTGTTAATCGCATCGCGGCTTGTCTTTGTCTCATTGATCACGATCGTCACAAGCTCGGACAGATTATCCGTTGTTTCCACGATCTGTTTTACAGAGTTCTCACAGCTATCTGCAAGTGTCCGGATCTCGCTTGCCACAACGGCAAATCCCCGACCGGATTCACCGGCTCTTGCAGCCTCAATGCTGGCATTTAAGGAAAGCAGATTGGTCTGACCTGCGATCTCCTGGATCACATTTACCATTTCGGTAATACCGGTCAGTCCTTTTTCTACGTTAGCAACGGCTTCCTCCAGATTACCGGAAATCTCGGAAACATGATTCATCTGGCTTTCCAGCGTTCTCATATCTTCTTCACCGGTCGAAACCAGATCAATGGCAGTATCTACATTACCTGCCACTAACTCACAGGCTTCATCCGTATCGGAAACACTTTGTGTCAAAACCTGGGCTGATTCCGCGATCTGATTGATCGCATCCGTCAACTGGTGGATAGAACCGGTCAGCACACTAACTGCCTCAAGCTGTGCATCCGCAGATCCGTTTAAATTATCAGCCGTCTGCATATTATCATCGGAAGCATCCCGCATCTGTAATGCAGAATTTTTAATGGTCAGAACCATTTGCTTCAACTGGTCGGACATCGTATTCAGATTGTGAACGATTACCCCCAGCTCATCTTTGTTTTTGATCGTCACATCATTTGTCATATCCAGACTGGAAAGCTGTTCAATCTTTTTATTGATCACAGGGATCGGTTTTAATATGTTGATCAAAATAATGGCGATCACCACATTCAGAAGGATCATACCAGCCACGGAACTGAAGCCCGTTACCTTTTCGATCTGCAAAAGGGAACTCTCTACATCCTTCTTTGCAGCCTGACAAACAATGACAAATTCCGTTCCATCGATCGGATGGATTTCCAGATAGCTGTCTCCCACAACAAGAAGCTCGTCATAGGTGTGCTTTTGTATCTTTTGTGCAATGGTTTCTGCTTCCGCAGTCTTTACTGCACCGATCTCCTGCCCGTTCATTTTTTCGTCCACATGATTTCCGAAGATCAGACCGGATACGCGGTCCACTGCGTAGGCATAGCCATTATCAAAGATCTTTTCTCCTCTCAGTATCTGATCGATGGCATCAAGCTGTACATCTGCGGAAATAACACCGACTACATTGCCCTGCTGATCGGAAATATTCGTAAATACCGATACGATATAAGAGCCCGTATCCGCATCCAGGTACATGTCACCGAAAACAACATCATCTGCCTCAATACCCTGTATATACCATGGACGTTCTTTCATGACCCAGTCATCCCCCGGTGTCCACATCTTATCTATATAGGTTCCGTCCGTCAGTCCGCAGTAAATGCCTGTCGGAATGGTATCCGGGTAGGAATCCGCAATTTTATATATGTATTCCTGAATATCCTGCGTACTTTGGCAGGTACGGTTTACAGTTTGTTTGATATTGCCGATAATACCGACTGTCTCCCGGATTTCCTTAGACACTTCATTGTCCAGTTTTTCCACGTGTAATGAAAACTGTTTTTCGGAATTTTCCAGCGTTGCATTTTTTGTCGATAAGAATGTCACACTACAGACAAGCAAAAAAGCAATGATGACAGCGGGAATACCAAAGATGGCAACTTTCTTTCTGATTAAATTCTTTTTCATGTTCGCGTCCCCCTATTGTGGCATATAAAAAATTTTATCATGTTTTGTAAAAAAAACATACTTTTTTGTATAAATATTTTATTTTTTAACAGAGACGAGATACGCTCTGCGAATCTCGCTCTGATTAGCGGTCGTCAAATGCACCGCATAAATGCGTGCATTTTCCTCGTCGCCATAACATAAAAATGCCCGGAAAAATTCCGGGCATCTTTACCTACTGCTTCATTTTTACTGCTTTTCTACTGAAAGTGTTACCTTTTCTCCATTGACATTCCACTCTTTGCTGTTTGCATAAACAGCATCTTTATCGATGGAATCAGCAAGTACCTTATCTGCGATTGCTTTTTCATTCTTGGCTGCGACCGCTGCAAGCTTGTCGTTACCTGCGATACCTACTTTGATGTGATCCATCACTTCAAAGCCGGAATCCTTACGCATTGTCTGGATCTTGGAAATGATCTCGGCTGCAAAGCCTTCCTCGATCAGCTCTTCTGATAAGTTGCAGTCAAGTACGACTGTTACGGTATTGTCAGCCTCTGACATATAGCCTTCCTTCTGGCTCATTTCCACAAGCACATCATCAAGAGACAGAGAAACTTCTGTACCGTTTACATCAAATACGAGATTTTCGCCTGCATTTAATTTATTCATGGCTTCATTGCCGTCTACATTTGCAAGGTATTCTTTGATACCGCCAAGCTGTTTGCCGTATTTCGGGCCTACTGTCTTCAGCTGTGGCTTGAAGGTGTAGGTTGTGAATTCTCTGACATCGTCTGTGAATTTTACTTCTTTGACATTCAGCTCTTCTTCTATGATCTTCTGATAGAAATCAGAAAGTGCTTTCTCAGCCTTTACAAACATGGTACCGATTGGCTGTCTGTTCTTGATGTTGGCCGTATTTCTGGCTGCACGTCCCATAACAACGATCTTCAGGACTTCTTCCATGTCTTCTTCCAGCTGCTTATCCACATAAGCCGGATTTGCAACCGGGAAGTCACACAGATGAACAGATTCCGGTGCTGACGGATCATTTGCACATACCAGATTTCTGTAAATATCCTCTGTCATGAATGGGATCATCGGTGCTGCAAGTTTCGCAACGGTAACCAGTGCTGTATATAATGTCATGTAAGCATTGATCTTATCCTGTTCCATGCCCTTTGCCCAGAAACGCTCACGGC
>DJNY01000074.1:309-2683 GCA_002441865.1 Lachnospiraceae bacterium UBA6452 | reverse complement strand
CACATACATATTTTTTCATAATAATCTCTTCTTTCTCCAAATATTTTCTGAAACCAAAGAATTTTAACTTCTTTTTTGTTTCTTTATATTTATTATATTTCTCCCGGACAGTAAGACAAGATTCTGTGAATACAACCTGATTCAGATTTTCTGTGCTTTCAGCACAGGAACATTCTGACTGTTATAAAAGAACTTTTGTAAGAATCAGCCATTCATTCAAAAAACAGCTTGATTTATGCAACTGCTTCTGTTAAAGTTAATTCAGAAAAGGGAGTAGCTTGCCGGCTGGAGTCGGTTCACTTCTTCGTCAGGACAGTTATCCAGGAGATAACTCGGAAAGTGATGGAATAGCGAGACTTTTACTGTACACATGCAGTAGGAGTCTTTTTTTGTACCTGCTGCGGGAAAACACAAGAACGGAGGTAAAAAATTATGTTTTGGCAGATTATTATTTTAGCAGCAGGTTTTTTGTTTTTGGTCAAGGGAGCTGACTGGTTTGTAGAAGGTGCGGCAGGTATTGCCAATAAACTTGGAATTCCACAACTAATCATAGGTCTTACCATTGTCGCAATGGGAACAAGCATGCCGGAAGCAGCTGTAAGTATTACGGCCGCCTTACAACAAAACGCCGGTATCTCAGTGGGCAATGTTGTAGGAAGTAATATCCTGAATATTCTGATCATCCTTGGAATTACCGCAGTGATTACAAATATTGCAGTCCAGAAGTCCACTTTGCTTTATGAAATCCCATTTATGATTGTGGTCACTGTTATTCTTTTAATATTTGGAATGACAGGTTCTAAAATATCATTTATTGAGGGTGTCTTCTTCTGGATACTTTTTCTACTGTATCTCGGATATCTCTTTCTTATGGCGAAAAAAGGAACTTGCCCGGAAGAAAAAACAAAGGATATCCCTGCCTGGAAATGTATCATCCTGATTCTGATCGGTGGTGTCCTGGTCGTAAAGGGAAGTGATTTTGCAGTCAGCAGTGCCTCTGAAATTGCCCGCTGTTTTGGCATGAGCGAACGCTTCATCGGTCTTACGATTGTTGCACTCGGAACTTCTCTTCCTGAACTGGTGACATCTGTAACAGCAGCAAAACGTGGGAATTCCGGTATTGCAATTGGCAACATTGTCGGCAGTAATATTTTTAATATTCTTTTTGTGCTAGGGACATCCGCACTCATCTGCCCTGTACCTTTCGAGCATAAATTTATCATAGATACAGTTATTGCAATCGCAGCGGCACTTCTTCTCTGGATCGGTTCCGTAAAGCATAAAGAATTAAGGAAACCCTGTGGTGTGATAATGCTGTTATGCTACACTGGATATTTTCTGTATTTATGTATGAAATAACAAAGCCAGGGAGCCATGACTTCTGATTTTGGTCATGGCTCCCTGTTGTCGCTTATATATTCTCTTCTCTCTCTTTTTCTGTTTCCGTATTCAGGAAAAAATCCGGTCCTTTTTCTTCAAATAATATCAAGGCTACACCGAACAGAAGCCTTGCATGAACTGACGGGTCATCTAATGGAATACAAAAATCCTCCTGCATCCGCCGGATCCGGTAAAGCACGGTATTACGGTGTGTAAAAAGGATATCACAGGTCTTTTTTAATGACCGGCTGCAATTCAGATATTGATAAAGTGTTTCACAGTATTCAGTATCTTTTTCTTTATCATATGTATGGAGTATTCGGATTTCTTTTGCAATCAGGTCCCGGCGTCCTTCCAGATTTTTCAACACCAGCAGTGTACGAAGCTGATCCACAGTAAAAACATTTCCTCCATGAAAGCGATGGTCCATCATCAGTTCCAATGCCTCATGCGCCGTGCGATAAAGCTCCGGTAATTCAAACAGATTCTGAAGATCATCTGACAAGACCGCTTTCAGTTCAAACTCTTCTGCCAGCACGGATAATTCAGCAAAATTTTCTTCTCCATGAGAAAACAGAATAATCTCTCCCTTATATAAAAATGGGTGGGACTGAGGAAATTTTGCTTCCAGTTCATCCTTCAAATGCCGTTTTCCCATATATTTTTTATGATAAGCCGTCAAATTGAGCAATATAAATCCTGACGGATGAAAATCCGAAAGATAGGTATTCGAAGCCTGCAGCTGAAAATAAGGTTCCGAGGAAAATCCACCATCGAGAAGATGCTTTAAAACATCTTCTGCCGTTTCAAAAGGCTTATCCTGTCTGCTCGTCTCAATAAATACCTGCTTCGCCAGAATCTGCTCCACCTTTTGCCAGCTTTCCTGCGGTATCTTATGCAGATTTCCGTCCGTATCCACACAGATAAGATATCCAAGCCTTACCCCGGAACTGATCAGTGGTGCAAATCGACGTCGATATATACTTTCCTCAAG
>DJNY01000074.1:0-207 GCA_002441865.1 Lachnospiraceae bacterium UBA6452 | reverse complement strand
CGCACCGGCTTCATAAGTAATCTCCCCATAACGGATAGATTCCTGAAAAATCGGATCAGAAAATCCAAATGGACGGTAATGCGCCACAACGTGAAACGTATCATCCAGGACAAGGATCGGACATCCCAGAAAAGCTCCTGCATCTGCAGCCAGGCTTTTTAAATCATCCTTTGAAAAAAACTCATTTAAAAGTATATCTATATTTTT
>DJNY01000022.1:27465-27662 GCA_002441865.1 Lachnospiraceae bacterium UBA6452 | reverse complement strand
GAAGAAGCAGATAAGGTTTCTTTGCGGATTGCGGAAATTCTCTCGGAGACAGCATTTTCATTTTCGCCAAATGAATATATATCTATTCATCGTAAACTGTTTCAGGGGATTTACAAACATGCAGGAAAAATAAGAGAATACAATATCACGAAAAAAGAATGGGTACTGGATGGAGCAACCGTTATGTATGGAAGTGC
>DJNY01000022.1:5001-27424 GCA_002441865.1 Lachnospiraceae bacterium UBA6452 | reverse complement strand
GGCTTCCGAGCTGCAAGCAACTCTTGAATATGACTTTTCGCAGGAAAAGAACTTTAGCTATAAAGGGCTTTCCATGGATGAGATCATCCATCATCTTGCAGTTTTTGTCTCGAGACTCTGGCAGATCCATATTTTTAATGAAGGGAATACAAGAACAACTGCAGTATTTTTTATCAAATATCTGAGAACACTTGGGTTTTCTGCAACGAATGATATTTTTGCAGAGAATGCATGGTATTTCAGAAATGCACTTGTGCGTGCGAATTATACGAATTTGCAAAAAGGTGTTTATGAGACAACAGAATATTTGGAAGTGTTTCTCAGAAATCTACTTTTGAATGAGAAAAATACATTATATAATCGAAATCTTCATATAAGTGGACTTTTGCATGATAAAAAAGTGGACATTCAAGAAGCAAAAGTGGACATTGAAAGTGTACTTTCAGAAAAAGGTGGAGATTTTGCCCCCAAAACGATTGTTCATATCCGTAAACTTTTTGAAAAATTTGGTTTTGATGCTGTATTTGGACGAAATGCAGTTATGGAACTTCTTGGACTGAAAAGCTCTGGGGCTTCAAAGTTTCTTTCAAATATGGTACAGGCTGATATAATTGAAACGGTGTCCGGTTATGGAAAAGGAAAATATAAATTTAAGAAGTAAAGATATCTGAAACGAAAGGAGCACTCCAATATGCAGCTTACAATGCTGGGGACCGGCAATGCGCTGGTAACAGAATGCTATAATACCTGCTTTGTGCTAAGCGAGCAGGAAGAATATTTTATGGTGGACGGCGGTGGCGGCAATCAGGTGCTGCGGCAGTTACAGCTTGCCGGAATTGACTGGAAAAAGATCCGGACGATCTTTGTGACACATAAGCATATCGATCACATCATGGGAATTATCTGGATGATCCGCATGATCTGCCAGCATATGAGACAGGGTGCATATGACGGAGAAGCTGTCATCTATGGACATGCGGAGGTGATCGCGCTTTTGCGGGAGCTTTCCGAAAAGCTGATCCAGAAAAAGGATGTGGCGATGATCGGGCAGAGACTGCATCTGATCCCGGTAGAAGATGGGGCGTCAAAGGAAATTCTGGAAAAGAAGGTTACCTTTTTCGATATTCAGTCTACCAAGGCAAAACAGTTTGGATTTTGTATGGATCTGGGCGAGTGCAGAAAGCTGACCTGCTGCGGAGACGAACCGTATAACAGTTGTGAGGAAGCATATGCAAAGGACAGTACCTGGCTGTTACACGAAGCCTTTTGTCTGCACGGACAGGCAGATATCTTCCACCCGTATGAGAAGCATCATTCTACGGTGAAGGATGCCTGTGAGCTGGCGGAGCAGCTCCATGTCAAAAATCTGCTTCTCTATCATACAGAAGACAAAAATCTTGCAAAAAGAAAAGAACTGTATACAGAGGAAGGAAAGAAGTATTATCATGGCAATCTGTATGTGCCGGACGATCTGGAAAAAATTTTATTATAAGGAAGAAAAGCGGGAGCCATCGAGAAAAAACGATGGCTCCTGTTTTACGAACAGGGTTCTGAACAGTCACTTGTTTTTTATATGAATTAAGCGCAAAGAAATCAATATATTTATAGAAGAATGTCAGTTATTTGATAGGAAGGCAGCTTGTGTCGTGATAAAATAAAACTATGCAAAGCAATATTTTATACCATGATGGAGTTATTCTAAGAACAAACGGAGGATGTTTATGAGCCATAGGAAATACAGTCTGCTATACCCATCAGAGCAGGCGGAATACAAAACACTGAGTCAGACAACCATGCACGATCTGGGGCTGGATCAGATCTGTAAAAAGCTGTCAGCGAAAGAATCTGAGCAGAATTATATCTTAAATGTTATGGCGCGGATGTATGCAGACCCGATAGTCACGCAGTACCGCTGCGATATTTTTGAAGATGTATTACAGAATAAAAAGATGCGGGACGATATGATGGAAATCCTCGGACGAATCAGTTTTCTGAAAGATTATGGCGGCTTTAAACGGGAATACGATGACAGTGCCAGCATCTGGGATCTGCTGCACAGGCTGGATGAGATCAACGATTATATCAAGTGCGTGGATGCACTGCATACCTGCCTGGCGGATCCACAGCTCCACTCGGCGGGATTTCTGGGACTGAGGGAATATGTAGAAGAAATTTATGCAGATAACGGTTTTGCAGAGCTGAAAAAGGATATTGCGGGACTGAAGCTGGATACCTCACAGCTCAAAAGTATTACAGTAGGGATCAATTTAAATGACCGGTTTGAGGCGGATGGGATCGGACTTGTTTCGATTAACAGTAAGTATTTTACAAAAGCTGGTATTCTAGGTAATTTCTATGAGCATATTGCGGCAAAGGATCGTATCAATGCGGATATGACATGGAAGAATGATTTCAAATTCCAGCCGTTTGATGTCAATGCGGAAGGTGCGCTGCATACACCGCTGCAAAAGGCGATGGGAGCAGGGGCGGCAGTAGCGGATGCCGTGGTCGGAATTGTCAGTATACCGGAGGGCGATCAGGCAAAAGATGTGACGCGTTATACGGACCGCGTTGTGAATCATATGGTTTCCCATATGGTCAAAAGAGCGAAAGAAGTATTGAACAAATATGTGTCTGTTACGATCACCGATATGACAGATCTGATCCCGGAGATGATGTACTATATCAGATGGGCGGAGTATATGAAAAAACTACAGGATAAAGGCTTTTCCTTTGCCAAGGCAGCGATCTCTCAGGCATCTGCGCAGGAGGTGGACAGATATGAAATGCAGGCAAGGGGCATTTATAATCTGAAGCTCGCGGTTTTTGAAACGGAAGAATCGGGTAATATCGTAACAAATGATCTGGATTTTGACAAAATACACAGAGTTTATGTGTTGACGGGTGCAAACCGCGGTGGTAAAACAACGATCACACAGGCGATCGGACAATTGTTTGTACTGGCACAGGGCGGCATTTATGTACCGGGCAGCGGATTTACGTTTTCACCGGTGGACTGCATTTACACCCATTTCCCGGCAGATGAGGACAAGACGCTGGATCTGGGGCGTCTGGGCGAAGAATGTAAACGTTTTAAGGAAATCTATGAAAATGCAGATAGCAGAAGCTTACTATTGCTGAATGAATCTTTTTCGACAACCTCATTTGAGGAAGGATACTATATTGCAAAGGATTGCATCAGGGCAATTTTATGTAAGGGGATGCGGACTATTTATAATACGCATATGCATAAGCTGGCATTTGATCTTGCCCGGATCAATGAAGAACAGGAGCATGCGGAGGGAAGAGCGTTTTCTCTGATCGTGCATGCAAAAGATGCAAAGCGTTCCTATCAGATTGAAGTGGCACCACCGGAAGGAAAATCTTATGCGAGTCAGATCGCACAGAAGTACGGTGTGACTTATGAAATGCTGACAAAATAGTGTGAGCGTATAAATTACAGAATAACAGGAGAGAGACACAGATGAACGATGTGTTAAAAACATATGAAACAGTAAATGGCAGTGTCAGACTGCAATACGAAGAAGGTGTGCTTTATGTAACAGTGCTGGAAGGTGATATCGTGCATGTTTCGCAGAAGGCGGGCATACAAAGCTATGCCATAGAAGATGCAGACCATATCAAGATCCTTCAGCCGGAAGTCAGTCAGGGCAGTGAATCATGTAGAGTCAGGATAGCTGCGGGTAACATCGAGGTGCAGGTAAAAGATAACGAAAAGCTGGATATTTTTTACCGGGGAAAGCTGCTTGTTTCCGACTATGAAGAAGAGCGGAAAAAGCCGGAGAAAAATCCATACGAGGATCTGACACTGGCACAACTGGAGGGACATGCGGTAGAAGAAGGGACAGACAGAAAAGATGCAGTGACGATCCTCAAAAAGCTCGGAAAAGAAGATGCTATTTATGGGCTGGGCGACAAGCCGGGCTGTCTGAACAAGCGGGGATATTCTTATATCAACTGGAATACAGATGATCCGGATCCGCATGTGGACAGCTTTAAATCGCTGTATAAATCCATTCCGTTTTTTATGGTACTGGGAGACAGCTCCTGTTATGGATTGCTTGCAGACAACACCTATAAAACAACCTTTGATTTTGGCTGCGAGAATGAGGCATATTATTTTGTGGAGCACCAGAAGGGCTGTCTGGACTATTATGTGATACCGGGAGAGGATCCGAAAGCGGTTGTACATAGTTACACGATGCTGACCGGGACAACGCCGCTGCAGCAGAGATGGATCTATGGCAATCACCAGAGCAGATGGAGTTATTTTACGCAGGAGGAAGTGGAAGCACTGGCAGAGGAGTTTGGGAAGCGCGACATCCCATGTGACGTGATCCATATGGATATCGACTATATGCAGGGCTATCGTGTGTTCACCTTTGACGATCAAAAGTATCCAAATGTGCAGAAACTGTCACAAAAGCTTGCAGCAAAAGGGATCAAGCTGATCACGATCATTGATCCGGGCGTGAAGAAAGATCCGGGTTATTTTATGTATGACGAAGGTCTGGAGCTGGATGCATTTGCAAAGGATGAACAGGGTGAAGTTTATGTGAATACAGTCTGGCCGGGAGATGCGGTATTCCCGGATTTTACACAGGAAAAGGTCAGAGACTGGTGGGCAGGCAAGACAAAGGTGCTGACGGATCACGGGATCCGGGGCATTTGGAATGATATGAATGAACCGGCGAGCTTCCACGGCCCGTTACCGGATTCCGTAAAGTTTGCAGAGGGTAACCATGATGAGATCCATAATATTTACGGACATCTGATGGCAAAGGCAACATATGAAGGGCTGCTTGCGCAGGATGGCGGCAGAAGACCGTTCGTGCTGACAAGAGCCGCTTATGCGGGAAGCCAGAAATATTGTGGTGGCTGGACGGGAGATAACCACAGTATCTGGCCGCATATCATGCTTTCCATGGAGCAGATCTGCAATCTGTCTTTGAGTGGAATGGCAATGTGTGGCAGTGATATCGGAGGGTTTGGTTCCGATACAACACCGGAGCTTCTGATCCGCTTTTATGAGGCGGCTGTTTTTGCACCTTTCTTCCGCAACCATTCCGCCATGGGCACACACAGACAGGAGCCGTGGCAGTTTGGGGCGCAGACAGAGGAGATCATCCGCAAGGTGATCAAACTGCGCTACAGATTCCTGCCATATCTGTATGATTTGGCAAGAGAATGTGAAATGACGGGAGCACCGATCGTGCGTCCGCTCGTATATGGATATCCGCAGGACAAAACAGTACGGAACATTGCAGATGAATATATGCTGGGAGATTTTGTGCTGGTTGCACCGGTCACAGAACCGGGAAAAACCGCAAGAGCCGTTTATCTGCCAGAGGGTGACTGGTATGCCTATGATACGAATGAAAAGTATACGGGCGGCAGATACATTTTAGCAGATGCACCACTTGATCAGATTCCGATCTTTATCAAAGCCGGTGCGATCATTCCGGTAGCAGAGGGTAACTTCCATTCTACGGAAGATATTACAGAGGACACCATCCAGATGCTGACATATCCGGGCGAGGGCAGATTTGTGCATTATGAGGACGATAATGAGACATTTGCTTACAGAGAAGGCGTCTATAATGCGACAGAGTATACACTGCATGGAACAACTCTGACAAAGAAGATATTGCATGAGGGGTATAAGAGAAGTATTTAGGGTAGCAGTTTTTTTCAAATTCATGTAAAATAAAAATACAGATAGACAGAAAGGCAGACCAGCATATGACAGAATGGGAAAAAGCCCGGCAGGGTTATTTATATGATGCAAGTTATGATCAGGAGATCGTAGATGCCAGAACAAAATGTGCGGACCTGTGTTATGCGTTTAACGCGTGCAGACCGTCGGATATCGAGACACAGGAAAAACTGATCCGGGAAATGCTTGGTGAGATCAGAGGCGGCTTTGTGATCACTGCTCCGTTTTATTGTGATTACGGCAGTAATATTTCAATTGGCGATAATTTTTACACGAACCACAACTGCACGATCTTAGATGGTGCAAAGGTAACCTTTGGAGATAATGTATTTATTGCGCCAAACTGTGTATTTTCTACGGCGGGACATGCGATAGATGCCCAGATGCGGGCGGACGGACTGGAGATCGCATTGCCGATCACGGTCGGAAACCGTGTATGGATCGGGGCGAATGTTTCGGTACTGCCGGGTGTGACGATCGGAGATGATACCGTGATCGGTGCAGGCAGTGTGGTAAACAAAGACATTCCGAGCGGTGTTGTGGCAGCGGGTAATCCGTGCAGAGTGATCCGTAAGATCACAGAGGCTGACAAAGAGAAATATCCGATATGGAAAGAGTAAGAAAACGGAAGAGAGGAGCCGGTATGCAGAAAAACAAAAGAAAATGGATCTGTATTTTAGTGTTGTCATTACTGTTTTGTATCAGCGCGGCAGCAGTTATGGAGACGCGGGTACAGGCAGCGCAGACGCAGGAAACAACCGGGTTTGTGAAAAAGAAGGGCAAAACCTATTATTATAAAAACGGGAAAAAGCAAAAAGGGCTGAAAACGATTGATGGCAGCAAATATTATTTCAGCAAAGTAACCGGCGTAATGCAGAAGAAGGTATTTAAGACCGTAAAAGGAAAGAAATACTACTTCGGTGCGAACGGAAAAGCAGTCAAAGGACTGAAGACGATCAAGAAGAAACTGTATTATTTTAATACTTCGTGCGTGATGCAGAAGGGCTGGAAAACAGTCAATGGTGTGAAATATTATTTTGCGTCAAACGGCAAGGCATACAGGAACACAACGAAAAAGGTCGGTAAGATCTATGCGCATTTTGATGAAAACGGGGCATACCAGATCACAGCCTCTTATTGTGTGGTAAATGGCAGGAAGATGCAGGTGCAGTACCGGACAGATCCTCAGGTCAGTGATGAAATATTACTCGCAGCAATTTTGTATGCGGAAGCAGGCGGTGAGAGACAGACAGCACTTTCCGCAACGCTGGATCAGGAAACGATCCGTGTCTACAAGGGGCAGTTAGCTGTGGGCTATACGATCTTAAACCGTATGGCAAGCAGAAGCTATCCATCAACGGTTAAGGAAGTTGTCTATGCGCAGTATCAGTTTGAACCGGCAAGAACCGGTGTTCTGACAGCACTTCTGAAGGATCAGGCAAGGATCAGTACAGAGTGTAAAAATACTGCAAAGCTGCTGCTGAAAGATTATAAGGCAGCGCAGGACAGCGTGAAGGCATTCCCGCGCAGTGAGTTTACCTGGTATAACTTCTGGGCACTCAGTTATGCAAGAAATTATTCAGATTTCTTCTCGGTGTATAAAAAGAGCGAGTACCAGATCATCGGTAATCAGGTATTTTTCAATTACACAAAAACGATCCACAGCCAAAGCTGAACGAATAGAGAAAATGGAAAACAGGCATACTAAACAGCAGAGTTTGTATGTAGTCAGGAGGTCTGGAATGAAGATTCTATTTTATGATACAAAAAAATATGATAAAGATTCTTTTGAAAAAGTGGTGAAGGAATTTCCGGAAGTGGAAATTGATTATCTGGAAACAGATCTGTCTGTGCAGACGGCAAGACTGGCAAAAGGATATGATGCGGTCTGTGCTTTTGTAAGCTCGGATGTCAGCGAGAAAGTGCTGCATATCCTGTCACAGCGGGGGGTAAAGCTTGTGCTGATGCGCTGTGCAGGCTTTAATAATGTAGATCTGGCTGCTGCGGATGCATACGGCATTACCGTACTTCGCGTACCGGGTTATTCCCCGGAAGCGGTAGCAGAGCATGCCATGGCACTGGCACTGGCTGTCAACAGACATATCCACAAGGGATATATCAAGGTACGTGAGAATAACTTCAGTCTGGTAGGATTAACCGGTGTTAACTTCTACGGAAAGACGGCAGGAATTGTCGGAACAGGCAAGATCGGTGCAGCCATGTGCAGGATCTGTCATGGATTTGGCATGAAAGTGATCGCCTATGATATTTATCAGAACCCGGATCTGGATTTCGTGGAATATGTGGATTTTGACACGCTGCTTGCAAGCAGTGACCTGATCTCCCTGCATTGCCCGCTGACAGAAGAAAATTACCATCTGATCAATCAGGATACGATCCGGAAAATGAAGGATGAAGTGATCCTTGTAAACACATCACGTGGAGCTCTCATCAAAACAGATGATCTGATCGCCGGTATCCGGAGCAGAAAGTTTTTTGGTGTGGGTCTGGATGTATATGAGGAAGAGACCAATAATGTATTTGAAAACCGAGAAGATGATATTCTGGAGCATTCCACAACGGCGAGACTGTTATCCTTCCCTAACGTGATCGTGACTTCCCATCAGGGCTTTTTAACGCAGGAGGCACTGGCGGCGATCAGCCGGACAACACTGCAGAATGCCATGGATTTTCAGAATGGGACGATAAATCCGGTAAATCAGGTGAAATAATATGAAGAAAAAAGTGCTTTTGGTATGTGCTGCGGCAGTTGGATTGCTTCTGCTCATTGCTGCAGCATTTGCCGCATGGATCTGGAAAAAACCGGAAACAAGGTTTCTGGTCACAATGCAGCAGGCACTGAAAGAAAAAGGACTGCTGGGTGAGTTCTGGCAAAGACGGGAACAGGGACAGCTTGCGCAGCTGGACGGGAGGTACCGGATCTCTCTGCCGCTGCTTGGTAAGAAAAATATGGAATTTACCGCGCAGTTTTCCGATGGGACGGTATTGCTCCAGCCGGCTGCAGACAGTGAGATCCTCTACAAATATGTATACCGGGATGTGGAAAATCAGGAAGCACTGCAAAAGCTTCTGGGAGAGGAAGCGGAGACGCAGATCGATTTCTGGCTGTCAGTGATTGAAGGAACAGAGAATGGAAGTGCTGCAGGGAATGGAAAAGACACACTTGGAAAAGAACGGCAGAAGGAACTGGTTTCCTACAGTAAAGAGGTTATGCATAAGCTTTCACTAACGGAAGGAAAGCAAAAACATGCATACATAAACGGAAAATATGAGACCTGCAGTTGTACGGAGATCGTGCTTCCTGTGACGGAATTTTTGGATATATACGAAGGATATGCCCGGATCTGTGAAAAGGATGGCGTATTGCTTCCGGCACTTTCAGAGAACGAATGGCTTGGTGAGCAGGAGCAGATCACTTTCCGGTTTTACCAGAAGGGACTGCAGCTTGCGGCGATCGGTGTAGAGGTGGATGATGAGCCGCTGCTGACCCTGGCAGAGGATCAGGGAGGAATACCAAGGCTTGATCTGGAACAGATCAGGATCGGATCTGATGGCAGTCTGAGTCTGGAGCTTTCTTATCTGGAGCAGGCAGAGATACAGCCGCTGCAGGGAGAGATCCTCGATATTGGCAAGCTGACGATCACACAGCTTCCGAAATTATTTGGTATATTTTAAAGGCATTTGGAAAGGAAAAGCCCGAAGCAGCTGCTTCGGGCTCATTTTAGCTACATATATTATTTGTTATCTTCCTCTTCGTCGAAGAATTCTTCGATCGTCTCGGTTGTGGATTCTACATTGTCGATCGGTTCTTCATCTTCTTCGTCGAAAGGCTCATCGTCAGCCTGTTCCGTTTCGGCTGATTCTTCTTTTTCTTCTGCTTTCGGTTCTGGAGCCGGAGCTTCTTCTTTACTTTCAGCCGCGGTTACTTCCTTTGCTTCTTCCGCAGCAGGCTTCTCCTCTGTAGACGCAACAGGATCTGCAGAGGACTCTTCTGCCTTAGCCGGTTCTGCCGGAGTCTCTTCCTTATCTTCAGCCGGAGCAGATTCTTCCTCAGATTTTACTGTAGAGAAACGAAGCGGTACATAGCTGCGTTCCTTGCCGGCAGAAAGATCTTTTTCCTCTTCTTCAAAATCAAAATCGTTGTCAAAATCATCATCGTCAAATCTGTCTTCATCAGATTTTTTGAAATAGTAATAAGCACCTGCCGCAGCAGCGACAGCAGCGCTGAACATCAGAAATTTACCAAATTTTTTTGCCATATTGTAAACCCCTTTCTATGGAATCCGTTTTTTCTATTTTAAAATAATTTTGCCCAGAACACAAGGAGTTTGTGCACAGTTTATAAGAAGTTTATGGAATTGCAAGAGTATCTGTTCTGTGGTAGGATAAAGTGACTGCCGGAGTCAATGATACGGAAAAAGAGGAACTACAATGAACAATCGTTTTTTTGAACTTTCAAAGGAAAAACAGGATCGTTTTATCAATGCAGCACTGCAGATCTTTGCAAAAAATGGATACAAAAAGGCAAGTACCGATGAGATCGTGAAAGCAGCCGGTATTTCCAAGGGATTGTTATTCCATTATTTCGGAAGTAAGCAGGGGCTGTATGAATTTGTCTATATGTACAGCGTGAAATATATCAGTATGGAATATTCCCGAACTGTACCGCTGTTTTCCATTGATTTCTTTTCCCTGCAGCGCAAGGTAGAAGAAGCAAAGCGTGACATCATCCGCAATTATCCGTACATGAATCTGTTTGTGACGCTGGCATTCCGGGAAGAAAAAGATATCCTGACACTGATCGCCGACAGTATGGATCAGTATTCCACGATGCTTTCCGGTATTTACCAGAAGGCGGATCTGAGCTGCTTTAAGACAGGAATTGACGCATCCGCCGTTCTGAAAATGTGCCTGTTTGTGGCGGATGGGGTATTAAATGAACAATTCCGCAACGACAGTATCGATGCGGAATCGTATTTTACGGAAGTGGAAAGTTACCTGCAGCTATTAGAAGAAAATATGTGCTGGTAGCTTAGGCTTATTTGGACTGCTGGTAAACCGGATCAGCCGGGTAACCGCCGCGCAGTTTCTGCATACCGCGCTGTACGGCGTCTCTGGAATTTTTCCAGTCAGCATCTTTGTTCCGGTAATCATATTTTTCGACGAGCCATGCAACATCTTCGCCGACGCGTTTCAGATTATCCAGCATCTGATTCAGGATCAGCGGATAGAACTCAGCCTTCTGCTTGTCATTCAGTTCTGTTTCCGCACGTCTGCAGATATCGCCAAAGTGATGCAGGCAGAAGCCTTTGCTTCCCTCGATCATCTTTTTCATTTCTCCGTCCTTCTTATACATAAAGAAGAAGGTATCCAGATAGCGTTCATAGGTTTTTTCAAAGTTTGTACAGATATAGCAGGATTTTTCCTTTTCCTGTACCCAGTTATAAATGGCATTGTCTGTGGTATCTGCTTTTTTCAGGCGGTTCATAAAGGAAGCCTTGCCCGGTGCAAACATTTTGATCTGTCCTTCCAGCTCTTTCTGCATCTGGATATAGTGCGTTTTCAGGATCCAGGCATTTCCGAGAGAGTTACCGTAGTCAAACATTTTTTTGAAATGGGCACGGCAGAAGCCTGCCTTGTCTGTCATTTCACGCATATCGCTTTCCATATAGGAGGAACTGGAGCCGAGCACCAGATCTAAAAGATCCTGTTCCACCTCGCGTTCCACAAAGCAGAGCGGGCATTCGTCATTTGCATGAAATGCATCTGTTAATGGTATGGTATAGAGTGTTTCTTTCATTTGCCTCTTCTTTCTTCCGGCGCAGATGTACAGATCCGGCGGGAAATAGATATTCACGATTATGTCTTCTTTTTTAGTTTACCTGTGTGGGAAGAAAAAGACAAGCAAAAAAAGAGTGCAAAATCGCAGTGCCTATGTTAGAATGGTTAGCGGTAACAAAAATTTATCTTATGAAGGAGGATTTGTGTATTATGAATACGGAAGAAAAAACCTGCATTCGTGATGCGAGGGAGCTCGGTGTTCCCAAAATGCTGCTACTTGGTCTGCAGCACATGTTTGCCATGTTTGGCGCAACTATTTTAGTTCCGATCTTAGTGAACACTTATTTTGAAGGAGAAGGGTTATCCGTTCAGGTGACGTTGTTTTTCGCCGGCGTAGGTACACTGTTCTTCCATCTCTGTTCAAAATTTAAAGTACCGGCATTCCTCGGTTCGTCATTTGCATTCCTTGGTGGTTTTGCTACAGTAGCGAATCTGGATACCGGTATTTTTGCGAATATGACAATGGGTGAAAAACTCCCATATGCCTGCGGCGGTATCGTAGTGGCAGGTCTGTTATATCTGATCCTGGCACTGATCATCAAGCTTGTCGGCGTTAAGAAGGTTATGCGTTTCCTGCCGCCTGCAGTAACAGGCCCGATCATTATCTGTATCGGTCTGAGCCTTGCACCGTCAGCAGTATCCAACGCTTCCACAAACTGGTTCCTGGCACTGATCGCCCTTGGCGTTATCGTTGTCTTCAATATCTGGGGTAAGGGCATGTTCAAGATCATCCCGATCCTGATGGGCGTTGTGATCTCTTACATCGTAGCACTGATCATGCACTTTGCAGGTATGACAAATGCAGATGGTTCCGCAATACTGAATTTCTCACAGGCAGCAACAGATGCTGTAGTCGGTCTGCCGCCTTTCCAGCTTTGCAAGTTTGATCTGACAGCCATTCTTGTTATGGCACCGATCGCAATCGCAACAATGATGGAGCATATCGGTGATATGTCTGCCATTTCCGCAACAGTTGGTTCTAACTTTATTGAAGATCCGGGACTTCACCGTACACTGATCGGTGATGGTCTTGCAACAAGTTTATCTGCCCTGTTCGGTGGCCCTGCCAATACAACATACGGTGAAAACACCGGCGTACTGGAACTGAGTAAAGTGTACGATCCACGTGTTATCCGTCTGGCTGCTGTCTTTGCAGTTATCCTGAGCTTCTTCCCGAAGGTTGCTGATCTGATCAGCACATTACCTTCCGCTATCATCGGTGGTGTCAGCTTCATGCTGTATGGTATGATTTCTGCAATCGGTGTAAGAAACGTAGTAGAAAACCACGTAGATCTGACAAAATCAAGAAACCTGATCATTGCAGCAGTTATCCTTGTCTGCGGTCTTGGTTTCTCAGATGGACTGACATTTACGATCGGTGGTACATCCATCACATTAACAGCACTTGCAATCGCAGCTATCGCAGGCGTTTTATTAAATGCGATCCTGCCGGGCAAGGATTATGAATTCGGTAAAGATCCACAGGCTGATAAGAACCGTGGTCTGGACATGAACTTCATGGACAACAAATAAGTTACCGCATAGTAACAAAATACAGAAAAGCAAACCGGGCATGTGGAATCCACATGCCCGGTTCTTATATCCGGTTAATTATTTTTGAATGTATGAACCGCCAGCTTCCGCTGAAAATAGATGAAAAAGAGTACATTCAGCACAATGCCGACTGCGGTGGAAACAGGAGCGGCAAGACCGATCTTTGTCAGGCTGGCGTCTGGCTGGATACTCATAAAGTAAGCCAGAGGCAATCTGACAAGCAGTGTCTGGGTCAGTCCCTGGATCATAACCCAGAGCGTCTGGTTATTACCGTTGAAATAGCCGATCATGCTGAACAAAACAGCGGTCAGGATTGTTTCCGGCGCAAATCCTTTCAGGTAAGCAAAGCCGTTCTGGACAACCTCTGCGTCGGTAGAGAAAATACCGGTCAGCAGATCACCCTTCAGCAGAACGAGTGCAAATACACAGCAACCGAATGCAAGACCGATTCCGATACCGGTCAGCATTGCCTGACGGGCACGCTTTGGATTACCTGCGCCTACATTTTGTGCGACAAAGGAAGCCATGGACTGCATCAGGGCACTTGGGATCAGCATGGCAAAGTTGACGATCTTGCAGGCAACGCCATACCCGGAGGAGGCAGTCAGTCCCAGACGGTTGACAAAGGCACAGAGTGCCAGAAAGGAAATCTGGGTCAGGCATTCCTGCAGTGCCAGTGGCAGACCGATGCTCAGGAACTTGCGGCATTGTGCATTTAATCTGAAATCAGCCTTTGTGATCGTGAAGGGCAGCTCTTTTTTCGCCAGAATGCAGAGCGCGAATACAACGCTGACAGCCTGTGCCAGAACGGTGGCAAGGGCAGCACCCGCTGCATCCATGTGGAGCCCAGCAACAAAGATCAGATCACCAATAATATTGACGAAACAGGCAACCAGTACAAAGAGCAGAGGAGAACGGCTGTCGCCCAGCCCCCTGAAGATAGCGGAAAGTAAGTTGTAGGCAACAATAAAGAGAATACCAAAGCCGCAGATCCGGACATAGCCTGTTGTGGCTGTCAGTGCTTCCGAAGGCGCCTGCATCAGAATCGAGATCGGCCGCGCAAGACCGACCAGTACCAGAAGCAGAACAAGCGCAAGTATGGTAAAGACAACTGCACCGCCGCCAAGCACGGCGCCAATCTGTTTCTGCTTTTTTTCACCAAGGTAGCGGGCGATCAGTACGGTAATACCCATGGCAAGCTGTGTGACGACAAAGGTTACAAGATTCAGTACCTGGCTGCCTGTGGAAACACCGGAAAGTCCGGCTGTGGAACCGAAGCGTCCGACAACCAGAAGGTCAACGGCACCGTAGGCTGCCTGCAGGACAAGGGCACCTAAGATCGGAAGCATAAACAGCGACAGTTTTTTGAGAATGCTTCCCTGTGTAAAATCAGTTTTATCATTCATGTAAGAGAAATCCTCCTTTCGGACATTATGTCATAGATTTTTGAAATTGTGCGGATCGTGCAGTCTGCATCTGCTTCCGGAATATCCTGAAGCAGCGGCGCAAGCTGGCTGAAAAATTGTTCATTATATTTCCGGGAGAGCTCTTTCCCGGCTTCTGTCAGGGAAAGATAGGTCACACGTTTATCCTGTGCAGAAGCAACCTTCTGCAGATAACCGTTTGTTTCCATATCTTTGATGGTACGTGTTACACCGGGGCGCGGAATGCCCAGCCTGTCGCTGATATCGGACACTTTCACGCGCATGCCCTTTTGTTCCATTGTCTCGATCAGATCAAAGAAATGGATGTAGGAGGGGGTAACGCCCTCCGGGAGAGCGGGAAGCATGGTGCGGATCCGCTGCGCCTGATAGCAGGCATCCAGCACGGCCTTAATAGTTGCTATATCCATTTTTACATGTCCTTCCTTATATTATAAAATAATTACCAGAGATAATTACCAAAAGTAATTATATGAAGATTGTACAAGAATGTCAACAGTTATTTAGGCAGCAGGCAGATAACTGGTATGGCAGGCTGGCAATCCGGCTGGTTATCTGAGCGGAAACAGGTAGATTTTTCTGAAAAATTTTGTTATGATGGTACGAGGTAGGTGATATATACAAATGAGAGCTGAAACAAAGGGCGCTGTAAAGAACAGCGTCAGCAGACTGGTTTTTGCAGCATTGTCTGTGCTGGTGCAGGTTATATGGATTACATATCTGTTGATCCGGTTAAATAAATATTCCACATGGATCTCACTGGGAACAAGCGTGTTGTCTTTTATTCTGGTATTGCATATTTACGGAAGGGAAATGAATGCGGGCATGAAAATGCCCTGGATCATGCTGATCCTGTTATTTCCTGTTATGGGGGTCTGTCTGTATCTGTTTTGCGGGCATTCCAGTGCGACGAGGGGGATGCGGAAACGTTTCCATGCTATATGGGAGAAGCTTCGTGTGTATCTGCGAAAAGATGACCCGGTTATGGAAAAGCTGAAGACGCAGGACGCGATGGCTTACCACCAGTGCTATTATATCGGGAAAAAGGTTGGATATCCGCTATACGAGAATACAGATGTCGTTTTTTATAAAGAAGCAGCCGATGGTTTTCATGCGCAGATCGAAGAAATGAAGAAGGCGCAGAAGTTCATCTTTATGGAATACCATGCCATAGAGGACAGAGAAGCATTTGCGGAAATGAAAGCTGTATTGTTTGCAAAGGCAAAGGAAGGCGTGGAGATCCGCATTGTGTATGATGATGTGGGCAGTGTCGGTTTTATCAGCCCGGAATTTGTCAAACAGATGAAGGCGCATGGGATTGATTGCAGGATCTTTAATCCGATGATGCCTGTTCTGAATATTTTCATGAATAACAGAGATCACCGTAAGATCACGGTCATTGACGGTATGGTTGGTTTTACGGGCGGTTATAATCTGGCTAATGAGTATTTTAATATCACGCATCCATACGGTGTGTGGAAGGACTCCGGTGTCCGGCTGGAGGGGGAGGCGGTCAGAAGCCTGACACTGATCTTCCTGGAAATGTGGAATGCCATCCGGGATACAGATACAGCGTATGAGACATATCTCCCGGACTGTGTTTTTGAGGCGAAGGGCGGCGGTTATGTACAGCCATATGCAGACAGTCCGCTGGATAAAGAACGGGTAGGCGAAAATGTTTATATGAACATCATCAAAGGTGCAACAGAGTATGTGTACTTTATTACCCCCTATCTGATCATCAGTGATGAGATGAAACGCGAGCTCGGGCTGGCAGCCAAACGTGGTATCGATGTGCGGATCGTCACACCTGGTATTCCGGATAAGAAACTGGTATACAAGCTGACGCGGTCTTATTATGCGGGACTGATCCGGGATGGCGTGCGTATTTATGAGTATACGCCGGGTTTCTGCCATGCAAAGCAGTGTATCTGTGACGGAAAGATCGCAACAGTGGGAACGATCAATTTAGACTACAGAAGTCTGTATTTTCACTTTGAAAACGGTGTGTATTTATATGATGTACCGGCGATCAAAGACATCCGTCAGGATTTTGAAGAAGTATTTGCGGTTTCAACCGAAGTAGGAAACAATTATCACACCACAAGATCTCCGCTCAAGAAACTTGGACAGTATTTCCTGCGTCTGTTTGCACCGCTTCTGTAAGAAGGAGAAAATTATGGAATTTTGGGATATTTATGACGCAAATAAGGAAAGAACCGGCCGTACGATGAAGCGGAACGACTGGATCCTGCAGGACGGGGAATATCATCTTACCGTGCTTGGCGTGGTAAAAAGAACAGATGGGAAATTTCTCATTACGAAACGTGTCATGACAAAAGCATGGGCGCCGGGCTGCTGGGAAGTATCCGGCGGTGCTGCGCAGGCAGGCGAGGATTCCAAGGATGCGGTACGTCGTGAAGTGCTCGAAGAAACAGGCCTTGATGTGACAGATGCAGATGGCGGCTATGTGTTTACCTATAAAAGAGAAAATCCGGGAGAAGGAGACAATTATTTTGTAGATGTTTACTGCTTCACAATGGATTTTGCGGAAACGGATCTGAAGCTGCAGGAAGCAGAGACAGACGGTTATATGCTGGCAACCGCGCAGGAAATCGCCGCACTTGGAAAAGAGGGAAAATTCCTGCATTATGACAGCATCAAAAGAGTGTTTGCCTAGCGTCTGACATCACCGATGTCCGTTACAATATGATATCCGGCAGCTTTGACACGCTGCTCTAAACAGGTTCTGCACTGTGCGCTTTCTTCGCCGGTGCAGATTTTGTTTTCATATAGCTCATACTTTTTCCTGACGCGGACAGGTGACAGATTCGGCATGACTACGTTAGCCCCGGCTTTCAATCCGAGTTCTCTGCCGTTTGGGGCGATCGTACCGAGTGCGGTCGTAGCAGGAAGCAGCACATAAGGGAACAGAAGCCGTAAAATGGCAAGCAGCCGTAAGGTAAGCGCCAGCGAACCGTTTGGCTGACTGGCAAAAGGTGTCTGGGCATGGGAAATATAAGGTCCGATACCGATCATATCCGGAGAAAGTGCCTGTAAAAAGCGGATGTCACAGATAAGCTGTGCGGTCGTCTGGTAAGGGGAACCTGCCATAAAGCCTGCACCAACCTGATAGCCGATCTCCTTCAGATCATACAGGCAGCGTTTGCGGTTCGCAAGAGACATGGAGGCAGGATGCAGTTTTTCATAATGCGCCGGATCTGCGGTTTCGTGGCGCAGCAGATACCGTCTGGCACCGGCATCAAAATAGGCCTGATAGTCTTCCCGTGTCTTTTCTCCGATGGAAAGTGTGATGGCACAGTCGGGAAATGCCGCATGGATCGCGGACACAAGAGAGCAGATACGCTCTGTTGTAAAATAAGGGTCTTCCCCGCCCTGCAGAACAAAGGTACGAAAGCCGAGTGCATAGCCTTCCCGGCAACAGGAGAGGATTTCTTCTTCCGTCAGCCGGTAGCGGTCAGCATGGCTGTTTCCCGCCCGGATCCCGCAATAGTAGCAGTCGTTTCTGCAGTAATTGGTAAACTCGATCAGACCGCGCACAAAAACAGTATCCCCGTACACCTGTCTGCGCACAAGATCCGCTTCTGCAAAAAGGCGGTCATCATAGTCTGCCGCATTAAGCAGCGCGGCTAACTCTTCGTCGGTCAGCGGCTGCTTACCGGTTAACTTTTTAAATCCTGTCTCTGCAGGTCTGTTTTCTGCCATAGTGCCTCCGATGTTGAATCAATGAAATAGTAAAAGAAACAGTATATATAGATTTCATGCATTATCTTATAAAGCGTGTGTGGAAATGTCAATACGCCTATAGAAAAGCATACATTGAAAATGATATAATAATATAAAAATGCAAGAGAAAACAAGCGGCATGGAAGTCATAACGAGCAAATAACCGCTTTGAAGAAGCGGATGAAAAGTATAAAACGCAGATTTGCGAATGAGTGTGTGAGGACAGAACATGGGATTACAATTTGTATTTGGCGGCTCCGGCAGTGGAAAGAGCACGCTGGTCTTTCAAAAGGTAATAGAACAGTCACAGCAGGATATGGCAAAGCATTTCTTTCTGATGGTACCGGATCAGTTTACGATGTACACGCAGAAGGAAATCTGTGAGATGCATCCGCGTGGCGGCATTATGAATATCGATGTACTGAGCTTTTCCAGACTGATCCACCGGATCGCGGATGAAGTAGGGCAGAAAGAGCGTGTGATGCTGGATGATACGGGCAAAAACCTTGTGCTCCGTAAGGTGGCAGCGGATGTGGAAGAGGAGCTTGTACTATTTCAGAAGAAGCTGAAACGGCCGGGGTATATCCATGAGGTCAAGTCCATGCTGTCGGAATTTTACCAGTATGACATTTCCCCGGACGAGCTGGAGGACATGGCAGCTGCAGCAAAGGGCAAGGGTCTTCTGCCCTATAAGCTGCGCGATCTGAAGCTTTTATATGAAGGCTTTCAGAAGTATATTCAGGAGAAATATATTGTAACGGAAGAAGCACTCGATGAACTTTGTCATATGATACCGCAGTCTCATATCCTGCGAAATGCGGTGCTGGTATTTGACGGATTTACCGGATTTACACCGATCCAGAACCGGGTCATTTTAGAGCTGATGCATGTGGCGCAGGAAGTGATCATTACGCTGGATGCGGACAGTGAAGCGGATCTGCACCGGACAAAGCAGCATCTGTTCGGGCTTTCTGCAGGGACATATCACAAGCTGTCAGGGCTTGCCCGGAAAGAAGATATTACGGTAAGACAGAATATTTATCTGGCAAAGAAGCCGGTCAGCAGATATCTGCATAATCCGGAGCTGGCATTTCTGGAGGCGCATCTGTTCCGTTATGACAAGGCATTTTATCCGAAGGAAACGCAGATGATCCGGATCGGGGAAGCGGAAACGCTTGTCAGCGAAGTACAGCAGATGTGTATCCACATCAAAAGACTGGTCAGAAAACAAGGGTATTGCTATCGGGATATTGCAGTTGTGACGGGGGATCTGAGTGGGTATGCGAGCATTGTGGAAAAGGAATTTCTGCGGTATCAGATCCCGCTGTTTTTGGACCAGAACCGGAGTGTATTGCACCAGCCGGCGGTAGAATATGTCAAAGGTGCCCTGCAGCTTGTGCGGGATAACTTTTCCTATGAAAGTGTGTTCCGTTTTCTGCGGACAGGTATGACGGCGCTGACCATGGATGAGATCGACAGGCTGGATCTGTATGTGATGAAGCTCGGTATTCATGGGAAAAAGCAATATGGACAGCTATTTGCGCGCGGAGAGGAAGCAGGAGAGATGAATGTCCTGCGGGAGAAACTGATGGAGGAGATCGCGCCGCTGCTTGTCCGGTGCAAAACGGCAAAGGAATATACCATGCAGGTGTACAGTCTGTGTGAGAAAAATAATCTGCAGAAAAAGTGCCGGGAGCTGGCAACGCAGTTTACAGAGGCGGGGGATCCGGTCAAGGCAAAGGAATTTGAAAAGATCTATCCGGCGCTGATGGATCTGCTTGACCAGATCTATGGACTGATCGGAGAAGATCCGCTTTCGCTGGATGAATTTATCCAGATCTTTGAGGCTGGTGTTTCGGAGATCCAGATCGGAACGATCCCGCAAAATGTCGATCAGGTTGTGGTAGGCGATATGGAGCGGACCCGTTTAAAGAAGATCAAGGCATTGTTTTTCCTTGGTGTTAACGATGGGGTAATCCCTGCACGTGGCGGTAATGGTGGTCTGTTATCGGATATGGAGCGGGAATATCTGATCGAGAGCGGCAGAGAGCTGGCACCTTCCCCGCGCCAGAAGTTGTTTGAACAGCAGCTATATCTGTATCAGAATATGACAAAGCCGGCAGAATACCTCTTTTTGTCTTATGCCAAGGTGGACAGTGCCGGCAAGACAAGACTGCCTTCTTATCTGATCCGTGTTATGACGGGGCTGTTTCCAAAGCTGCATGTACAGACGGAAACAGAGGAAAACGAAGGATTTCTTGCAGAAGTAGAGAGTGCAGAGGACGGACTGGACGATTTTGCAGGACTACTGCGCAAATACAGGGAAGGCAGTCTGGAAAAGACGGCACTTCCAAAGCTGCGTGTCCTGCAAAAGGTGTATGATACACCGGATGCGGAAAAGATCCGGGAAGCTGCATTTTACCGGTATGAGCCAGGCAAGCTGTCCAGACAGGCGGCAGACAGCCTGTATGCGGAGCGGAACCAGGGCAGTGTCAGCAGACTGGAGCTTTTTGCATCCTGTGCTTATGCGCAGTTCCTGCGCTATGGACTGGAGCTGATGCCAAGAGCGGAATATACCTTTGAGGCGGTGGATTTTGGTAGTGTATATCACGGTGTGCTGGAGCTGTTTGAGAGGGGGCTGAAAGAGGATGGCATTTCGCTTCGGACGCTGACCGAAGAAGAAATGGAACAGCGGCTCTGGGAAGCATTTTCCGTGCTCACGAAGGAATACGGTGAAACGATCCTCTACAGCAGTGCCAGAAACGAAAGAAGGATCCAGCAGATGCACCGGCTTTTGCTGCGCAGTGTCAGGACAATGCAGTATCAGATGCAAAAGGGCAGCTTTGAGCCGACTTATTTTGAGCAGAAATTCCGGATGAAGGGTGCTTTCCCGCTGGTCGGCAAGATCGACCGGATCGACATCCGCAGAGAAGACGATACGATCTATCTGAAGGTCATGGATTATAAATCGGGCATGAAGCAATTTTCACTGGATGATGTGTATTACGGATTGTCCATGCAGCTTCCAGTTTATATGAATGCGGCAGTTTCGTTTTTACAGGATCGTTACCCACAGACAACTATTATACCGGCGGCAATGCTGTATTACAGACTGCAGAAGCCGATCATTGAAATAGAAGGCACAAAGGCAGAAGAGGAGATCGAGGCAGAGATCCGCAAGCAGATGAAGCCGGATGGGCTGCTTCTGGGAGAGGACTGTGTCCTTACCATGCTGGATCAGGGCTTCACGACGGATTCGGATGTCATGCGTGTCGGCAGAAAAAAGGATGGCAGCTTTAAGGCAGCTTCGCAGGTTATTTCACAGGAAGATCTGGGGCTCTTGCTTTCCTACACGCAGAAAAAGGCAGAGCAGATGATGCAGCAGATGGCAGAAGGCGAGATTGCGGTAACACCGCTGAAAACAGGAAATCATACAAGCTGTGATTACTGCGCCTATCGGGAAGTCTGCCGGATGGATGAAAGAATAGACGGCTATCGTTTGCAGGAGCTTACGCCGCTGACAGATGAGGAAAGAAAGGAGGCGATGGAACGTGCAGTTTACGGAGGATCAGAAGAAGGTCATCGAGACGAGAAATAAAAATATACTGGTATCGGCTGCGGCGGGAAGCGGCAAGACGGCAGTTCTGGTACAGCGCATCCTGTCCCGGATCACGGGCAAGGATCCGATCGATATCGACAGGCTGCTCATTGTGACCTTTACGAGTGCGGCAGCAGCGGAAATGAGGGAAAGGATCCATGCAGCCCTGCTGCAGGCACAGACAGAGCATCCGGAGGATGAAAACCTGCAGAGGCAGGCGGCACTGATCCACAATGCACAGATCACGACGATCGACAGCTACTGTATGTTCCTGCTGCGCAACCATTTTCATGAGATCGATCTGGATCCGTCATTCCGTATCGGAGATCCAGGAGAGATCCGGCTGCTGGAAAAGGACGTGATGCAGGCAGTGCTGGAAGAAGCGTATGCCAAAGCGGAGCCTTCTTTTTTAGAGCTTGCGGATGCGCTCAGCCCGGATGCAAAGGATGGCAGGCTGGAAGCACTGGTAGATGAACTGTACCG
>DJNY01000022.1:2150-4890 GCA_002441865.1 Lachnospiraceae bacterium UBA6452 | reverse complement strand
CACTCTGGCAGACGCAGTGGATGCAGTATCTGCTGCAGCGGCTGGAAAAGACACTGCAGGCGGCTGTTTCCCTTGCAGGGGCAGCACAGAAGGTATGCGAAAAACCGGCGGGCCCTTATATGTATGCGGAATGTTTGGAGCAGGATGAAACTTTCCTGCAGGACTGTCTTGCGCAGAGCAGACACATTGCGGGGATAGAAGATCTGTATGCTTTGGGAGAGCGGATCAGCAAAGTGAAATGGAGTATGCTGTCCCGCAAAAAAGATGAAAGTGTCGGAGAAGCAGAAAGGCAGCAGGCAAAAAATCTGCGTGATTCCTACAAGGCACTGCTTGCAAGGCTTTCCGTGTATTTTGCGGATCCCGCAGATGTTATGCTGGAGAGGGAGCAGCAGGCAGCAGCTCTTTCCGTGGCGCTGCTTGATCTGACGCTTGTATATAGAGAGGCACTTGCACAGGCGAAAAAGGAAAAAAACATACTGGATTTTTCTGATGCGGAGCATGCGGCGTTATCCGTCCTGATCAGAGACGGTGAGCTGACGGAAACGGCGAAGAGTTATCAGGCTTTTTATGAAGAAGTCATGATCGATGAATATCAGGATTCCAATATGGTGCAGGAGCTTCTGCTTTCGAGCGTTTCCCGGAAGGGGGAAAAGCCTGACCGTTTCATGGTGGGCGATATGAAGCAGAGTATTTACAAATTCCGCCTTGCCAGACCGGAGATCTTCATGGATAAATACAAAAGCTATCAGACAGGTGCAGAGGAAAGCTGCCTGATCACATTAAAGAAAAACTTCCGTTCCTGTGCAGAAATCCTGGAGAGTGTCAATGATGTGTTTTCTGTGATCATGGAGCCGGAGATCGGTGGGATCTCCTATGATGCGGATGCCCGGTTATATCCGGGGCTTTCCATGCAGCCGGGCAGCACGGAACTGTTATTGTATGAAAGTCAGGCAGAAGATACGCTCACAGCCCGCGAAGGCGAAGCCTATATGATCGCAGAACAGATCCGCGCTCTTGTGGGCAAGGAGCAGATCGAGGACGGCAAAACCGGACAGATGCATACACTGTCTTACCGGGATATCGTCATTCTGGTGCGCGGCGGGGCGAAAGCGATCGAGACACTGCAGGCAGTGCTGACAGAGGAAGGAATCCCTGTGCATGTCACCTCGAAAACAGGATATTTTTCAGCGATGGAAGTCAGTCTGTTCATGGATTTTCTGCGTGTGTGCAACAATCCGTATGAGGACATTCCGTTCTGTAGTGTGGCAACGTCACTTTTTATGGGATTTACGGAAGATGAGCTGGCGATGATCCGCGCTAAGACAACGCGCGGCAGAAGCCTGTACGAAAGCTTCCGGGAATATGTGCTTCTGGCAGAAGATCCGGAGCAGGCAGAAGATCCGCTGCTGGCTGAAAAGATACAAAACGCCCTGCAGATGCTGGGTGAGCTCAGGCAGCAGGCAGTGACGGATACCATGCCTGAGTTTGCGCAGGCAGTGATGCGCCGTTTCCATTATATCGAATATATGACAGCACTTCCGGGCGGGGAGCAGAGACGTGCCAATCTGGAAATGCTGCTGGAAAAGACGGTGGAATTTGAAGCGACCAGTTATCATGGGCTGTTTCAGTTTATCCGCTATATGCAGCAGCTGCAGAAATATGATGTGGATTTTGGAGAATCGTCCCTTCTTTCCGAGCAGGCGGATGTTGTCAGGATCATGACGATCCATAAAAGTAAAGGTCTGGAGTTTCCGGTCTGCTTTGTGGCGGGACTGGATCGTAAATTCAATCTGCGGGATACGGCAAAGCAGGTGCTGATGGATGCGGACTGGGGCATTGCCATGAACTATATTGATAGTAAGCGGCAGGTAACCGGAAAAACACTGCACAAGCAGATGTTGGCGGAGAAACTGAAACGGGACAGCTTGGGAGAAGAGACCCGCGTATTATACGTGGCAATGACCAGAGCAAAGCAGCGGCTGTATCTGACGGCGGCGACGAAAAAAGCAGAGGAGCGCCTGTTAGAATATGCATATCTGCAGGGAGAAGATACCGCCGTGTCCGATTATGAAAGAAGCAGCGTGGGCTGTTTTCTGGATGATATCCTGCTTGCCCGGACAAAGCATGCGGAGCATATCGGACTTCGGATCATCCGGGAAGAAAATCTCCAGTATCAGAGTCTGGCAGCGCAGGCTGCACAGCTTGGCAGAAAGGAAGCCTTAGAGCTTTTGGAGCAGGGAGCAGAGGATCCGCTGTATGAGAGCCTGCAGGAGCGTTTTTCTTATGTATATCCACATGAGGATCTGCAGGGACTTTATACAAAGACGAGTGTATCGGAGCTGAAGATCGCGGCAATGGAGGAAGAAGTCCATCAGATGTTTGAGACAGAAGACGTGACAAAGCCGTATCTTCCGGCATTTATGCGGGAAGAGGAAAAAAGCGGCGGAACTGCACGGGGAAGCGCGTTCCATAGACTGCTGGAACTTCTGGATATTGCAGCCTATCGTAACTATTCCGGCGAAGCAGAAAGAAAAAAAGCACTGCAGCAGGATATCGCTACTTTTGTGGCGCATGGCAGAATGAGCGAAGAATACGGCAGTCTGATCGAGATCCGGAAAATAGATGCGTTTCTGCAGTCCGATGTGGCAGGCAGAATGGCGGCGGCACAGGAAAAAGGACTGCTGTTTAAAGAACAGCCGTTTGTGCTTTCCGTGGCGGCAGACGAAGTGCAGGAAGGTTT
>DJNY01000022.1:0-2038 GCA_002441865.1 Lachnospiraceae bacterium UBA6452 | reverse complement strand
TCGTGATCCTGGATTATAAGACAGACAGGGTACAGAGCATGGAAGAACTCTGGGACAGATATGAGACGCAGCTTGATTATTACGGGCAGGCGGTAGCGCGTCTGACCGGGAAGCCCGTGAAAGAAAAAATACTGTATTCGTTCTCTAAACTGGAAGAAGCATCCCACGCATCATAAAGAAGCTGCCTTTTGCAGGGCAGCTTCTGCCTTTTCATGTATCGCAAGCTGCAAAATGCAGGGAGCGGATAATGCGGCAGAAAGCCAGATCGCAGCTTCCTGCGGATCGGAGACTGACAGATAATAGCAGCCAATCTCATAGCAGACCTCTGCGCAGCCGTCTCCTTCAAAGGTCACAGCCTTCATGGCGTATTTGAAGAATGACGGAATATCGTTTTTCTCCCGGTAGGCTCTTGTCAGAACGCAGCAGGCTTCCAACCATTCATCCAGACTGCGTGTGCTGTCCTGCAGGGTATCGGTAAAAACCGGGATGGCGTGCATCAGCTCGCTGTACTGCCCGGCGATCAGAAGCTCCTTGGCATAAAGCGTGTGGAGCGAAGCAGGGATTCTCAGCCCATCCGTATACATTTTTTCAAATGCCTGAATATCGCGGGAGGCATGGGATGAGGTCGGAAAATGTCCGATCTCAATGTCACTGTCATAGATGACGGGCTGTATCTGTACTGTCTCATGGATCGGATTGACCCAGGTAAAGGTACGCAGCCGCTTATACAGCTTGGGGCGGTATTCTTTGTCGTAATTGTAGATCGTGTTATAGGAAAGCTGATTACAATAGTACATCTGCACGATATCGATCTCCGGCAGAAGCCCTTTTTTCAGAAGCTGGAATTTGGCGTGATTTTCCGCATCCAGTACCTCATCCGCATCTGCACAGTAAATGTACTGGGCGGACGCCTTGGAAAAGGAATAGTTCCGGGCATCGGCAAAGTTGCCTGTCCATGTGAAATCGTAAATCTTTGACGTGTAACGCCGCGCAATCTCCTTTGTGCGGTCTGTGGAACCGGTATCGACAATGATGATCTCGTCCATCAGATCTGCGATGGAGGAAAGACAGCGGTCAAGTACTTCTTCTTCGTTTTTGACGATCATGCAGAGACTGATTGTAATCATAGGCATTTTTCCTTTCTATGCCATCAGGAACGTGCCATGTCACTTACCTTATCGATGGCTTTTTTTACAGGCGGCAGGTTAATGACGATCAGCGTGATGATCATTTCTGCCAGTATGTAAGAATAATTATAAACGATAGGGTAGATCGCTGACAATGATTTTGGGAAAGATTCCGGCATATAATCCATCCAGTAAATATAACCGCCGATCGTATGGAACAGACCGCGGACAAGTGCACCGACAATATAACCGATCGTCAGACCGTGCTTTTTGCCGTACCAGAGACCTGCAAGACCAAGTGCGGTGAACGCAAAGAAATAATCACAGCAGGTCTGGAAAGGAGACAGGAAGTAGCTGCCGCCTGACTGGATAAACTGCAGGATACTGTAAGCAAAGGCTGTGATCAGACCAACCTTGATGCCATACAGATAACCGATATAGCAGATGAAAAACATACTGAATAAAGTAACGGAACCGCCCATCGGAAGCTCATATTTAATATAAGAAGTGATGAAAGCCAGTGCCAGTGCGATGCCTGCAAATGCAAGCTGCTTTGCCTGGAACTTCTTGGCATTCTGCTTCTTATCTACGATAAAAGCAGTCAGGAACATGATGATGAGCATCAGGATGACAAGGGCGATATAGCCCGGTTTGGTAAGGGCGAAGTAACCGTCCTCACTGGTGATAAATGTAGACATAAAAAATCCTCCTTTGTGTGCAGGAGGGGAGATTGAAACAGAAAAAGGACACAGCCATGGCTGTGTATTTTCGGCTTCCCTTCGCCGGCATTATCCGGATCAGGTATTGAGGGTTAGACCATAGGTCAATCTCAGCAGTTGCTCCCCTAGCGCCTGTTTAATTTTTACACAACAACTATAACGGCATTTTCCGGTTGCGTCAAGAGGGAGTTT
>DJNY01000091.1:2340-6760 GCA_002441865.1 Lachnospiraceae bacterium UBA6452 | reverse complement strand
AGAAGCTGACAACGTATCCGCGTACGGATGCCCGTGTGCTTTCCACGGCGGTTTCCAAGGAAATTACAAAGAATATCAGCGGTCTTGCCTCGTATCCGGGTGTGGGACCATATGTCAAATATATTCTGGAAAAGAAAACCTATCAGAATCTGGCGAAGACAAAATATGTCAATGACAAGCAGATCACGGATCATTATGCGATCATTCCGACCGGGCAGGGACTTGCAGCACTTTCATCCCTGCATGCCACAGCTGCAAAGGTATATGAGGTCATTGTCAGGCGATTCCTTTCTATTTTCTGTCCGCCGGCTGTTTATCAGAAGATCGCACTTTGCGTGCAGCGCGGCAGTGAACAGTTTTTTGCCAATTTCAAGGTGCTTTCCAGTGCCGGTTATCTGGAACTGATGCAGTACAGCTTCGGTAAAAAAGCGGAAGAAGCGGAAAAGGCAAAAGATAAAGAACAGGAGGAAGAAACAGATACCGCCTGTGATGAGAATTTGTTAAATATACTGTCTTCCCTGAAAAAAAATGATATAATAGATGGGAACGGTTTTTCAATCAAGGAAGGGGAGACTTCGCCGCCGAAACGATACAATTCGGGTTCGATGATCCTTGCCATGGAAAATGCGGGACAGCTCATTGAAGATGAAGAGCTCAGGGCGCAGATCAAAGGAAGCGGGATCGGTACTTCCGCCACAAGAGCGGAGATCCTGAAAAAACTGGTCAATAATAAATATCTGGCACTGAATAAAAAAACGCAGATCATTACGCCGACGTTACTGGGCGAGAGCATATATGAAGTTGTAAACTGTTCCATCCGGTCACTTCTGGATCCGAAGCTTACAGCAAGCTGGGAGAAAGGACTGACGCAGGTTGCAGACGGCGTAATCAGTCAGGATGAATATCTGGAAAAGCTGGAAGGCTTTATCGTCCGCAGAACGGAATATGTCAAGCAGACAAACCAGCGCAGTATGCTGGAGCACAGATTCCGTGAAGCAGCAAAATATTATCCTGCTGTCAAAAATAAAAAATCATAAATTAACTTATGGAGGGAAAGCAAATGGAATTATTTCAGGTATCAAAGTATCTTGATGTCGAACACACCATCGCAAAATACATGTTTGATCCGGTGGAGAATCCTTGGGAGGTTCTGCCGTCGATCAGCATTTTTATTGAACAGTTAGGACCGATGCTGCCAAGTGAAGAATTTGAACAGCGCGGCAGCAATGTCTGGATCTCAAAATCAGCAATCATTGCACCGACCGCTTATATCGGTGGACCGTGTATCATTGACGCGGGCACAGAAGTACGTCACTGTGCATTTATCCGCGGCAGCGCGATCATCGGTAAAAACTGTGTGATCGGCAATTCCACAGAGGTCAAGAACAGCATCATCTTTGATGAAGTACAGATCCCGCATTACAATTATGTCGGTGACAGTATTTTAGGCTTCCGTTCCCATCTCGGTGCAGGTGCCATCACATCCAATGTCAAGAATGACAAGAGCAACGTAGAAGTGAATTTTGCACTCGGTAAGATGGATACCAAACTGCGCAAATTCGGTGCGATCGTCGGAGATTATTCCCAGATCGGCTGCAACAGCGTATTAAATCCGGGCACGATCATTGGCAGAAACTGCAGTATTTATCCGCTTTCCAATGTCAGAGGACTTGTAAATGAAAACTCTATTTACAAGGCACCGGGCAAAGTTGTACAGAAGGTAAAACTGAAGAAAGATCCCAAATAGGCAAAACGGCTGTTTTCTGCACAAAACCATGCAGATGTATATGGAAAAAAACATAAAAATGACTGGATTTTTTTGTAGAAATATGCGAAAATGATAACGGTGATTTTGACAAAATATACATGTGATATTTTGTTGATAAAATAAAGTACATTTTGAAAGGAGTTTTCACATGATTTATTCAAAAGAAGTGGAAGAAATGTGTCCAGTTGCACAGGGCGTTCATCATGGCTGTGCACCAATCCCAGAAGAAGCAAAATGGGTTCAGGCAAAAGAAGTGAAGGATATTTCAGGCTATACACATGGTATTGGCTGGTGTGCACCACAGCAGGGTGCTTGTAAATTATCCTTAAATGTTAAGGAAGGTATTATTCAGGAAGCTTTAGTTGAGACAATCGGATGTTCCGGTATGACTCATTCAGCAGCTATGGCAGCAGAAATCCTTCCGGGCTTAACAGTTATGGAAGCATTAAATACAGACCTTGTATGCGATGCGATCAATACTGCAATGAGAGAGTTATTCTTACAGATCGTTTACGGTCGTTCACAGTCTGCCTTCTCTGAAGACGGTCTTGCAATCGGCGCTGGTCTGGAAGATCTTGGTAAAGGAACACGTTCTATGGTTGGTACTACATACGGAACTCTTTCCAAAGGACCTAGATACCTTGAACTTACAGATGGTTATATTACAGGTATTGCCCTTGACGAAGCTGATGAGATCATCGGTTACAAATATGTAAACTTCGGTAAGATGATGGACTTCATCAAAGCCGGCGATGATGCTGCTACAGCATATGAAAAAGCTTCAGGTCAGTATGGTCGTGTACAGGATGCTGTACGTGTAATTGACCCTAGAAAAGAGTAAGGAACAGGAGGATAAATAGATGGCATTATTTGAATCATATGAAAGAAGAGAGCCTCAGATTCTTGCTGTATTAAAAGAGTATGGCATTAATTCAATTGAGGAATGTAAAGATATTACAATGGCTGCTGGAATCGATGTTTACAATCTGATCGAAGGCATTCAGCCAATCTGTTTTGAAAACGCAAAATGGGCTTACACAGTAGGCGCTGCAATCGCAATCAAGAAAAACTGCCGCAAGGCTGCTGATGCTGCTGCAGCAATCGGTGAAGGACTTCAGGCTTTCTGTATTCCTGGTTCTGTTGCTGATACTCGTAAGGTAGGTCTTGGACATGGTAACCTTGGTAAAATGCTTCTGGAAGAGGATACAGAGTGTTTCGCTTTCTTAGCTGGTCATGAATCATTCGCAGCTGCTGAAGGTGCTATCGGTATCGCAGAAAAGGCTAACAAGGTTCGTCAGAAACCTCTTCGCGTTATCTTAAACGGTCTTGGAAAAGACGCAGCCCAGATCATTTCCCGTATCAACGGATTCACATTTGTTGAGACAGAATATGATCCATATACAAATACAGTAAAAGAAGTATCACGCAAGTGCTACTCTAAAGATGCTGACAGCCCACGTGCTAAGGTTAACTGCTACGGTGCAAACTCTGTTCCGGAAGGCGTTGCAATCATGTGGAAAGAAAATGTAGATGTATCTATCACAGGTAACTCTACAAACCCAACTCGTTTCCAGCATCCGGTAGCTGGTACTTATAAGAAAGAAAGACTTGAAGCTGGCAAGAAGTACTTCTCAGTAGCATCAGGCGGTGGTACAGGACGTACACTTCACCCAGATAACATGGCTGCAGGCCCTGCTTCTTATGGTATGACAGATACAATGGGTCGTATGCATTCAGATGCACAGTTCGCTGGTTCTTCATCAGTTCCTGCTCACGTAGAAATGATGGGTCTGATCGGCGCTGGTAACAACCCAATGGTAGGTATGACTGTTTCTACAGCCGTATCCATTGAGGAAGCTGCAAAGGCTGGTAAATTCTAAGAATCTTTTGATTAGAATATAAGTGATAAAAAAGGCTTTCAAGGTTCGTAATTGTTCCTTGAAAGCCTTTTGTAGTATGCAAATGTTATTATTTTATAGGTACATCCCCGTCACACTGTCATCTTTTTCAAATCCCAGTTCTGTTAAAGCATTATATGCTTTCTTAGCGATCGATTCATTTGCACCCCAGGAAACGTTCAAAAGACCATGTCCACCGCCAAACCCAATGATAAAGGCATCCTGCGAGTTTTCTTCCTGTGTGAGCATAACGGTCAGTGACACAGCACTCTCGACTCTGTAATAATATTCTTCAAAACAGATAAGAATTGCTTTTCCCTCGGCTTTTTGTACACGGCAGATCTTGGGAATAGACATCTTGCGGATAAAATCATTCGCAAGCATTGCTAAAGTTGTATCCCCTTCACTGCCAATTCGTTTCATTGTGATCACTTCTGACATTGTATATTCCCCCTTTTGTGTTGATAGATGCATGATTTAGCTGTATCATATTAACTATAACATATTTTCTTTACAAAAAGTATAGAAATCGCATTGATTGATAATATGAAAGGTAAACAGAAAAAACATATGAAGAAAAAACAGGTATATAATCCTTTTTTACCACTTAAAGAATATATTCCGGACGGGGAACCTCATGTATTCGGGGACAGAGTATATCATTACGGTTCTCATGACAAGGAAGGCGGCGACACCTTCTGCATGCTTGATTATGTCTGTTATTCAGCGCCGGTAGACGATCTGACGGACTGGC
>DJNY01000091.1:0-2227 GCA_002441865.1 Lachnospiraceae bacterium UBA6452 | reverse complement strand
TATATGTATGCACCTGATGTGGTACAGGGCAATGACGGACGCTACTATCTGTATTATTGCATGGGCGGTGATTATGGACAGGGAGGATATCAGGGACCTGTCAGTGTTGCAGTCTCTGATACACCGGCGGGACAGTATGAGTACCTTGGTGTCGTAAAAAATCCGGATGGAAGTCCGATGCTGAAGTATATCTGCTTTGATCCTGCGGTACTGAACGATGATGGAACGATCCGGCTTTATTACGGAACACAGTATGATTATGAAGAGCGGGACGATTTTTTGTCAAACGATTTTTATCTGCAGGATGAAATTGAAATGTTCGGAAGAAGCCGGGAAGAGATCTTAAGCTATCCGGACAGCATCATGGGTCCGGTCATGACAGTCCTTTCCGATGATATGCTGACGGTAAAAGAAGAAGCAAAGCATATTATTCCGTATCGTGTAAAGGGTACCAGCTTTGAAACACATCCGTTTTTTGAAGGTTCCTCTATGCGTAAGGTGGGAAAGAAGTATTATTTTATCTATTCTTCCTGGCAAAATCATGAGCTCTGCTATGCAATAAGCGATCAGCCGGATCAGGGCTTTGTGTTTGGTGGAACGATCGTATCCAATGGTGATATCGGTTATCGGGGCAGAGATACACAGCATAAGCTGAATATGACAGGAACCACACATGGCAGTATCATAGAGATCAACGGGCAGTGGTATGTTTTCTACCACAGGCTCACACATAAATCCGATTACAGCAGACAGGCATGTGCAGAGAAAATCCGTATTTTGGAAGATGGCAGTATTCCACAGGTGGAAGTAACAAGCTGTGGCTTAAATGATGGGCCGCTTTTGGCAGAAGGCTCTTATCCGGCTGTGATTGCCTGTAATCTGACAAACGGCCATATGCCACATGGCTCTAACAGCGTATTTCAGATTCCGTTTCCGAATGTCACACATAAAGCGGAAGAGCGTTTTATCGCAGAAATAGAAGATGGGACAATGATCGGCTACAAATATTTTGATTGTAGGGATGTAAAGCAGATCGGCATTACATATCGGATGGAAACAGAGAAAAATCAAGTGATCTTTGACGGCAGATATCGTACAGATGCCCGTAGTCAGGATGACGAAAATTTTGCGAATACCTATACTACCCGGAAAGATGCTTTGACTAATACAGTCAAACCGGATCAGTCAACAGACATGCCTCAATTTGTTATATGTCTTGATACAACAGAACATGAAATGGGGACACTTTTGCTGGATGAAAAGGAAGAAGACTGGAAAGAACTGTCTGTTACTGTGGAAATACCGGATGGGGTGCACGCATTCTATCTCATTTACAAGGGACAGACCAAAGTACAGTTAAAAGAGATCCGGTTTCCGTAATTGCTATATTACGATATGAAAGAGAGGGAGAAATACAATGAAGAAGAGAAAAATCCTGCAGATTATGAGTCTGTTATTATTGTTTACAGCAATTCTTGTAACACCTGTCATGGCGCAGAAGCCATCGTTCTGTTCCAAAGAAGAATGGGAGGTGTTAAAACTTACCAATCAAAAGAGACTGCATAACGGATTAGAACCTTTATCCACGACAAAATCTATGCAGAAAGCCGCAGATATCCGTGCCAGGGAAACGGAAAGTTATTTTTCGCATACGCGTCCGGACGGGACATCCTGTTTTTCTGTGCTTTCGGATCAGGATATTGTTTATTGGAGTGCTGCTGAAAATATTGCAGCCGGTCAATCATCCGCAAAACAGGTCATAAGCAGCTGGTGGAACAGTCCCGGTCATAAGCGGAATATGTTGAATGCATCGCTGACACATTTGGGAGTTGGATACAGCAAAAATACAAATGATTATTTCAGACATTACTGGGTACAACTTTTTGTGGGAGGCTGTCAGTTTGATTCGCTCTCCGTAAAGGGCAGTACAGACTTCAGCTTAAAAAAAGGAAAATCTATATCCGGTATGGATCTGTATCTGGTTGCAGACTGCAAATTGCATGGGGACAGTTACATCCCGATCAGTGATAACATGTGCAGCGGATATAATAAAAATAAGATAGGAAAGCAGACCATTACGGTATCTTATCAGAAGCTGACGACAACCTTTACTGTGAATGTTACCGGAACGGGTGAAACAATACCGGATCAGAAATCCCAGGCGGCAAAAAAGGCAATTTGCCTGAAGTGGAGGAAAGCAGCAGATGCGGATGGTTATATCGTTTAC
>DJNY01000092.1:13312-31757 GCA_002441865.1 Lachnospiraceae bacterium UBA6452 | reverse complement strand
CGTTTGGGCGTTTGTATCGTTCCTGCATATGAAGTAAGTATACCATTACCTACTTTTCTTTTCAACCAACAAATCGCAGGCTTCTTGCATTTCTCGCATTTCCGGTGTCAGTCCAGGATCTTTCCGTCAATAGAGAGCGTCACGACCTGCCAGGGGATCATTTTACCGCAGTCCTGCAGTGCTTTCTTTGCCGCTATTTCCAGACCGCCGCAGCATGGCACTTCCATGCGGAGCACAGTTACGGAGCGGATATCATTCTGCTTCAGGATCTCTGTCAGCTTTTCGCTGTAATTGACACCGTCCAGCTTCGGACAGCCGATCAGCGTTGCTCTGCCTGCCACAAATTCACTGTGGAATTTTGCATATGCATAAGCTGTACAATCTGCTGCGATAAGCAGCTTTGCGCTTTCAAAATACGGACTCTGCGCAGGTGCCAGCCTGATCTGTACCGGCCAGTTGAGCAGTCTGTCCTTCTCCTGCTTTGCTCTGAGTACCGCTGCTTCATCATAAGCCGGCGCTTCTCTTTCCTCGAATGTGATCGCACCTGTCGGACAGCCCGGCAGACAATCGCCGAAGCCGTCGCAGAAATGCTCTCTTGTCAGCTTTGCCTTTCCGTCTATGATCTCTATCGCGCCTTCATGGCAAGCGGTTGCACAGATCCCGCAGCCATTACATTTTTCCTCATCAATATGAATGATCTTTCTAACCATTTGTGATTCCTCCTTGACTTTTCTGTCGTCATTGTACTAAACTCATTGCAATAATTATGTTGGATTTCCAACAAAATGAGCTGCTATGTCAAAAAATTTTGCATCTTATGAAACTCTCATACAGAAAAATCCGTTATTTCAGGGAATTCCACAGACAGAACTGCCATGTGTTCTTGAAGAACTGAAAGCACGCGTCAGACATTATAAAAAAGAAGAAACGATCCGCCACTGCGGTGATGCTGTCAACTTTATCGGTATTGTGCTGCAGGGTGATATCCACATCCTGCAGGATGATTATTACGGCAATCGCAGTATCACTGCCTCCGTTTCCGCCGGTGCTCTTTTTGCAGAGGCTTTTGCCTGTGCAAACGTCACAGATCTTCCCGTCACGATCATCGCCGCCACAGACTGCCATATCTTAACCATCAGCAGTCATGCCCTGCTGCACGCTGCCGATGAGAGCCGGACTTATCACACTGTCCTGATCCGGAATCTGCTTGGTATCGTTGCACGTAAAAATATGTATCTGAACCGGAAGCTGAAATATATTTCTCATAAAACAACGGCAGAAAAACTGCTTGCTTATCTGAATGACCAGGCAAAAGAAAAAGGAACAAATGCCTTCTATATTCCGTTTAACAGACAGCAGCTTGCCGATTATCTCGGCGTAGAAAGAAGCGCCATGTCCGCAGAGATCAGCAAGCTTGCCTCACTTGGTCTCCTCGAAACACGGCGCAGTTATTTTAAATTATTATAAACTGCCTTTTTTGTCCGGCTTTGCATTTTCTATCGCATTCTCACAAGCTCTCCCAGCACGATAAGCAGCCCCATACAGAGGAACAGGATCGTATCCGGTCTTACTTTTCTCTGAAAAATACAGGTTTGTGGGTGCTTGGGATTGATGTAGATTGGATGGATATTGCCCTGCTCCATATTTTCCGTCAGTTTTTTGTATGACACATTTTGTGCCAGTTGGCGTTGATAACTAACGCCCTGATAAGTATAAGTAAAAACAGGTATATCTATTTTTCGTATGCCATATCTGCCGCCGCCATAATAGGTCCTGTATCCCGTATGCTCCGCCTCTATCTGCTCTGTACACAGAACCGGGATACACAGATCCCTTACGCCTAACAAAAACACACCGATACCAATTACAATAAATAATACATGCTCCACGATTTTCTCCTCTTATCCATCCGGTAATCCGATCAAATTTGTTCTTTTCTTTTTTCTTATTATAGCTTATATTCATAGGAGACACAATTCTTTCACATACTAAATCAATCAAATGAAAGGGGTTTTCTATGGAATCTGTATTTACGATCGAGCAGCTGCGTCCCATCCGGGATGGCTTTACCATATCCAGAGATACAAAACTGGGCAATACCACAAAAGTTACCCTGTTCTCACTCGGAAAAGATACGTCCATCAGTCAGGAAAGCTATGACCGTATGACAATGTACATCGGTGCAGCAGGCCGGGGCAATATCCTGATCGGAGAAAACGCTGAGGAAAAGCCGCTTTTCCCCCATGCAGCTCTCATCGTTCCCGGCAAAACCTTATGCGGAATGGAAACAGATTCCGGTATGGTATACACAGAGATCATATTGGAAAATAACACAGAAAAGGAGATTACAATGAATCCGAATGTAAAAACAAACGAAGTATTCGAACTGAAAAACCTGATTGATTATGAAGAAGGCAGCATTGCCAACATGGATGTTGTCAGCAATCCGTCCATGAAATATGTGCTTATGGCATTTGACGAAGGGACCGGCCTGACACCACACCGGGCACCTGGCAATGCGATCGTTTTCGCATTAGAAGGCAAAGCAACGATCGGCTATGAAGGAAAAGATTACGAACTTTCCGCCGGTGAATGCTTCCGCTTTGAAAAGAATGGTCTGCACAGCGTAACAGCAGATGGCAGATTCAAAATGGCATTGTTACTTGTCCTTGCATAAGACACCAGGCGGGAGCCAGAAGCTCCCGCCTTTTCTTTCCTTTTTATCTTTGATAATGCGCTTCCAGCAGATCGCAATCCATGATCAGTACATAAAATACATTTCCGTAATATGTGTTTTCCACGATACGTCCATGATCCAGAACCGGATGATATGTACCATCCTTTTTTGCAAAACGGAACTGTACATAATCATTTGTATCCGCAGCCTTTGCATGGATCTGCCGCCAGATGCTTGCTTCCACCGCATCCTGCTCCTCCGGATGGATCAGATTCCGGAACCTGTGCCCACAGTAAGAAAGAAACTCATCCAGATCCTTACATCCCGCGAAGCTGATCAATTCCTGATTTGCAAACAGGATCTGGTCATCTTCCGGATCTGCCCTGTAGATCAGAAATGCACCTGGCAGATGGCGTGAAATATCCCGCAGTGCAAATCCAAGGCGGCTTCTTTTCCGTGTCTTCAGATCTTTCTGATATGGAAGGCACTCATGTTTTCCGCGCATCTTTACTTCATAAAGCGCTCTGTCTGCATTTTGTATCAGTGCTTCTGCATTGTCTGCATCCGCCGGGTACTGGGCATAACCAAGAGAAATATAAAATGGCTGCATGGTATCCCCGTGCTGAAAGTACCGTGGCATGGCAGTAAACGTCTCTATCTGTTCCCGTGCCTTTTCGCATGTCATTCCGGGCAGGACGATCGTGAACTCATCTCCGCCGCTGCGGCATAAAACTGCATCCCCGGGGAACGCATCCCGCATGCTCTCTGCCAGTTCCTGTAATGCCATATCTCCTGCTGCATGTCCGTATATATCATTGATAAACTTAAAATCATCAATATCCAGCTGCAGGACAACATATGGCTGTGCAGGATCTTTCATACACTTCCGTATCTGCTCACCAAATCCTTTCCGGTTCAGCAGCCCTGTCAGCGGATCCGTTGTAGATAATATTTTTAACGTTTTCCTGCGTTTCTCCAGAATCAGAATTGCCGTTGTAAGCCCTGTCAGGAGCAGGATGATCATAAGACCGCTGAAAAGGATGATGGAGGAATGGCTGCCTTTATTCCAGCCGGCATCCGGCATAACTTCTATTATGAAGGAACAGCCACCAAGCTCAAATTCGTATGAAACCGGATCGTCCAGCTCTGTTCCCGAAGAAGCGACCTCTTCATATTCCGTGTCCAGTGGAGAAAGTGTTTTGGACAGACGATAAGCATATCCAAAATCAGTCAGTGCCTGTGCAGAATTGGCAAAAATATCAGGCACACGAATGATCGCTATTGTAAAGCCCCAGAAAACAGATTCCCCTGCTTCATTTTGCAGATACACCGGATTCCGGATCGCGATTCCGCTCCCTCCCTGCTTCAGCTGAAAAGGTCCCTGCATAGTCGTCAGATCATGTTCTTTTCCGTAGCGGCAGATCCCGCCTCTTGTTTCGTCATGTAAAAGGTCGATCTTTCCGGCTTCATTTCCTGCCTCCGGATAGATTTCCGTCACCACACCGTCCGGTGCCAGCTGTATGCTCTGGATTGCGCTTGTCATCATATCTTCCGCGATCAATGGAAAATTATCCAGTTCTCCATTTTCACTGATCAGGATTTCCTGCAGGGCATCCGTGATGGCTATCCCATTGTTCAGATCACTTGATATCCGCTCTGCATATGTCATTGCATTTAGTTCCGTGACCGTCTGTAATTGCTTCTGATTTGCCTTTCCTGTACTGTATAATATAACAGAAAGTACAAAGCACCCCAGCATAAACACCAGCACGGGGAGCATCCATTGTATTTTTTTCGTTGTTCTGCCTGATCGCATCTTCCGTCACCTCTGAGAAGCAAATATAAGTAATCATATTATAGCAGTTCTCTTTCTTTTTGTCACTTCATTGAAATGAGAAACCGCCTGTGCTACACTACGATTTGACAAAAATACTTATACACGATACAAGAGGAGGCTCCTATGTCGAAAACAAAAGAAATGGACTTAACAAGCGGCAATCCGTTTTGGTCATTGCTGAAATTTGCAATCCCCGTTATTTTGGGCAATCTGTTCCAGCTCTTTTATACACTGGCGGATTCTGTCATTGTCGGGAAAACACTCGGTGCAGATGCCCTTGCCGCAGTTGGATCCACCAGCATCATCATTTATTTTGTTTTTTGCTTTATCAATGGATTTACGGGCGGATTTGGTATCTGTCTCGGTCAATATTGCGGTGCCCGGGATGAAAATGGCATGCGCAAAAGCATTGCGGTTTCCACGCTGCTCAGCATTGCTTTTACCATTGTACTTACCCTGCTCTGCTGTCTGTTTGCACGAACCTTTCTTATTTTGATGAAAATCCCGGCAGATATCGAGGATGCTGCCTATGCATATATGTTCGTCGTGCTTCTCGGAACAGGCGCAACAGTATTTTACAACATGATCTCCAATATGCTGCGTGCACTCGGAGACAGTAAAACGCCGCTTTATTTTCTGGTTTTTTCGTCCGTACTGAATATCGTATTAGATGTGATTTTTATCCTGCCGCTTCAGATGGGGGTTGCAGGAGCTGCCTGGGCAACGATCCTTTCGCAATTTCTTTCTGCCCTGCTCTGTCTGCTCGTCGGACTGCAGAAATATCCAATCCTGCATCTGCACAGCCGGGACTTTCATGATTTAAAAGGTGCTATTCTTCAGCATTTGAAAACCGGATTCCCGATGGGATTCCAGATGTCTGTCATGTGCATCGGACAGCTTGCCATGCAGACGGTCGTCAATTCCATGGGAACTGCCGCTGTGGCAGGTTATACCGCTGCTTCCAAGGCAGATCAGCTTTCCGTCCTTGTGAATAATGCCATGATGACTGCGATTTCCAATTATGTAGCACAGAATTTCGGTGCAGGCGATCATGCAAGGATCCGCTCAGGTGTACGTGCCTGTCTGATCCAGACAGAAACATTCAATCTGCTCATGTGTGCAGGGATCCTTCTGCTGCGTCATCCGATCGTGCGTCTGTTTCTTTCTGCACCTACTGCAGAGATCTACTACTATTCCGACCGGTACCTGACGATCGTTGCACCGTTTTATTTCTTGTTGGGTCTGCTGGCAGTATATCGTACTTCTGTCCAAAGCATGCAGAACGGAAGCGCGCCTTTTGCAGCCTGCATGATCGAACTTGTCATGCGTATTGCCGCCACCGTCGGTCTGTCCGGTGTACTCGGCTATACATCCGTCTGCATAGCCAGCCCGCTTGCATGGTTTGGTGCCTGCGCACTGCTGATCCCCTGCTATTATAAGATGATGCGAAAGGCTGCTGCCTGACCTTTGTTGATGCAGACATAAAACGCCTGCTGCCACTGACAGGCATATTGCCAGAAGTTGTATTTGATAATGCCTGGCGTATTGTAACCTACGCCTAACTCCAGAAACACTACTTTTTCTCCTCTGTGCTTCTTCATAAATGTCTGATACCGCTCTGCCGCCGTATGCCAGCCTGCATCCTCACCGTGCACGATCTCAAATCCCTGGCTGAGCACCATCTCTCTTATGACCTTCTCATTATCATAAGTTTCCCGGTGATAAGGCTTACTGCACTAGAACAAGCCGAAATCTCCCTGTGTGTAAAATAAACGCTCTTTTACAAAGCCCGCCTTCTGAAAACAGTGGTCTACATTTGTGGTAAGCACAAAGTAATCCTTGTCCTTTACCAGCGCATACGGTTTTTCATAAACCGGCTTTGGTGCATCCTGATAGCGGTTTACATAAATATATCTGCGTCTTTCGCTCTGGTTCATCTCATCCTCTTCTTTCTACTGCTTTTACCGGACATTTTTCATAACAGCTTCCACAGTGCAGACAATGCTCCTGCCGGATCTGATACGGCTTACCTGCTGTGATACATCTCTGCGGGCAGTTTTTCTGACATGTTCCGCAGCCGGTGCAGGCGTCCGTTATAAAATATCCCTTTTGTTCCAGTGTAGCATTTCCCAGCGTATATGTCTCCCGGAAAATCGGATTGACACCGAGATTGAAATATTCGATCTGCGCTCTGTTAATGCAGAACACGATGCCGATCTCTTTCGTATCTCCCGGATAGACATTGGCAAGATACGGCTGCTCTGCAAAGATCACATCCCGCCATTTTGCCTGTTCTGCTTCCGCCACTGCCACTGCTTTGCCGGAAAGCCGTATCATTTCTTTATATCTTGTATAGCATAAGATCTGGACTCTGCCATCCGCCTGCAGCTGTCTGCAAAAGTTTTTGCCTCTCGCTGTGAAAAAATACAAGGCATCCGGTTCATAATGTATCGCACTGATATTGCGGACCTGTGGTGCCCCTGTACTGTCTACTGTCGCAAATGCAAGTACGCCCACAAGCTCCATCTTCTTTAAACATGTTGCCAAATCCATATCTCTTCCGCCTTTCCCGCATGATGCTGCATCCATCATTACGCTTCTATAATCTTAACTCTGCCCGGTTTTCTCGGCTTACTCTGTGGCTGCTCTCCATCGATATATCCCAGGATCACAAATCCCTGACACGCATACCCCTGTGGGACATCCCAGGCTTCCATAAACTGCCTGCCTTCCGGTGAATCAAAGGTCTCGTATCCTCTTGAAATGATGCAGGACGCAATTCCTAACTCTGTCGCCTGCAAAATCATATTTTCCATCATACAAAAGGCATCTGCCGTCTTAAATAAAAAGTTATCCTGACTAAATACACAGACAACTGTCGGCGCATCATAAAATCCGTTTCGGATCGTCGGATCATCGATCGTACTCGGCTGTTCCTTTGACACGAAATTACCTGCCAGATGTGTCCGGTCAAACTTTGCCAGATTCATTTGTCCGATCTGGGTCGTCAGTTCCTTATCATGTACCGCTACCATCATGCTTCTCTGTCCGCCGCCCGCATTCGGTGCAAAATTGCCTGCCTCCAGAATCTTTTCCAGATCTTCTCGGCTGATCTGTCTGTCCGTGTATTTCCGGATGGAATGTCTGTTTTTGATGATATCCATTAACATACCAGTTCCTCCCCCGTGATATCGTTTTTCTGCTTCCAACACTGCGGATCTGCGCTGTAGAAGCTGCCATTTGTACCGTTTGCCACCGCCGGGCAGCCTCTGCACCATGCTTTCAGCTCACATTTGCTGCACTTTGTAAAGGCATCATAGTCTCTGTACTGCTCCATCTGGCTGAGCCACACATCTGCCAGCCTGTCCTCAAATATATTTGCCACCCTGCTGTCTGTCACACGTCTGCATGCCATCACATCTCCGTTTGAGGAGATCGTGATATGGCAGTTGCCACAGTTACAGCCGCCATAGATCATTCCCTTTTCTGCAGCGGATGGCAGTTTAAACCGTCCCGTTTCATATTCATATAACGTCCACAGATGATCTTTCTTATTAAAATACGTCTCACAGCCTGCTGCCTCATATGCCTGATATTTGGCATCACAGATTTCCAGCAGCTTTCTGTATTCCTGCGGTGTCATGCTCGTATCCACCTCTCCGCCCGTTGGTACATAACGGGAGAATGCAAATACGGTTGCTTTTGCCTGTACCACCGCATCGATGATGTCCGGGATTTCTGCAAGATTGGTCTTAGAGACCGTACTCATGATAATGCTCTTTATGCCTGCCCGGTTCAGGCATCCGATCTTTTCTATCGTTTCCGCAAAGCTGCCCGGCTTTCGGAACCAGTCATGCGTCTTTTCCATTCCGTCCAGCGACATCTGATATTTCTCACAGCCGCAGGTTTTCAACATACGGCAGATCTCATCATTCAAATGAAATGGATTTCCCATCAGCGTAAACGGAATATTTTTGCTTTTTAAAAGAACCAGCAGTTTCCAGAAGTCAGGATGCAGGATAGGATCTCCGCCCGTGATATAAAAATAAGGCAGTCTGTGATACACCTTACAGAAATCCTCACAATTTGCGATAACATCCTGCATCTGTGTATATGTCATACTTTTGAGCTGTCTGCAGCCTTCTCCCGAAAAGATATAGCAGTGCTTGCAGCGCTGATCGCATTCATCTGTAATATGCCACTGAAATGAAAAATACTGTTGCATCCTATCCGCTCCTTTCTTCTGTTACTTCTTACTTATCAGATGCCCCACATGCTGTACCGCAGGCTGCAGGTTTTTCTTCCGGTGCTGCTGCCCCGCACGCTGTTCCGCAGGCTGCCGGTTTCTCCGGTGCTGCTGCCCCGCAGGCTGTTCCGCAGGCTGCAGCCTGCTTGTCATCTTTTTTGTTCCATCCAAAAATGTCTGTAAGTGCCATTTCCGTTACCTCCTGTAAACTAAATTATGTTTGTGGGCTCTGCCCTTGCTGCAGGTTTAGGATAGCAGATGTGATGCTGCAGAAAAAGTACGCACTTTTTTATTACATAGTCACAAAAAAGTAACCGGGGTATTGTACAACCGATTGACAGGCTTTGGGATATTACATTATAATCTGATGTAACACGCAAAAAGAATCTGATATAAGGAGCTGATGATATGCTGACAAAAGAAGAATTACCGGAATGCCCGGTTGCTACTACCGTTGCTTTGATTGGAAGCAAATGGAAGTTACTTATTATAAGAAATCTGTTACAGAGACCATGGCGGTTCAACGAGCTTCGAAAGGATCTGGACGGGATCAGCCAGAAGGTACTGACTGACAGTCTGCGTTCCATGGAAGAAGACGGACTGATCACGCGGACAGTATACCCGGAGGTTCCGCCAAGAGTGGAATATGCATTAAGCGATCTCGGAAAAACCTTAAAACCGATCCTGGATTCCATGGTTGCGTGGGGCAATGCTTACAAGAATATGTAAAACGGAGGACAACTATGAGCAATGTAGGAAAGAAATGTAAGGTACATTACACCGGTACCTTTAACAGCGGAGAAAAATTTGATTCATCCTATGACCGCGGCGAGCCGCTGGAATTTGTCTGTGGTGCAGGCATGATGATCAAGGGCTTTGATGAAGCCGTAAAAGAAATGGAGATCGGACAGATCCTGGATATCCATTTAATGCCGGAGGAAGCATACGGAATGCCCGATCCGCAGAATATCGTTACGCTGGAGCTCGGTCAGTTACCGGGCGCAGAAGGTTTATCTGTCGGTGAACATGTTTATTTATCGACACCAAGCGGACAGTCTTTCCCTGTTACCGTAACAGCCAAAGACGATACCCATATTACACTGGATGCCAATCATGAAATGGCAGGAAAAGAACTGAACTTCAAGATTGAGCTTGTTTCTGTAGAATAAGAATATGCCCTATCACCTAAGATTACCCGGGCAGATGCAGCTAAATGGCATTGCCCGGGCGTTTTCTATTTTCCATAGTTTTCATCAAATTCCCTGATCTCTTTCAGGATATCTTCCACACTGTCATCACCGGCATCGTACCATTCCATCTTTTTCAGATACCTGCCAAGCCACGAATCATAGAGCGCATTTGCCACGATCCCGACATTGCTGAAGGAATCCTTGTCTTCTCCGATCGTAAAGACCATCTGTCTGCCCGCTTCTGTTCTTTCCTGAAAACCGCAGCCTGAAAAAGCCTGCCGCACAGTCTCATAAACCGCATCAAGGTCATGCTGTCCAAGACGCTGTACCATGTCATCATCAATTTCTACCGTAATTTTATAAAGATATTCCATCGCTTTTCTCCCTCTTCTTCCCTACCAATATACATAATATCGCGCCTTTATACAATCCTTTCCTTTTCAACCACTGCTCCATTGCAGCCATGGAAAATCCATGCTACACTCAAGATACGACTGTATAAAAAGGAGATTTCTTATGGCGAATGAATCATTTTTTGTAGATGACCATATCCGGCTTACCATGCAGGATATTGACCAGCAGGTGCGCAGATATCTGACTGCCTGTGAAAGAGAAAAAGCCAGCTACCGGCTTGTGGAAGAAGCGATTGCCACGCGGCTGATCCCCCAGGTGGAAAACCTCCTGTCCGAAGATGCCATGAACGGCGGTATCCATCCGATGAAGCATCATACCTATCAGGGACAGCCCGGTCTTTTCTGCTACAATATTTTTATCGTAAACTACAGATTTGCCAAAGGTCATTTATATAACGAGCTGAAAAAGATCGGCGATGTGCCGTTTTATGATGCGGGAAATATGGTCGATGAAGGGAACCGGCTTCTTGCCATGATCGAAGATCTGGAGCAGGGCATGTCCTGCTGGGACTTCCCCAAAAAATATTTCCGTGTCCCCAGATTCAAGGGAACGGACAGACTGCTTTCAGGCATCGAGCGTATGATCGATGATGCCATAAAAAGCGGTTTTGGCTGGGAAAAGATCAGAGACGAAATGTCCTATTACAATACAACAACCGGTGAATGCGGCATTCTTCTGGATATAGACCCTGATAAAAAACTGGCGGATTATACCCTGTTTCCGTTCCTGAGCAATAACAGGCAGCCTTTGGGGGCCGGTATCCCACATATGCTGTCCGACGGTCTGTATCTTAACGGAAAGATCAAACGGTATCAGCTGCAGCTGCTGTTTACACTGGTCGATCCTTTACATAATCAAGACCTGTTCCGGTTAAACCGTGCAGATTTTGAACTGGTCACAAAAGATATTGAAGCGGAAAATATCATGGACCGGGGGTACTATGCAACACGCGTCAATATCAATCTGTTCCATGAAAATACGCAGCAGTTTTCTTCCCGGCTTCTAAAGGATAAAATATTCAGACAATATCACCCCAAGCTTGGCTGGATGGCGGATTCTAAATTCGGCATAAAAGCATATGCTTCTCTTGGGGAAGAATTTTATGACCAATATGAAATCGGCTTAAAGAAGCTGCGCGCCAGATAGATATTTCCGGTACAATTTCTCACAGGCATTGTTATAAGAAACTTCACTCAGCGGCTCATATAATCTCATAAGCAGGGCAGATGGAATTGCCCTGCTTATTTCTGCGGATGAAATACAATATTTCCACTGCAGCCGGACATATATCTGTGCAATCCAGTTCAGCAAAATACGATCACATTCTGTAGCTTCTTTTCGTGGCGCACACAGTGAAAAATCGATACTGTTCTTCAACTGCTTATATCCTTTATTCAGTGCACTCCAGTTGCCAACATCCATCTTTCTTCTGATTTCCGAATGCTGCATATACACATCTATCATGGAACACAGGTCGTATTCCGTGATCTCCGTCAGTTTGATAAATAATAAGGTATGAAGATCTATGACATCTTCCAGATAGATTTCATCATACGCAGTCTTATCCGCTTCCATTTTCTTTCCTCTCCGTCAGCCCTGCATTCCGTTTGCCTGTCTGATCATGTCCTCTACAACAATATCATAGATCTCACCGAGTGTGTTGCAGTACTCTAAGATCTTCCATGGCTCATTTGTATGGAAATGGATCTTGATCAGATCTTCATCTCCCGCTGCGATCAGGCTGTTGCCTTCAAAATGCTCTGTGATGTAGTCTGCGATCGCATCCTCATCCAGATCCTCATCTCTTCTGTCGATCAGAAGCTGTGTATCATAACGATATGCAAACTGATCATCTTCTGCATCAATTGAATTTACTCCCATTGTGTGCCTCCTGTTATCATTTTCATTTTTTTATTTCCTGCCGGTGCAGGTTAGGTGTTTCTAACCGATTTTACCACCAATCTGCCGGATTTGCAATTTCTACAGACAACTTTCTACAAATGCTTTGAAAATCGCTTTGCTGTCTTCATTGACCTGATAAGAGAACTCCGGATGCCATTGAAATGCCCAGATAAATGTTTTTTCCGGTACATAAACAGCCTCTGTCAGTCCATCCTCTGAAACAGCCATCGGGGACAGCCCTTCTGCCAGCCTGTGTATTGCCTGATGATGGTAGCTGTTGACAGCCAGCTGGTCTTTTTTCAGGAGCCTGTGGAGCGGACTGTCTGCCACCAGTGTTACGGTATGTACCGGTTTTTCATATGGTGGTGACTGATGGTGCTCCGTCTGTGTATGATATTCTGTTTCCAGATCCTGATACAGGGAACCTCCCATTGCAACATTGATGATCTGGATTCCCCGGCAGATTCCCAGAACGGATTTATCCTGCTCATACGCCCGGCGGTAAAGTGCGATCTCCATCGCATCACGCATATCACAGCTCTTTCCACACTCTTTTTTACGCTCCTGCTGATACAGATGCGGAGATACATCATGCCCGCCCGTAAACAGGAAACCATCCAACTGCTCCACCAGCTGACGGATGATATGTGCATCCTCTGTCAGCGGAAGCATCAGCGGAATAGCCCCCGCCTGCTCAATGCCCTTCATATAACCGGGCAGCATCCAATAACTCTCTCTTTCTTCGTCCACGAGCGGCATCAAACCGATCAGTGGCTTTCTTTCTCCCCATCTCATGTGACACACCTTATTTCTGTATTTTAAATTTTACTTTTGTTACATTACCTGCTTTGTCTTTGATCTTCAGTGTATAAGTACCGTTCTTTTTCACGGTCTTACCGCTTTTGATCTTTTTGCCGTTCAATGTGGCACTCTTCACACCGGAAAGCTTATCCCGGAATATGATCTTCAGGTTCTTTTTGTAAACCTTATTGTTTTTCACATTGGTTGTCGGTTTCTTACGGTCAACGCAGAAAAGGACAGTCTGCTTTGTACCTGCTGCCGTTTCAATTTCAGCTTTATAAGCACCGTCTTTCCTTACCGTAAATTCATTGCCCGACTGTGCCCTGCCATTTATACGAAGCTGCGTGATAACGCCCGGCGAAGAAACCTTCATAGTCACAGGTTTCTTATATGCCCCTTTATTTTTGACCCCGCTGACCTTGATCTTACCGGCCTGTGCCACTGCCTGTGCACTCATGGCATAGATACGGTCTGTCTTTTCTTTTACGAGTTTCACTGCATCAAACCTGACCGTTTTGCCGTCCGGCTGCAGTTCGCCGTTTGTCTTTGCTACCTGGAACGGAAAACTGATCACAATATCATATCCATCCAGTCCGTCCGGATCACCCGCCATATTGGCATCTATCTGACTCGTGCTTGTCTGGCTGTCCTGTGCAATATTCATTACGGCTTTGTCACCTGTCAGTTCCAGGAAAGAAGATTTCATCTCCTTCGCAGTTACTTTCTGGCTCAGGACGTAGGAATTGTGTTCTTTTCCGTTCAATACTTTCGTACCGTTTGCCGTAAATTCCATTTCATTCATCATATCGGCATAGGTTGTCGATGTACTGCCCGGCTGGCTGTTCATATATTGCTCGATCTGTTTTTCTTCTTCCCCTGTTGTATCTACCTCCATCGAAACAGTGCCCGAAAGATCAGGATTGATCTCCATCTTTGCGCTCATACCGCATCCTGTCAGAAGTGTGATACAAAGTGTTGTCAGTGCGACCAAAATTCTTTTCTTCATGTTTTCCCCCTTTTTACCTGCCTGTCATAAGATACCACTATTATCTCTCCTATAATAGTTGTTTTCAGTATACCCTGTAACCACTCTATATGCCAGTAAAATTTTATATTATGTACGCATTTTTGTGTAACAGGAACGAAGTTTCCTATTACATGAAAAAAGCCGGAAAACAGGTTTTATCCTGCTTCCGGCAGTTTCCGTATCATCTTATTCCACTATCGTGTATAAACTTACAGCAGGTTCTTCATACTGTCCATACCGATCAGAAGTGTTGAAGTATTATGCAGAAGAGCTGATGTCGTAGGCGGGATCACGCCTGCCACACCAAGCGCGATCAGTCCGGCATTAAATGTCACGATCTGTCTGTAATTTTTATGGATCCGTTTCATAAGTGCCTCACTCAGCTGTTTCAGCACAACGATCTCATTCAGATCATCCGCACTGACCGTGATGTCTGCAATCTCTCTTGCGATCTCTGCTCCGTCACTAATGGCGATCCCGACATCAGCTGCGGAAAGCGCCGGTGAATCATTGATGCCGTCACCGATCATCACAACTTTATGTCCTTTTGCTTTCTCCTGCTGTACAAAGTCAGCCTTGTCTTCCGGCAGAACTTCTGCATAGAAATGATCCACACCAACACTCTTTGCGATTGCTTCTGCTGTCCGGTAGCTGTCACCGGTCATCATGACAATATTGGTAAACCCTTCTTTATGCAGCTTTCTGATCACAGATTTCGCTTCTGCGCGCAGCGGGTCTTCGATGCAGATCGTTGCCGCCAGCTCACCGTCGATCGCCAGATATAAATGGGAATACTGCAGCGGCAGATTCTCAAATAATTCTTTCTTATCTTCCGGGATCGTGCATTTCTCATCTTCAAATACAAAGTGATAACTGCCGATCACAACACGTTTTTCCCCGATCATACTTGCAATACCGTGTGCTACCACATACTCCGGTTTGGAATGCATTTCCTCATGCAGCAGATTTTTCTTTGTTGCCGCATCGACTACCGCTTTTGCCATGGAATGTGGAAAATGTTCTTCCAGGCAGGCTGCGATCCGCAAAAGTTCATCGGGTGTCTTTTCACAGAAAGACACAACGGATGCCACAGTCGGACATGCTTTTGTCAGTGTTCCCGTCTTATCGAATACGATCGTATCGGCTTCTGCCATTGCCTCTAAGAACTTGCCGCCCTTTACGGTAATGTGATGGCTGCCTGCCTCACGGATCGCAGAAAGTACGGAAATCGGCATTGCCAGCTTGAGTGCACAGGAGAAATCCACCATCAGAATGGAAAGTGCCTTTGTGGCATTTCTTGTCAAAAGATAAGTCAGTACCGTTCCGCCAAGGCTGTATGGCACAAGCTTGTCTGCCAGATGGGCTGCTTTGCCTTCTACATTGGATTTCATCTTTTCAGACTCTTCGATCATCTTCACGATCTTTTCAAATTTACTGTCACTTCCGATCTTGCTGACCGTGATCGTCAATGTGCCCTCTTCCATCACAGTGCCTGCATATACGGATGCACCCTCCGCCTTTCTGACTGCTGTCGCTTCACCCGTCAGGGATGCCTGATTGACCAGTGCTTCCCCTTCTGCTACCACACCGTCAAACGGAATGACATTACCCATATGTACAACAACCTGATCACCTGTTTCAATCTCATCGACGGATACCAGAACCTCTGTCCCGTCTACCTTTTTCCAGGCTTTTGTCACATGCAGTGACAGGCTCCTTGCCAGATTATCGATTGATTTCTTATGTGTCCATTCTTCCAGCAGTTCACCAAAACCGAGAAGAAACATGATCGAGCCCGCTGTATCTGTATCATTTCTTAATATAGATACCGTGATCGCTGTCGCATCCAGCACCGGTACTTCAATCTTACCCTTCAACAGTGTCTTAATGCCCTCTTTGATATACTTCAGGGACTGCCATATGACATAACAGGAACGAACCGGCAACGGAAGCAGCCATTTGATCGCATAATGCTTTACTACATGTCCGACCAGCTTTTCCTGATAGTCAGCGTTTAATGCCCTTCCCGAATTTTCGATCAGCCCTGCAGGTGCTTTTACTGACTCATATGCAAATGCCAGAAGCAGATCTATGATCTGTTGTCTGTCCCCCGTATAAACGATCACCGCATCCCCTGTCCGCTCATACACTTTTGCTTCTTTTACCTGCGGCTGTGTATGTAAATAATAAAGAAGCAGATCCGCCTGCGCATAGCTCATGCGATACTGCACAAGATGGATACGCATTCTTCCCCTTGCTTCATGTCTGATTGTAAATTTCATAAGCTATCCTTACCTCCTTCAGACTCGAAAAACCCGCTACTTCGTAGCGTCGCAGCACTGCTGCTTCTGTTTTTCTCGTTGTACGTTCGGTCGAAATCAAATGCCAGCATAGCTGGCGCTTGATTTCGTTTCCTCACTACAAAAGAGCACCCGCTTTAGCAGGTGCTCCCTCTTTTTTCTGTTTATTCTGCGTCTTCAGATGCTTCCTGTGCATCTGCCGCGAATTCCTGTTCCTGCTGCAGGGCTCTTTCTTCATTTATGCTCTTAGCATCTGCATAAATATCTTCTGCATTCTCCTGTACAGTAGAAACTGTTTTCATCACACAGTCCTTTGCTCTGAGCACTGCCGCAGTACAGTTTGTATATACTTTCTTTGCATCCTTACTTGATAAGATCTTGATGCCGGCTGTACCAAATGCTACTCCTGCCGCAAAGATACCTGTTTTTTTCCAGTTGATTTCTTTGAAAATGTTACTCATAATATCCACACCTTTCTCTATCTGTATCTTATTATGGGTGCTATTATAGCACCGGCCCGGGCGGATAGCCAACTCTAACCCGCGCATATAATCGATAACTTTTCTCAATAAAGAAACATGTCTTCCATTACAATATTTAAGCCAGTGCAGAGGCAATATCCGCCTTCATGTCCAGTACCGCCGCTCTGGATGCATCTGCATAATTTTCCGGTGCAAACCGGTCTTTATACAGATCATTCTGGTAAGCCGCAATGATACCACGTGAGCTGTTCACGATCGCACCGAGACCGTCTTTATTAAAGAAATTAACAAGATCCCTGCCTTTACCGCCCTGTGCACCATAGCCCGGTACCAGAATATAAGCCTTTGGCATAATATCCCGCAGAATGCGTCCCATTTCCGGATAGGTTGCACCGACAACAGCACCTACATAACTGTAAGTATCACCCATCAGTTCCTTGCCCCATTCGTCAACCTGATGTCCGACCCACTCATATAACGGTGCACCGTCGATAATCCGATCCTGAAATTCCCCGCTGCTCGGATTTGATGTCTTTACCAGGACAAAAATACCTTTTTTCTCTTCCTTACATACATCAATAAACGGCTTTACCCCATCACTTCCGAGATAAGGATTGACTGTTGCAAAATCCTCATTAAATCCATAATAGAATTTACTTCCTACCTGTACCTTGCCAAGATGTCCGGTCGCATAAGCGGCTGAAGTGGAACCGATATCACCACGCTTGATATCACCGATCACGATCAGACCTTTTTCCTTGCAGTATTTGACAGTTTTATCAAAAGCAACAAGCCCCGGAATGCCAAACTGCTCATACATGGCGATCTGTGGCTTTACTGCCGGAACCAGATCATAGATCGCATCCACGATTCCCTTATTATACTGCCAGATTGCTTCCGCAGCACCTTCGAGTGTCTCTCCATATTCTGCAAAAGCCTTTTTTGTAATAAATTCCGGGATAAACTTCATCATCGGATCCAGTCCGACTACGATCGGAGCTCCCGTCTTTTTGATATTTTCGACTAATTTGTTGATCATGCTGTTTCTCCTTATGCTGATTTCATCCATGGATGAATTTATGCTGCTTATACATTTGCTGCCTCTGCTGCCAGACTGTCTGCATACTTCTTGATATTGGATGCATTGACATACTTCTTGTGGGAATCCCCGCTCACCACAACAAGTGTCGGTGCCTGCATGACACCATAGCGGACTGCAAGCTCCATATTCTCCTCTGCATCGATCGGTACATAAGCTACACCCTGCAGATATTCTTTTGCCAGCTTACAGTTCGGGCAGGTCTTTGTTGTAAACAGATATTTTACGTTTTCCGGTGTTCCGACGGAAACCTTGACATCCTGATCATAACCGGATAAGGTTACCACACTCGAAACCGGTCTCTTTAATACGGATTTGTCCAGTCTGTACTCGGTTCTGTTTGCATATTCCTGTAACTTACCGTCATTCCAGTTCTGTACCGGTCTGTAGTAGCCTGTAATACGGCTGTAAACCTCGGTCGGTTTGCCGCAGTGCGGACAGATCTTGACCTCTCCTGCCAGATAACCGTG
>DJNY01000092.1:0-13273 GCA_002441865.1 Lachnospiraceae bacterium UBA6452 | reverse complement strand
CAGATAGAGTAAGTCGGTGACAACGTATAATATGGAAGTTTATAGTTTTCTGCGATCGTCCTTACAAGATTAGCCGCAGCTTTCCAGTCCGGAAGCTTCTCACCTAAGAAAGCATGGAATACAGTACCGGATGTATAAAGCGTCTGCAGTTCGTCCTGAATATCCAGTGCATCAAAAATATCCACGGTATAGTCAACCGGCAGATGGGAAGAATTCGTGTAATACGGTGTATCCCCCGGATGTCCTGCGGTCTTGATGCCCGGCCATCTCTTCTTGTCATGCTTTGCCAGACGGTAAGCTGTACTTTCTGCCGGTGTTGCCTCCAGATTGTAAAGATCCCCGTACATTTCCTGGTAATCGGAAAGACGCTCACGCATATGGTTCAGCACTTCTTTTGTAAATTCCTGGGTATGCTTATCGGAAAGATCCGCACGCAGCCAGTTGGCATTTAAGCCGACTTCATTCATACCGATCAGGCCAATGGTGGAAAAATGATTGTCAAAGTTGCCCAGATACCGCTTTGTATAAGGATATAAGCCCTCATCCAGAAGCTTTGAGATAACGCCACGTTTGATCTTTAAGGAACGGGCTGCAATATCCATCATCTTATTCAGGCGACGGTAAAAATCATCTTTGCTTGTTGACAGATAAGCGATCCTTGGCATATTGATCGTTACGACGCCGACACTACCCGTGCTTTCACCGGAGCCAAAATAACCACCTGTTTTCTTACGCAGCTCTCTCAGATCCAGACGCAGTCTGCAGCACATGGATCTGACATCGGATGGCTCCATGTCGGAGTTGATATAATTTGAAAAATACGGCGTACCGTATTTGGAAGTCATTTCAAATAAGAGACGGTTATTCTCTGTATCGGACCAGTCAAAATCCTTTGTGATGGAGTAAGTCGGGATCGGATACTGGAACCCGCGTCCATTGGCGTCCCCTTCGATCATCGTCTCGATGAACGCCTTGTTGATCATATCCATTTCCTTCTTGCAGTCACCGTATGTGAAATCCATCTCTTTGCCGCCTACGATCGCCGGCAGATTTGCCAGATCGCCCGGAACCGTCCAGTCCAGTGTGATATTGGAAAACGGTGCCTGTGTGCCCCAGCGGCTCGGTGTATTTACACCATAGATAAATGCCTCAATACATTTCTTTACTTCCGGATAGGTCAGATTGTCCACTCTGACAAACGGAGCCAGATACGTATCAAAGGAAGAAAATGCCTGCGCGCCTGCCCATTCATTCTGCATAATGCCGAGGAAATTTACCATCTGGTTGCATAATACGGAAAGATGCGCTGCCGGTGCAGATGTGATCTTGCCGGTAATACCGCCGAGACCTTCCGTGATGAGCTGCTTTAAGCTCCAGCCCGCACAATAGCCTGTCAGCATGGACAGATCATGGATATGGATATCCGCATTTCTGTGTGCCTCCGCTATTTCTTCATCATATATCTCTGACAGCCAGTAATTGGCGGTTACTGCCCCGGAATTGCTCAGGATCAGTCCGCCGACAGAATATGTCACGGTGGAATTTTCCTTGACACGCCAGTCCTCTACCTTTACATAGCCGTTTACCACGTCTTTATAATCCAGGATCGTAGATTTCATGGTACGCAGTTTTTCACGCTGTTTTCTGTAAAGAATGTAAGCCTTGGCTACCTGTGAATAGCCTGCCTGCTCCAGCACGCGTTCCACACTGTCCTGCACATCCTCTACATGTACCTCTTCGTCTTTCACTTTTTCCTGAAAATCTGCTGTGACACGGAGGCTTAATAGATCGACGATATCATTTGTATACTGCACATCCGTTGCAACAAATGCCTTCATGATCGCATCACTGATCCGCTTTAAGTCAAACTCCGCTACGTCACCGTTTCTTTTGATTACCTTTAACATGAAATCTCCCTTTCTACTACTTTTTTACCCCATCGGTTAACATAACTTCACATGTGCCGATTAGTTTTATTGTAGCATTGCGGATATGTAAAGTCAATATAAAGGCAAAAGAAAACCACTATATCTTATGTCAACATTATTATGTCAACACAAGATATAGTGGCAAAGCTTATCTCGTCTTTAAGAATTCATTTTCGCGGACCGCCGCCGAATCGTCCGGATAGCTGTCTAAATAGCTGTTCATCAGGGCTGCAGCCTTTTTGAAATTTCCAAGATGTTCATAGGCAACGATCTGATTGAAACGCAATTCTTGTGTTACGGTATTATTCTCCGTAATGGACAGACCACTGTTGATCGCGGTAAGTGCCGCTTCGTAATCTTCCGTCTCCAGTTTACATAATCCAAGCTGGTTATAGATGACCGGATCCGCATCGTTTTCCGTCAGATATTTTTCATACAGGCTTGCTGCATAATTGCTGTCGCCAAGCTGCTCGTAAGTCTTGCCCAGCATCAGAAGCGTATCACTGTCTGTCTCCTTTGCCCCACTTTTTGCAAGCTCCAGGAAATTGCGGGCATTTTCATAATCCCTGCTGTAATAATAGACAACGCCTTTTTCATAATCCGTCATGGCATCAAGCCTGTTTTCGATCGCAGAACTCAGATAAGACTGCCCTTCCTGCTCATGTCCGTTGTCCGCAAACGTTTCGTATACACGGATCGTCATTGGAATACTGTTTTTACTTTTGGAAAGTGCCTCATTCAGATCCCTGACTGCTCCGTCATAATCGCCGTTTTCCATTTTAATGCTGCCACGCAGGTAATAAACCATATCCTGTCCCTTGCGCACGCCTGCGACCGCATCGAGCGTCTGGATTGCATCTGCCAGCTGCCCGTTTTTGTACTGCGCCGTAGCAAGATAATAATTGATATCCACTTCCCGGTCGCTGACAAACATTCCACCGTTCTGCAAAGCGCGGTCAAAGCTTTCGATCGCACTCTCATAATCGGTCTGCCCCATATAGGCAAGTCCCTGCCCTCTGTAGGCAAGCTGCAGATCTTCATTTTCGAGGATCGCCTTGTCAAAACAGGTCAGTGCCTGGTCATAATTCTGTGCACCGATCGCTTCCATTCCGGCATCTGTGTTGGTTGTTTTCTTCCCGCACGCCACAAGACAGCCTGCAAGCAGGACCGTCAGAAAAACGGCAGAAGATTTTCGTATTGTATGTTTTCGCATATTGCTCCGATCCATTCTTTCGTTACATTCTTTTTCTATGCATTTAGAATACCCTTTCTGACGAAACCTGTCAACGAATGCACATTTGTTTTTCCTTGTTTTAAAGGAAAATTTGCTGTACACTAAACAGATAGATTACAGACAGGGAATGACAGCATGAACACTTTTCAGCAAAGCTTTTATTTATTAAAAAGAAACCTGCGTTCCATCGTAGGGTTTGAAATTGTATACCGTTTGCTCTGCATCGCACTGATGCTGCCATGTGTTACCGCATGCTTCCAGCTTTCCCTGCGCCTTGCAGGATATCATTATTTATCCGAAGACCGTATTTTTTCTTATCTGATGCGCCCGGCCACGATCGTGATCCTGTGCTTTGTCCTGCTTTTACTTTCCGTTATCACCGTATTTGAAATCTTTTGTCTGATCCCGGCATTTCATGCTTCTTATCACAGACAGACCATTTCCCTGACCGGAATGCTCAGCCGCGGTCTTTATATTTTAAAAAAGAGTGTCCGTCGCCATAACCGCAGTCTCTTCCTGTTCTCTCTGTTCCTTATTCCACTGACCAATATCACGATCCTGTCCGGTTATTTTACAAGCGTGACGATTCCTGATTTTATTTTGTATTATATCCGGTCCAATCAGACTGCATTTCATGTACTCTGTGTCATCCTTGCGATCTGTCTGCTCCTTGCGGTCCGTTACTGCTTAAGCCTTCACTGCTACTGCTTAGAGCCCGGAAGTTTCAAGGAAGCAAGGGCACATTGCAAAAAACTGACAAAGCATCACTATTTCCATACAGCGCTGCAGCTCCTTGCCTGGAACATTCTGATCCTGACCGTTCTAGCAGCCGTTCTGCTGCTATGTTTTGTGCTGAGTCTTTTCTTTGTACGGTTTGTGCTTGCGGATCACTTTAACAGCAGCACGGTTTACATGATCTTCAGCTCGATCCTGTCTTTTTTATTTGAGTTATATATACTGTTCAGTATCCCACTGACATTTTCCTATTTAAGTGCTCTCTATTACAGACAGCTGTTGAAACAGGGAGAAGAGGTTCCTGCTCCGGTTCCGGAAAGCCGTTCCATTCTGGTCAGGATCAGCAAGCGCATATTGCTGCTTCTTGTGCTCCTCGCTGCCATCTTTAATTTTTATTACCTGGATCTGTTAAAGGATACAAATGTTTTCTGGACACAAAATATCCTGCTTTCCACTCCGGTCATTACCGCACACCGCGGTGACAGTCATAATGCCCCGGAAAACACCCTTGCAGCCTTTCAGTCGGCGATCGACAATCAGGCTGACTGTATTGAGCTGGATGTCCAGCAGACAAAGGATCATGTCATTGTCGTAGTACACGATACCAATTTAAAACGCCTGACCGGCGTTGACCGGAATGTTTCCGACATGACCTATGAAGAGCTTCTCTCCCTGGATTTCGGTTCTCATTTTTCTCCGGCTTACAAAGGCGAGAAAATCTGTACGCTGGATGAGGTACTTTCCCTCTGCAAAGGCAGGATTGATCTGAATATCGAACTGAAAACAAACGCGTCCGATACCGGCCTGGAAGCAGGCGTCGTTGCCCTGATCGAATCTCATGATGATGCGGAGCACTGCGTGGTTGCTGCCAAGAAACTGGATTCCCTGAAAAAAATAAAATCGCTGGATGATTCCATCCAAACGATTTATTTGTTACCTGTTGCTTACGGGAATTATCAAAATCTGAGTTACATCGATGGTTTCAGTATCAAATCCTCATTTATTACCCGCAGGCTGGTCAATCATATGCATGCGAACGGCAAAACAGTGTATGCCTGGACGGTCAATGAACGGGAGGACATGGAGCGCATGTTCAGCCTTGGTATCGACTGTCTGATCACGGATGAACCTGTCCGTGCTAAAGAAGTGCTCTATTCACAGGAACTGAATCCATCCATTGCGATCTGGCTTGAGCAGCTGACGCACTATTTCTTAAGTGACTGATATGCTTCTTCCGCTGCGGTGAGTACTTCATAATTTGTCACGTATTCCCGCTGCGATGCGGATGCATCGTTGTACAGCTGTCTTGCGCGTTCTATTTTCTTTTTACTGTCCTTTGTGACTGTTCCGATCTTGGCGATCGAATCAACAACAGCCTGCGCCTTTTCCGCATCCGGCTGACCGGTCGTCTGCTCCGATTCCGTTCCATCCAGATAATAGCAGATAACAGGCGTTCCTTTTGCGATCTCCCCGTATAATTCCTTTGCTTTCAGATATGGCATATTGACACAGCCATGTGAACCGCTCTTTTTATAAATATCCGCACCGAAGCTGTCTCTCCAGATCGCATCATGCAGTCCGATATTGCCGTTGAACGGCATCCAGTAAGAAACCGGTGTTTCATAATTTTCACCTACCAGCATGGCATCCTGTTCCTTATAGGTAATGCCGTAAATACCCGCCGGTGTATCAAAGCCTCTTGATGCATTCCCGGAAACAAACTCCGATTCCATTTTCTTTTCTCCGTTTACATATAAGAAGAGGTGCTGCGCCGTCAGATTGATCTCGATATATGTATTGCCGTAATCCTGACTGCCGTAAACAGCCGCCGTCTGGTAATAAACCGGGATACGCTCGCCGCTTTCCCCATTTCTTATCATTTCTTTCAGCTGCTCCTGCTCCTCGCTGTAATTCATCCACCAGCCATAATCACCGCCTTCTATCGTGACCGTTCTGCCATAGCTCGTCCGGAACTCCCTGCTCCGGAAAATCGTGTCATATTTCTTGCGGAGCATGACAACAAAATCATCGATCGCATCTTCCGATACACTGACTTTATTTGTCTCTTCATCGACTACAAGCCACCGGGAAAGCACACTGCCATCGATCACTTCCTCCTGCTGCCCGAAATGATACACAATGCGCAGATCCGTATACCGCTTCATCTGTGCAAGACGCTCTGTCAGCTTTGCATCATCCGCGTAGACGGAAGGCTCCTCATAGCATCCGGCCTCTTCCAGATCAGTTTCCGGAAGCAGTGCATCCACCGCATCTTTCACGGTCTGGATCGTTTTCGTCTGGTTCAATACATTTCCCCGTACTTCAGGTATGATCTGATAACCGTTTTCAGGATCATATTCCGAAATATGTGCATCCTCAGGGCTTACCACAAAACTGTCCTGAAAACCCTGCAGCTTCAGAATTGCTGTCATCAGGGCACTATCCTCATATGCATACAGATTTTCTACCGTGTACGCCTGCTGTTCTTTCTTTATGTAGGTTGAAATTGCCTTTATGATGTTCTGTTTATCTAAAATTTCTTCAAGTCCGTCTGTATCGGAAACCTTTACACCGATCTGGTCTCCCGTGATCGTTTCTGTGATGTAGCTGCCATCTCCTGTCCGTTCCCTTACAGTCAGGACATACTCCCGCATCCGGCTTTCCAGTTCATCCATGGTCAGCCCGGACGCATCGATCTCATTGATGATCGTTCCCTTACTGAAATGACTGCTGCAATATACACTGCCTGTGATCAAAAGTCCTGTCAGAAATACAAACAGCACACCCAGACTGCTCCAAAGCACGATCCTCTGATTTTTCTTTTTTCGTTTTTTCTTTTTGTTCTGCATGATATACTCTCTCTTTCATCCCCATTATATCGACACGCCCCCTGTCTGTAAATAGGAGGATACTGCCTGTTTTTACCCATCTTGCTCATTTAGAACAAACCTTATATAATAAGAAAACAGATAAATACTGCTTCTAAAATACAGAAGCAACGATTATGTTAGGAGATTATTTATGACATTTCCGTTACCCGATGCTTTCCTTTCGCGTATGCAACAGCTTTTACCCGAAAAAAGCGAATATGAAGCATTTATACAAAGCTATGACACAGACCATTATCAGGCACTCCGCGTCAATCCGTTAAAGGGCGACGCGGGCACCTTGTTTTCCCGCCTTGACTGCACACTTACGCCCGTACCATGGTGTTCCACGGGATTTTATTACCCGCCGCAGCTCCATCCGGGCAAATCCCCCTATCACGAAGCTGGTGCCTACTACATCCAGGAACCAAGTGCCATGGCACCTGCCGCCTATTTAGATGCACAGCCCGGCGAAAAAATTCTGGATCTCTGCGCCGCGCCCGGCGGTAAAAGCACACAGATTGCCGGTTCCATGCAGGGAAAAGGGCTTCTCATCAGCAATGAGATCCATCCCGCCAGAGCCCGCATTCTGGCAGAAAACATAGAACGAATGGGCATTTCCAATGCCATCGTCACGAACATGGCACCGGCAGAGCTCGCCCCTCATTTTCCGCTCTTTTTTGACCGGATCATGGTAGATGCCCCCTGCTCCGGTGAGGGCATGTTCCGTAAAAATGAAGAAGTCATAACGCAGTGGAGTCCTGAAAATGTAGCACTGTGTGCCAAAAGGCAGCAGGAAATCTTAGCGCAGGCAGATCTGATGCTCCGTCCCGGCGGACGCATGGTATATTCGACCTGTACTTTCTCGCCGGAGGAAGATGAACAGTGCATCCTGCAGTTTTTAGACTCGCATCCGCTCTACCGGCTTATACAGGTTCCTCTGTATGAGGGTATGCAGCATGGCCTCATAAAAGAAGCAGAATCTGCCATCCGTCTCTGGCCGCATAAACTCCACGGTGAGGGGCACTTTGTTGCCGTTCTCCAAAAAGGAGAAACCACCGGAGATTCCGCAAAAACAGACAGTTCTTCCTACAGACTGTCTGCCGGTGATCTTCAGCTTTCCGATAATGAAGTCATCCTTCCCGGCAAAAAAAATAAAAATACCGGTCATCAGGTTTCCAAAAAAAGAGACCGCACAGAACAAAAGTGTGCGATCTCTCCAGATTATTCTCTTTTATCCGCATTTTTGCAGGAAGTACTTGTTGCTCCGCTCTCAGGTCATCTGACCTCTTTCGGAGAACAGATTTATCTGTTGCCTGACCAGATCTCTTCCCTGCACGGACTGAAGGTACTGCGCGCAGGACTTCACTTAGGACAGTTATCCGGAAAACGCTTTCTCCCCGGCCATGCACTGGCGCTTTCGCTCCAACCTGCAAAAGTCAAAAATTATGTAAACCTCGATACTTCTGATCCACAACAGCTGCAGACTGCCATCCGCTTCATATCCGGCGAAACCTTCCCATATGAAGGAAAAAACGGCTGGTATCTGATCTGCATCGACGGTTACAGCCTTGGCTGGGGTAAACTGGCAGGTAGTATTATGAAAAATCATTATCCAAAAGGTCTGCGCAAATATCTTTAAAAGTTTACATCGATCTCTATGCCCTTCAGATCCTCATTGATCAGGTTATTCTTCTTCATGATCTGATTGATCCGTTGCGTCGTCTCCTCAGACTGCGTAACGGACTGTTTCCGAAGGCTTGCATCTGCCTGCAGTTTTTCCGCATCCAGATCCCCTTCTATCATCTCTCTGTCTTCTTTTCGTTCTTCTTTTGCTTTTTCGATCCGCTCGTCCTGTTCTTCCTTTTCTTCTGCTTTCTTCTCGGCTTCTTCCTTCTTTTCTTCCAGTTCTTTATCCAGCTTCTCTTTGGCATCTGCAAGTGCCATACCTACAATCTCATCCGATGCTGCTTTTTTGATCTCTTCCGCAGCCTCTCCTGCTTTCAGCATATCCTGTGACTTTAACTGGTCGATCCTGGCATCCGACTGATTTTGTGCCAGCACCATGATCTGCTGCTGCATAAGATCTGCATCAGACTGCAAAGCTGCCTTTTTCCCATTCAAAGAAAGAACCTGCTTCTGATATTCTGTCCGCGGCTCATTTGCCAGTTCTTTTAACCGTGCAATATCTTCCTTACTGAAATCATCTGAAAAGATACCCAGCTTATTATTCTGGTATTTTTCCAAAAGCTCCAGATCCTTCTGCTCCTGCGAATCAGGATCTATCCCATAGGTCTCCCGCAGCTTATCCTTTTCCATGGAAATATTGCCGATCTGCTGCATTTTTTCCTGATAGTCTGCAACCTTTTCTGCCTTCTGCGCTTTCAGATCCTCTATATTCTGTTTCGCCGCCTGATCACCGGAAAATGCATCTTTGACAAGCTTCATCGCCTGCTTCTGTGCCAGCTTGCGTTTCTTTTCAATCTGCTCTTTGGAAGATCCTGCGATTAGGAATCTGCCGTCCACATTCTTCTTTGTGTTTTGCGCATTCTGCGCTCTTCTGTTTCTTTTTCCTGTGTTTTTCCGCAGGTTTTCGTTCTGAACAGCCTGCAGTGTCTGATCTGTTTTCTGAATTACCATACTCTCGTTTCTCCCCGGGTGTATTCTGCGATGTGCATCTATTATAGATATCGGCCGGTTCCGGAGTTTTGTACAGTATGATTTAAAAATATCTCAGGAAAGGGCATCAATCATTTCTGCAAACAGCTCCGGTTTCAGTAAAACCAGTCCTGCATGTCCTAAGTCCGGCAATACTGCAAACTCTGTCTTTGGAAATTTTTGTTTTATGTAATTGATATCCTGTTTTCTTTCTTTTTCTTCCCCTTTTGTATACCAGTAATGGAGCTTTGTTTCTATTTTCGGAAGAGGCGTTGGAACTTTATAATTGTTGCATGAATCAAAGGTACGCCACAGCGTTTTCCTGCTGCAATGCCGCAGAACATCTGCTACATACTGCAGATCCTCTTTGGAATAGTCATCTGTGGCAAATGCTTTTTCCAGCAATCCCACACCTCCGGTTCTGCCGATCATCATCATAAGATAATCCTTCAGCGCAATCAACCGTGTGATGATCCACGGCAGCTGATATGGCGTAATACCACCGTCCATGACGCAGTGCTTTATTCTGATCAGTTGTCCCAATGCAACCAGCAGTGCAATGGAGCCGCCCATGGAACAGCCATACACCGCGTATAATTCCGTATACCCTTCCGCCTTAAGCCAGTCGTTCAGTTCTGCAGCGATCTGTTCTACACTGGTAAAATCGCTGTTATTTTCAAAATCATAGCCGGGAAGTGCCGGAACCAGCAGATGGTATTTCCCCTGTAAAATAGGGATAACAGTTTCAAAATAATCCCACTTCACAACAGATGGATGGATAAGCAGGATCGTTTCTTTATTTTCTTTTCCGAATTCGTGAATCGTCATTGCTTCAAGCCTTTCTTTTGTGTTTTCTTTTATCATATTTTCCACACTTTAAAAAGGCAAATGCAAAATTTCTCATTAAGCATCAGGCAGTATTTATGCCTCAGGTTTCAGCGGATCATAGTAATAAGAGGATGTCGCACCGCCATCGATCAGGAAAGTAGAGCCGGTGATAAATGCACCCTTCTCGCTCATCAGAAGCTCAGCCACATTTGCAACCTCATCGGCAGTTCCCGGTCTTCCTGCCGGGCATTTTGCAAACATATTTTTGTAGAAATCTCCACGTGGACCGTTGAACTCATCCACCGCAAGCGGTGTCACGATAATGCCCGGTGCGATATCATTCAGCCGCGCACCACGCTTGCCCCATACAACAGATTGTGCCATCACGCGCTTTTCATTGCAGCGTTTTGCCATCTGGTAAGCATGAAGCGTATCTTTGATGTGTTCCGGCTGTAAAATCTCAAGATCTAATAATTCTTCGGTCGGCGTTGTTGCAAGTGCTGCATCTTCTTCTGCAGAGAGCTGTGGCATTCTCCAGCCTGACTGGCTGGAAATCGTCACACCACAGCCGCCCTCTGCGATCACCTTTCCGACTTCTTCCAGCAATACAGCCGTTCCGTACAGATCAACTTTCAGGATTGCTTCGATCGGTGCCTGACTTGGAGATACACCTGCCCCATTTACAAGCATTTTGATCTCTCCGTATTCCTGTGCTTTTGCGATCAGGTGTTTGATGGATTCTCTGGACGAAAGATCCATCTCTACCGGTTCTACATCATATCCTGCACTGTTCATAATCTCTGCGATTGTCTTTGCATTTTCTATATTCTTATCGCCCATGACAATCTTCTTGCCATATCCTGCTCTTCTGGCGATCGCCATACTGATCTGTCCTGCTCCTGTTACGATCATGACTTCTTTTTTACGCATATTCTTTCTCCGGTCTCCTATTCTTCCACACTTTTCTTTGCCCAATCAGCAACTGCCTGCTCTGCTTTCTTTGCATCTGCCCCATGTACCGCAATACCGGTACCAAATTCTGCACCCTTACATATTTTTCTGAGATCACGTTCACTGTTTCCCAGACCGCTGCCTTCATGCGTCATGAGTGCCATTACTTTCTTTCCTGTAAAGTCCAGTTTTTCAAGCTGTGTAAATACGGCTACAGGGTATGTTCCCCACCAGCAGGGACCACATACAAATATGTTGTCATAAGCTGCAATATCGGAAAGGTACTGTTTCAGTTCCGGTCTGGCATTTCCCCGCAGTTCCTGCTGTGCTTCTTCCGTACACTTATGATAATCTCTGGAATAGTCCCGGACAGTCTCGATCTCAAAAAGATCTCCGCCTACCGCTTTTTGGATAAATTCCGCACAAATTTCTGTGTTACCTTTCTTTAAATCAACGATACTCCCATTTACGTAATTTTCACCTTTTCGTGAATAGTAAATAATCAGATTCTTAGCCATCTTGATTCCTCCTGATCGCTTATTGTTTTTATTTGCTCTTATCATAGTTTACTTTTTCTTTTGCATCAAAACTTTTTTCTTATCATATTGATTACTTTTTCTAATCGTTTTATAATTCTAACAAAGAACGAAAAAGGAGAACGACGCGTATGCTCTTACGTCAAATAGAATACTTACAGGCAGTCATTGAAAACGGTAATTTTTATCTTGCTGCTGAACAGTGCAATGTTTCACAATCTGCCATTTCCCAGCAGATCAAAAAATTAGAGGGCGAACTTGGTGTGCAGCTTTTAGAAAGACATAACCGCACGTTTTCCCTGACTCCCGCCGGTGAACATTTTTATCAGAAAAGCCTTATCATAACGGGCGATCTGAAACAGCTTGTCCGTGAAACAAAAAGAATCGCAGACAACGATCATGCTGTTTTACGCATTGGCTACTATAAGGGCTATCATGGAAATGAGCTCTCTGAAGCGATTGCTTTCTTTTCTGAAAAATATCCTGCTGTGGATGTAAAAATTACCGTTGGAAGCCATGAAGAATTGTATCATGCAATGGAAAACGGCTCAGTTGATCTTGCGATCAACGACCAAAGACGTGCTTTTTCCGATGCTTATCATAATGAAGTGCTTGCAGAAAGCAGGATTTATATTGAGCTTTCCTCTAAGAATCCGCTCAGTAAATTGCATACTCTCGAAACAAAAGACCTAAAAAATACGCCCTGTATTCTTGTGATCAACCAGACCGGGCAAAAAGAGGAACAGGCATATTATGAAACTATCATCGGGTTACAGGGAGACTTTCTTTTTGCGGACACCGTGCAGGAAGCCCGCCTTAAAATTATAACCGGACAGGGATATATGCCCGTAGATGTGATTGGAGAACAGGTCTGGTTTGATACGGCTGTCAGCAGAATACCGCTTGTGCGGAACCAGTCCCCTGTCAAAAAGACGTATTGTGCTTTCTGGAAAAAAGAGAATTCCGGATATTACATTGAAGAATTTGCCCGGATCCTTAAAGGATGCTTTTAGAAATGATTGCCTCTACTTCTTCAATTGTTTTTTCGGTGGCAGAGGCTATCTGCTCTGTAGTCATTCCGTTTTTATGCATTTTCTGAATAAGTCCCGCTTCGCCTTTCAGTAATCCCTCGGCGCGTCCTTCTTCTCGCCCTTCTTCACGTCCTTTTTCTTCAATTCCTTCACTTAAATTACACATAACACTCACATCCTCTCGCATATTCTCTTCTATCGGAATATCATATTCCTTTTCAATAATACTTAATTTTTCGTCTGCTGTAAGCTCCTGCGACAGCAATGCCCCCAGCAGGCGATGCAGTTCATATGGATCACCATGATCCGGCAATTCCTTCGCCAGTCCGATCATAACAATATGAAACAGATCCAGCCTGCCTTTCCAGTCATAGGAACCGATCACATCCTCTTTTATGAGATGAATATGACTCATACTGTTCTCTTCCATGTTCATGCATAACCAGATAGAATATACACACTTGATATCATCATAGTTGGAATTCTCAAAATCCCGTTCCTTCTG
>DJNY01000083.1:2315-3500 GCA_002441865.1 Lachnospiraceae bacterium UBA6452 | reverse complement strand
CCGATCATTGCGCCCCTTGCATTCCAGTGTGCGCTGTCATATTTCCGGTTATAGACACGTTCCACCTGCTTTGCCTCCTGCAGCTCCTGTACCGGGATCACATAAGGAACCTGCTTTTCCGCAAGTTTCCGTGCCAGCATTTCCATAATGCTTTCCTTCGTCGTATCCACATGGATATAGTTCGGCATTTCTTCTCCGTATACTGTTTTCTTATCCAGACCTGCCAGAAAAACAAATGGGATTCCCTGTTTTTCCAGATATTGATTGGTCCGGTCGAGATAGGTCACAAGAGAATCGATGAGTTCTTCATCTGTTGCCAGATGCTGGTATGCCCGGATATATCCGTCATCCGCCGGAAACACCTCTCCGTCTTTTCCGTACATGTGCAGGTCTTCCGAAAATTCTCCGAACACAGCATAAGTCGCATCCATGTAAAATCGGACTGCAGTCTCCCTGAATGCTACACGGTCTTCGACATAATGTCCGTACCACGCATTGATCTCCTGATTAAAATGCCAGCCCGGCCACATTGTCATTCTGCGGTTCTCCAGCGTGGAATCAATGATCTCCGTCGTATCCAGAAGACAGAACGGTAGAAAGATCATACCGACAAATACAAGCGCAAATATGAAATTGATCACTTTTTTTGTTTTCAAGTTGTTCATAGCTTACTTTCTATCCTCAGTTGTGTTTCATTACCATTTAAAACCGGAAATAGATAAACGGATTATAGGAGCTGTTGATGATAAATATGAAGCAGAGCACCAACAATCCCAGAATCAGTATTTTCTGTAATATGTCAAACACGAGTCCATCCGGCTTTTTCCACTTCCACGGAATGCAGACCAATACAGACACGATCAGATAAAAGATCATCTGGTTGCTCAGATAATACCGGATCCCATATGCATGAAATCCACCTGCATTCTTTCCAAACATAACGCCCAGATACGTCAGCACCTGATCCAGTTGTACAAGGCTAAAGAGTACCCATCCGATCACAACCACAAGCATGGTGTAGAGCCAGCCAAACGCTTTCGCCGCGACTCCGTTCTGTGCTTTCCATTTTCCATGATTGACCAGAAAACGTTCCAGCAGCACAAAAAAACCATGCCATAAGCCCCAGAGCAAAAAGCCCCATGCCGCACCGTGCCAGATTCCCGTTGCCAGAAAAACAAGCAGCAG
>DJNY01000083.1:0-2163 GCA_002441865.1 Lachnospiraceae bacterium UBA6452 | reverse complement strand
TCCAGAAAGGTAAATCCAAACATTTTGCCGAGTCCGATCGCCATATCGGAATAACCGGAAAAATCAAGATAGATCTGCAGCGTATATGCGATCGCACCAAGCCATGCGACCGATGCGCTCATCACTGAAAAATCACCCTGCATGATGGAGTCTGCCAATGCTCCCGTCATATTGGCAAGGATCGCCTTCTTTGCCAGACCTGTTACAAATCTTGTCACGCCGTCTGCAAATTTTTCTGCACTGTGCGTTCTTGTATCAAGCTGCAGTGCAATATCCTTATAGCGCACGATTGGTCCCGCAATAAGCTGCGGGAACATAGCAATATAAAGTGCCAGCTTACACGGATTCTTCTGGGCACTTTTCCCACCGTCTCTGTACACATCAATGACATAAGACAGTCCCTGAAACGTGTAAAAGGAAATGCCGATCGGCAGTGCGATCTGCCAGACAGGCAGCGATGGGATCAGTTTTTGCAGATTTTCCATGGCAAAGGTCATATATTTGAACACAAACAAAATCCCGATGTTCACAATAACCGCAAGCGCAACAACAAGCTTGGCTGTTTTCCCATTTCCCTCTGTATCATAGGAAGTCTGTCTGCTGCCCAGCCTGTAAAGCCATATGCCAAACAGATAATTACAAAGAATGGAAAAGAGCATCACAAGCAGATACTTTGGCTCGCCCCATGCATAGAAAAACAGGCTCGCTGCAAGCAGAAAATAATTTTTCAGTGCCTTTGGCATGACATAATATAAAATTATCGTGATCGGCAAAAACATGCATAAAAACACTATTGTCGAAAATACCATTTTAGTCCTCCACTTCGTGCAGGTGCTTCTTCAGTTCTACCATTCTGTCACGCAGTTGTGCTGCCAGTTCGAAATTGAGATCCGCAGCCGCTTTCTTCATCTGTTTTGTCACATCGGCGATCTCTTTCTTCAGTTCGTCCGCATTCATGGATTCCATATCTTTTTCCATGCGTGTATCCTTGCTGTCGATGACACGCGTTACGCTGATCAGATCGCGGACATCCTTTTTGATCGTCTTCGGAATGATACCATGTGCCTTGTTATAGGCATCCTGGATCTCACGCCTGCGGTTCGTCTCATCGATCGCTTCCCGCATGGAATCCGTAATGACATCCGCATACATGATCACATGTCCCTCTGCATTTCTTGCTGCACGTCCGATCGTCTGCACCAGAGAAGTCCGTGAACGCAGAAAGCCTTCCTTATCCGCATCAAGAATCGCCACCAGGGAAATTTCAGGGATATCCAGACCTTCCCGCAGCAGATTGATACCGACCAGAACGTCAAACACATCCAGACGCATATCACGGATGATCTCTGCACGTTCCATCGTATCAATATCGGAATGCAGATATTTCACGCGGATGCCCACTTCCTTCATGTAATCTGTCAGATCTTCCGCCATCCGCTTTGTCAGCGTCGTGACAAGTACTTTATTTTTCTTTTCTGTTTCCTTTTTGATCTCAGAGATCAGATCATCGATCTGTCCTTCGATCGGGCGCACATCCACTTTCGGATCCAGAAGTCCGGTCGGTCTTATGATCTGCTCTGTCCGCAGCAGCTCATGCTGCTCTTCATATTCTCCCGGTGTTGCGGAAACAAATAAAAGCTGGTCGATCTTCGATTCAAACTCCTCAAAATTGAGCGGTCGGTTGTCCAGTGCTGACGGCAGTCGGAATCCATAGTCAACCAGTGTATGCTTTCTGGACTGATCCCCATGATACATGGCACGGATCTGTGGAACCGTCATATGCGATTCATCAATGATGATCAGATAATCATCCTTAAAATAATCCATCAGTGTCATTGGTGTCTCGCCAGCCGCAAGCCCGTTCATATGACGGGAATAATTCTCTATACCGGAGCAGAAGCCTGTCTCCATCAGCATTTCTATATCAAAATTCGTCCGTTCCGCAATCCGCTGTGCCTCGATCAGCTTCTCCCGATCCTTAAAATATTTCACCCGCTCCGCCAGCTCTGCCTCAATCTCTTCAATGGCATGGTTCATTTTCTCCTTCGCCACTACATAATGCGATGCAGGGAAAATACAGGTAAAGTTCAATGATTTATGAATCTCTCCGGTCAGCGGATCAAACTCTGTGATCCGATCGATCTCATCTCCGAAAAACTCCAC
>DJNY01000113.1 GCA_002441865.1 Lachnospiraceae bacterium UBA6452 | reverse complement strand
GTAAGTAGGTAATAATCCGTATCTGTCCACGACTCCTGCTTTCTGATACACTCTTCTTATCAAATGAGAGGAACTAATTTTTATGAATAATGATAAACAGAAGCTTTGGACAGAGCGTGTTAATGATTTCAGATCAAGCGGATTGACCTGCAAAGCCTGGTGCGATGAGCACCAGATTTCCTCTTCAACAATGGGATACTGGGTTAGAAAATTCGACAGAAATGAGAATGAATCATCTGATCCGGAGCTGGTTTTCGCAAAGCTCCCATCTGAGCAGGAACTTACATCAAAAGCTAATACTCCCGATCAGGCACCAATCCGTATTTTTATCAGTGATCACGTACATGTTGAAATAATGCCGTCATGTCCACCTGTGCTGCTTCAATCTCTGATTGGAGCTTTGAAAGAACATGCTTGATCTTGCAGGCGGTACAACTGTATATCTCGCATGCGGCTCTACAGATTTAAGAAAAAGTTACAACGGCCTTGCTGCCATAATCAAACTGAAATTCAATCTTGATCCATACTCACGCTGCATGTTTGCATTCTGCAACCGCAGACGTACTTCAATTAAGATTCTTCAATGGGACGGATCCGGTTTCTGGATTCTGATGAAAAGGCTTGACAGGGATTCATTTCACTGGCCGGACATGGCTGATGAAATACAGCAGGTCACTTTAAAGGAAATGCACTGGCTGTGCGATGGACTTTCACTAAATCCGCAGGGCGCATTTGAAGAAAGACATCCCAAAATAGTTGTATAGATCAAGATCTTTGTCAATGCATGAATGTAATGAAAAATCGCAGATTTCCTTGATTTTTTCTACACTTTATGATCCCTGTTTTTCTCGTATAACAGGCACTTTTATGGTATACTTATATCAGAAAATAAATGTCTGGAGAAAGCATTATGGATCCTTTTTTTACTGATGAACAGCTGAATAACATGAGCCGTGAAAACATGATGGAAGTAATGAAGATCATGCGTGATCAGGTTCAGAAAAAGGATAGGGAAATCCAGCTCATAAAAGAAAAGCAGAAAGAACTGGAATTCATGAATGCCATGCTTTCCGACCGCCTTGCACTTGCAAACAGACATCGTTTCGGTTCATCCAGCGAGAAATACGCTGAAGGCTATGAGCAGATGGATCTGTTTAATGAGGCAGAGGCTGCTATTGAGAATGACATTCCGGAGGAGGAAGCAGAGGTTTCCTCTTATAAACGCAAAAAGCGCAAGGGTAAAAAAGAAGAAGACCTGTCTTCATTTGAGGTTACAGAGACTGTTGAATATAAACTCGAAGGGGAAGAACGTTACTGTCCTGACTGTGGCTCAAAATACAAAGTAGTCACAAAGGAAAAAGTAAAGAGACTGAAATTCATTCCTGCAAAGTTTGAAGTCATTGAGGAAGTTACATACGTATACAGCTGCCCAAAATGCGGCACTATGAAACGACCTGAAAAAGAACCATCTCTTATGAAAGGCAGCATTGCCACACCTTCACTTGTTGCAGGGATCATGAATGCAAAGTATGTTAATGGAATGCCGCTGGCAAGACAGGAACGCGAGTTTGCAAGATATGATCTGGATATTTCAACAAAGACAATGGCAAACTGGATCATCACCTGTTCTGACCGGTACCTGCGCATGCTGTATGACCGGATGAAAGAAGAATTTCTGAAAAGCCATTACATCCATTGTGATGAGACCAGGGTTCAGGTAATAGATGAACCAGATCAGAAAGGATCTACCCAGAACTGGATGTGGGTATACCTCACAGACAGTCACAGCGGATCACCGCAGATGGCTCTCTTTGACTATGAGAGAACCCGTGCAGGGTATCATCCTGTCAGTTTTCTTGGAGATAAATTCCATGGGTATCTGACATGTGATGGATATCAGGCATACCATGGGCTGAATGATTCGATTACAGTAACCGGATGCTTTACCCATGCAAGACGCCGTTTTGATGCAGCGCTCACGGCATTAAAGAAAGATTTTACAAAAGAGCAGCTCAAAAAGACAACAGCTTATCAGGCAATGTCCCGAATCGGCATACTCTATAAAATAGAGGATCTGATAAAAGATAAAACACCTGACGAAAGATATGAAGAACGCCAGAAACAGTCACGTCCTGTTGTGGATGCCCTGTTTGAATGGCTTCATTCACTGGAAGACTCTGTGGACAGATCTTCCCTTATTGGTGATGCAATTTTATATACATTGAATCAGGAAAAGTATTTACGGCGTTATCTGGATGATGGACATCTGAGCATTGATAATAACAGCGCAGAGCGTGCGATCAAGAACTTTGCAGTAGGCCGCCGGAACTGGCTGTTTGCAAAGAGCATACGTGGAGCAGATGCAAGTGCCATCGTATACAGCATAACAGAAACTGCTCTTCTTAATGGAATTAAGCCATATCTGTATCTGACATACATACTTGATGAGATCCCAAAAATGGGACCATTTCCTAAGGCTGAAGAACTTGACAGACTACTGCCGTGGTCAGATCAGTTACCGGAAGGATTTCGTACTGAAATAAAAAAATAGTTAAAGCCGCTCAATGACGAGCGGCTCTTTTCAAAAATCAAGGTACTGGTTATTACCTACTTACATCTAAGCCACTAATATTGATTTCTAGATTTTTGGCAGCTATAGTATTTTTTACTTTATTCAGCTGTTCTTCCAAAATATTAATTTTATCACTATTCCAACCTGAGTCAAATAAATCAGGAGCCGGAAGTATACTTTTGCATCCGATATCTGCAAAATGCAAAATGCTTTCAGCTAGAGTATTAACTGTTATACTGTTATACGTCATTCTAATATTAACAACTGACGGATCTACATTTTGCTTAAGCCAATTCACAGTTTTAATTACACGATCATATGTGCCTTTTCCATTTCTATCTTTACGATATAAATCATTTATCTCTTTACATCCATCAATGCTTATATTAATTTCATCCATAGACTTAAGTACATTAAATGCATCCTCCGTTTGTGTACAACCATTAGTTGTTATTCCATATGAGAGTTCTCCTTTTAAATTTTTGCTTACCATATTCTGTATATACAAAATTGCTTTGCAATTTAAAAGTGGTTCTCCACCATGAAATCTAATTATTAATTCGGAATCATTTATTTGATTATAGTACTCTAAGAATA
>DJNY01000090.1:4610-5263 GCA_002441865.1 Lachnospiraceae bacterium UBA6452 | reverse complement strand
TTGTCAGATTATTTGAATATTTGATTATTTTTATATTTTTGTGTGAATATTGTTTCTGTTTTTTGTCATAAGCAGTGTTTTATATACAATTATCCGGCATATCTTTCCTGTTTTCTTCCTGATTTTACAGTTTCAATTCCTATTTCTTTTCAGAATAGCAGATCCGGTTCTTCCTTTTGTAAAAAATTCCTTTATCCTGCCTGCCTGTAAAATTTCCGATACAGGATCAGGCTGACCGTCGTTGTGATGATCTCTGTGCAGGGGAATGTCAGCCAGAACCAGTCCAGTCCGAATCTGGAAAAAACAAAGCCCAGCGGTACAAATAAGAACACGGTACGGAGCACCGTCAGAAAAGAGCTCTTAAAAAACGAACCGATCGCCTGGAAAAAGACCGGAAATGTCAGCGAGCTGACAAGCGGCAGGAAGGACAGCCCGATAATATGAAATGCGTGAACGCCGATCCGGATCACTTCCTCATCTCTTGAAAAGACCCGCAGCATCGGCCCCGGAATCGTTTCAAAGCAGAGCACGCCCGTTACCAGCATAAAACCCATGCCAAATAAAAGCGCCTCCATGACAGTCTTATGACAACGCTTCCTGTCACCTGCACCATAGTTATAGCTGATGACCGGTACAATACAGGTCTGCATCGC
>DJNY01000090.1:0-4507 GCA_002441865.1 Lachnospiraceae bacterium UBA6452 | reverse complement strand
TGATCGGAGAAGCCTTTTAAGATCATATTCAGCCCGAAAATATAAAACGTATAAGCAGACTGCATCAGTATATTGGGGAAACCCAGATAATAAATCCGTTTGATATAATTTTTCCATGTGGAAACTGCCGGCATTTTCCGGTAGCCCTTCGGCATTACGATGAGGGCTGCAACGATCTGTCCTGCCACGGTCGCAACCGCTGCTCCCGCAATCCCCATTTTGGGCACAAAGCCAAGCCCGAAGATCAGTACCGGATCCAGCGCAATATTGACAACCGCACCGGCGATCTGTGCCACCATCGGCAGACGCATATCGCCTTCCGCCTGCAAAACCTTTGTCCAGCCGCTTTCCAGAAAAAGCCCTATGCTGCACACACAGACGATCCGGCCGTACACAATGACTTCCCGGATGATGATAGGGGATTTGGTAGAGATCCTTGCATAAGCCGGCATACCGGCAAAACAGAGCAGGGCAAATACGATCCATGACAAAACGGCAAGCGGCATTGCAAGTCCCGCGCTCTCCTGACTTTCTTTTTCTCTTCCAAGTCCGCTGAAATGTGCCATCAGCGTATTGATCCCGACGCCAGTCCCGACTGCCAGTGCGATCATCAACAGTTGCAGCGGATATACGATAGATAATGCGGTCAGACCGCTCTCCGAATTACGTCCTACAAAAAAACTGTCCACAATGTTATACAGTGCCTGGATCAGTTGTGCCAGCATAACCGGCGGTGCAAGCCGGAATAATATCTTTGCGATCGGATCCTTTCCAAAATCAACTGCCTGCTTTTCTCTTTTTGCTTTGCTCTGCTCCATTTCGCAGCTCCTCCCGGCTTAAAAAGCGTCTTTGTAAATTTCCTGTGCCAGCTCTATAAAGCATTTCATCGCTCTTGACACATGGCGGTTTTTCCGATATGCCACAAACACATCCCGTTTGAGCAGCTCCGGATCTTCCGCCTTACATTTAAAATAGGAGACATTGCGGTTCTCACTGTAGCGGACAAGAGAATCAGAAACCAGAGAGATCCCAAAGCCCTGCTTCGTCAGGTTATAGGATGTCAGAAGCTGGTTTAAATGCATATCCGAAATCGGCACAAAGCCACGTTCCCCGCAGAGTGCCATTGCTCTCTGGTAAAGGTCATGCTCCTTTTTCAAAAGCAGGAACGGAAGCTTCTGAAATACGGCAATATCCACACTTCTGTCATGTCCGGACAGGTGTCTGCCCGCCTTGATCTCATCGCCTGTAAATGCCAGATTCTTTACGGAAACAGGGATCATTTCATTCGGGACTGCCAGAATGATGTTCTCCCGGTATAACACCAGCTTTTCAAAATGCTCCGTATCGCAGATACCCGCATCGATGATCAGATCCAGGTTGCGGTCTTCCGCCATCTTATATAAAAGAAGGGAATCCGATTCCTCAAATGCCAGATTGATATTCTCATAGCGTCTCCGGTATTCCTTGACCACCGGTGGAATGATATAAGAAGAGAAAAAAGCGGTTCCTGCCAGCACAAGACTTCCTGTCTTCAGCTCCGACAGATCGTCAAGCTTCACTTTCAGCTCTTCCTCCAGCTCCATGATCTTTTTTGCCGTCTCTATGTAAGCCTCGCCTTCCTTTGTGATCTCCAGAGAAGTGGTTGTCCGTTCAAACAACTGACAGCCGAGCCGTTCTTCTATTTTCTTGATCGTCGCACTCAGCGCAGGCTGGGATACATACAGATTTTTCGCCGCCTTTGAAAAGCTGTGTGCCTTATAAATTTCGTAAACGTATTGATATTCCTGCATTTTTCTGCCCCTATAAATTTTTGTGATAAGTCCTATCATTTATATCTATTTGATTATAGGCGGATTCTTTCTTACAATCAAGTACATAAAATATGACAATTTGACACTCCCGATTGCCAGAAGAAAGGAAGTAAGAATATGGATCTTTTAACAGAAAAATTCTCCCGCCTCGGCGTAGACAATGCCCCGGGACAGGAAAGCTTACAGAAAAAAAGTACACTTCATCTGATCGGCGAAAAGCTGCCGGGCACAGTTGTTGATTTCTCACACGGAGATGTTGATGCATTTCCACCGCTGCCGGGCAGTCTGGAAGCCTTTACGGAAGGCTTTCAGGTCGGTGGCAGACAGGCCTATACCGAATACAGAGGCAAAAAAACAATGCGCGAAGAGCTGGCAGAAAAGCTGACTGCTTTCACAGGTGCTTCCATCGATCCTGTCAAAAACATTATCTTAACACCCGGTACACAGGGTGCACTGTTCCTCGCGATCGGTTCTATGGCTGCCCGCGGAGACAGGGTTGCTATCGTGGAACCGGATTATTTTGCCAACAGAAAGCTGGCGGAATTTTTTGAATGTACACCTGTTCCGGTTCCGATGCACTATTTTGAAAGCAAGGACGGCTCCGGTATCGATCTGACCTATCTGGAGCAGGTATTCAAAGAGGGCTGCAGACTGTTCCTCTTCTCTAACCCGAACAATCCGACCGGTGCTGTATATTCCTCCGACGAAGTCAAACAGATCGCCGCACTGGCAAAGAAATACGGTGTTTCCCTGATCGTTGATGAGCTTTACTCCCGCCAGATCTTTGACGACAGAGATTATGCTCATTTATGTGCACTGGATGAACTGCCGGACGAAATGGTAACGATCATCGGCCCTTCCAAGACAGAATCGTTAAGCGGCTTCCGTCTCGGTGTTGCCTTCGGCAGTGAAACCGTCATTACCAGAATGGAAAAGCTGCAGGCGATCGTATCCCTGCGCTGCGCCGGTTATTGTCAGGCAGTATTCAAAACATGGTTTTCCGAGCCGGAAGGCTTTATGGCAGACCGCATCCTGGCACATCAGAAGATCCGTGATGACCTTGTTGCGCTGTTAAGACAGACCGAAGGCGTCAGCGTCAGACCAACCGATGCAGGCAGCTATCTGTTCCCGAAGCTTCCGCCTCTGACCGTTTCCATCGATGAATTTGCGAAGATCGTCCGTGAGCTTGCAGGCGTCACCATTACCCCCGGAACGGAATTTGGTGCCCACTGCACAGACAGCTTCCGTGTCAACTTCTCACAGGATCATGATGCAGCGGTTGATGCCGTGAAACGGATCCTTGCCATTATGGAGCGTTACAGAGCATAGGAACTCTATCAATCAAATCTGGATAAGAAAGCGGTATCTGATAGATACTGACGAGGATAAGCATAACATGAAAAAAGTAGGATTTTTAGGCTGTGGTAAAATCGGAAAGGCACTCGCAAAGCATCTGATCGAGTCCGGAGAGGGTGAGATCACCTTCGTACAGGATCCGGGCTTTGTCAATGATCTTAAGCTCTCCTGTCCTGTTCTTTCCCAGGCAGATGAGACATTGCTTGCCCAGACAGACCTTGTCATTGAATGTGCAACGGCAAATGTCTTAAAGGCAAATCTGGAGTTGATCTTAAAGCACTGTGACCTGATGTTGTTTTCCGTTACCACCTTCAGTGAAAAAGAAACAGAAGAAAAAATCCGTACTCTCTGCAAAGAGTACGGACATAAAGTATACATTCCACATGGTGCCATTTTGGGCATTGACGGTATCTTTGACGGACATAAGATCTGGAACGAAGTCCACATTACCACAACAAAGAGCCCTAAGAGCCTTGGCAGAACAGACACCGAGAGGACACTTGTCTATGACGGCCCGACAAGAGCTGTCTGCAGCCTGTATCCGCGCAACGTCAATGTCCATGCCTGCATTGCACTTGCCGGGATCGGCTTTGACAAGACGCACTCTACGATCATATCGGATCCGGCTGTTTCCACGAATGCGCATCTGATCGCTTTAAAGGGCGATGGCATGGATATCACACTTGATATTTCCAGCTACGCAAACGGCGCTGTGACCGGTGCATACACACCGCACTCCGCCTGTGGCAGCTTAGACCGCGTCCTCGCCGCAGAAGGCGCTCTGCGCTTCGTCTGAGCTATGCAGCATTATTACCTGCCTGCAACATTTTTTCAGATTTTCTGACACAGTGTATGCAGGTAGGTACAATATAAAAGCAGGCAGAAAGCCAGGCAGTCTGATCCGCAAAACAGATAGCGGTATACCCAAATGTCCCTACAAATCCCAGGCTGACGATTGTTCTTGCCAGCATTTCCGTCACACCGGAAAATACCGTTCTTCCGGAATATCCCAGCCCTTGTGTGACCATTCTCGCCACATTTAAAATTCCGAGACTCCAATAGAAATATCCCATACAGCGCAGATATTTGGCGGATGCATCAAGTACTGCCACCGCATCTTTTTTAACAAAGATCAATGACAACGGTCTGCCGAGGAAGATCAGTACAAGTCCTGCCAGTAAGCCATAGGCAACTGCCACCGACATACCTTCCACCAGTCCCTTTCTGATACGGTCTGCTTTCCCTGCACCCAGATTCTGGCTGCAAAAAACAGAAGTTGCCGTTCCGAATGCATCAAACGGACACATCGTAAACTGCTTGATCCGCATGCCCGCTGTAAA
>DJNY01000192.1 GCA_002441865.1 Lachnospiraceae bacterium UBA6452 | reverse complement strand
CATCAAAGATGCATGACATTATATAAAAAGGCTATGCAGAATCAGATATCAAATCCCACACAGCCTTTTTTTTGAATATAAAATTGATGCAATACTTATTTATCCGGTTACACAAGCTGTGCCTGTACAGCAGTCAGCGCTACCACACCAACGATATCTTCCCACGAACATCCTCGGGACAGATCATTGACCGGCTTTGCGATGCCCTGCAGCATCGGACCGTAGGCTTCTGCTTTTCCGAGGCGCTGTACCAGCTTATATCCGATATTACCGCAATCCAGATTCGGGAATATAAGGACATTTGCCTTACCAGCCACTTCCGAACCGGGTGCTTTTGCCTTTGCTACAGACGGCACGAGTGCTGCATCTGTCTGCAGCTCGCCATCGATACAAAGATACGGATACTGCTCTTTTGCGATTTTTGTCGCTTCTACCACTTTATCAACCAGCGGATGCTTTGCACTTCCCTTTGTAGAATGGGACAACATGGCAATGATCGGTTTTGCGCCGACCAGTGACTGGAAGCTCTTTGCAGAGGACTCTGCGATCGCAGCCAGCTCTTCTGCATTCGGATCCTGGTTCAGACCACAGTCTGCAAACAGGAATGTACCGTTTGCGCCGTATTTACAATCCGGTACATCTAAGATAAAGAAGCCGGATACCAGCTTAACGCCCGGTGCAGTCTTTAAGATCTGCAGTGCAGGTCTGAGCGTATCTGCCGTTGCATGACAGGCACCTGCCACCATGCCATCTGCATCATTTGCTTTTACCATCATAACGCCAAAGGTCAGATAATCATTCAGCAGTGTTTCTCTTGCCTTTTCCATTGTCATGCCCTTTGCTTTTCTTGTTTCATACAAAAGTTCTACATATTTGTCCAGTTTATCGGTCGTCTGCGGATTGACTACGGTCACACCATCCAGCTCTACTTCCAGCCAGCCTGCACCGTCTCTGATCTTTTCTTCATCACCGATCATAATGATATCCGCAATCCCTTCTTCCAGAATATGGGATGCAGCGATCAGTGTACGCTTGTCATTTGTCTCCGGTAATACGATCGTTTTCTTATCTGCCCTTGCTTTTTCTTTGATTTGATCTATGTAAGACATCTCCGTCTCCTTTCCGCTTGTTTCATTTCTTCTATTATAATCTAAGGTGTTTTGAAGTACAAGGAAATCCCCCGCTTTTTTTGTGCAAAATATCATACAATTTAAACAATTTTTCAAGAAAATAACGTTGCTATGATTGTGCACGAATCACAAATATGATATAGTTACTAATATGTAAAGGAGATATCAGAAGTCATAGTTGCGCAACATTATCCCATATGTGATTGTGCTGTTTGCAAAAAAGACTTGATATAATTTGTAATGGAGGAATTCGATATGAAGGTTACGGGAATTATTGCAGAATACAATCCTTTTCACAAAGGGCATGCCTACCATATTGAACAGGCTAAAAAACTGACCGGAGCAGATGCCGTCGTTGTTGTTATGAGCGGTGATTTCACGCAGCGTGGCACGCCCGCCATCATGGATAAATATGCTCGAGCACGTATGGCACTGATGAACGGTGCAGATGTTGTGATCGAACTGCCAAGCTGCTATGCCTGCGCCAGTGCGGAATATTTTGCAGACGGTGCGGTTGCCCTTTTGGACAGTCTCGGTATCGTAGATACGCTTTGCTTTGGTAGCGAATGTGGCAGTATTGATATGCTCCGCCCCATCGCTCAGATTCTTGTAGATGAGCCGGAAGCCTATAAAAAAACATTAAAGGCAGAGCTTGCGATCGGCCGTTCTTATCCGACTGCAAGAAATACAGCACTTGTACATTGTATGCCGGAATTTGCCGCCAATGAAAATATCATAGGCAGTCCGAATAACATTCTCGGCATTGAATACATCAAAAGCATCATCCGCCGTGGCAGTAAGATCAAGCCTGTGACGATCCAGCGTACAGGTGCCGATTACCACTCTTACCGCTTCAGCGACAGTTTCAGTTCTTCGCTTGCCCTCAGACAGGCGTTACATGCGCCGGGATCTTTGGAACTGATCCGCGATCAGGTTCCATCTAATGTATATGACATTATGGCTGAAAATTACGGAAAAACATTCCCTGTTTTTCCGCGTGATTTTTCTGCCATGCTGAAATATAAGCTGCTTGTGGAAGAATCCAGAGGCTACAGCCGTTTTGTTGATATCAACGAGGATCTTTCCGACAGGATCTTAAAGAACCTGTATAAATCTTATGATTACGAAACGCTCTGTGATATCCTGAAATCCAAAAATGTGACTTATGCAAGAGTCAGCCGTATGCTCTGCCATATCCTGCTGAATCTGAAAAAATCAGATCTGTATGCCTATCGCAACAACGGTACCGTATTCTATGCACGTGTGCTTGGTTTCCGGGAAGACATCGGTGGTCTCGGCGTTATGAAAGCCCTGCACCAATATACTTCCATTCCGATCATCACAAAGGTTTCCGATGGCAAGGATCTGGCAACCGACCTTGCACAGCGTCAGTTCCATCACGATATCTTAGCGGCGCATATTTATGAAAGCATCATAGCGGATAAGTATCAGACAGAAATGCAGAACGAGTATACAAGACCGATCATAAAATTATAAAATGGCAAAAAGGAGCTGTCGCACCAATAAGTAGTGCACAGCTCCTTATTTTCTTACTTCTATGAATGTCTTTTCCTTTTTCTATTATCAGTTCTTAAAACTGTGGATCGGCGCAGGAATCCGTCCGCCACGGTTTACAAACGCATCACAGGAATACGGATTGACAGGCATGATCGGCGCATAGCCTAAAAGTCCGCCAAATTCTACCTTTTCTCCCACACCCTTTCCAATCACCGGAATGATACGGACTGCAGTCGTCTTCTGGTTTACCATACCGATCGCCATTTCGTCCGCGATAATACCGGAAATGGTCGTTGCCTTTGTATCTCCAGGAATGGCGATCATATCAAGACCAACAGAGCAGACACATGTCATTGCTTCAAGCTTTTCGATCGTCAGCGCACCGGCTGTCACTGCATCGATCATACCCTGATCTTCACTGACCGGAATAAAAGCACCACTCAGACCGCCTACATAAGAAGAAGCCATAACACCGCCCTTCTTTACCTGATCGTTCAAAAGAGCAAGTGCTGCTGTTGTACCCGGTGCACCTGCATATTCCAGACCGATCTCGCAGAGGATATCTGCTACGGAATCTCCGATCGCCGG
>DJNY01000099.1:2116-3062 GCA_002441865.1 Lachnospiraceae bacterium UBA6452 | reverse complement strand
CCCATACGGAGCATATTTGATGGGATCAGCAGATAACTGCCCAGATCTCTTCCGTTTTCCCTATCTTCCTTCAGCTGCATGATCAGATCCTGTGCTGTAATCAGCCCGGAAACCGTGATCGTTTCCCCGAAGAAATCATTGCGGATCTGCTTCACATAGATATGAAGCCCCGGAAACGCTTCCATTGTCTGCCCCGCAATTCTGGAAAGCATCGGTGCTGCAAGCTTTCCCGTTGCGATCGTGATCGTCTGCGAAAGAGACTGCTTTAACTGCTCATAACCATCTTCCGCGATCTGTCTGTGCAGTGCTTCTTCAAACTCTGTCCACAAAAGGCGCATCATGCCAACTCCGTTTTCCAGCTGGATATAGCCGTCGTAACGTTCCTCCTCCGGGAAATCACGTTCCGCTAAAATATACCATTCATCGCTGGCATGGATAAAATGCAGTCCGTATTTTTCATAAAAGCCCTGCTGATAGCTTTCGATCAGATCGATGACAGCTCCTGCCTCCTCCTTAGTATACAGATCCAGCTTCGGCAGATCATCACGGTACTTTGTAATTCCCGCCGGAACTGCGGAAACGCTGCGCATAAAAGGCAGATATTTACTCAGGTCTTCAATCGTGCGGCGCAGGTGTTCTCCGTCATTGATGTTCTTGCAGCAGACGATCTGTCCGTTCATCTCCACATGTCCTTCATACAGCTTATCGATAAATTTCAGCTTGTCCCCCGCGAACCGGTTATGGAGCAGCTTACAGCGCAGCTCCGGTTCCGTAGACTGCACGGAGATATTGATTGGTGCAAGCTGCATCTTGATGATCCTGTCAATGTCCTTTTCCGTCATATTTGTCATCGTGATATAATTGCCCTGTAAGAAAGAAAGGCGTGAATCATCATCCTTAAAATACAACGTCTCACGCATGCCCGGCGGCATCTGGTCGATAAAAC
>DJNY01000099.1:0-2079 GCA_002441865.1 Lachnospiraceae bacterium UBA6452 | reverse complement strand
GATAAAACAGAACAGACATTTATTGCTGCAGCTTTTGTACTCACTCATCAGATCATTTTCAAATTCCAGCCCCAGATCATCATCATAGTCTTTCTCTATTTCCAGCTCCCATTCCTCGCCGTATGGCTTCCGGATCAGTACCACCACATATTCATCCTTGATCATATAGCGGTAATCAAATACATCTTCTATCGGTTCGTCATTAATGGAAAGCAGTACATCTCCCGGCTCGATCTCCATTTCTTCGGCTATGGAGCCCGGCTGTACCTTACTGATTATATGTTCACATTTGTTTTTCTTCATTCTGACTGTCTTTCATGTTGCTTATTTTCCTGTTGCAGATATTAACTGCTATGCGCTGATTATAACAAGAAACAGGGTATGATTCAAGTGCGGGGCACTCGCCATCATACCCTATCCCGTGTTAAATAATAATACAAACCAGTCCGCCATTTGTATCATTGACGATCTTCTGCATGCTGTCCTGTAATTTCAGCTGGCTTTCTTCCCCGATCATGGCAATTTTGGTTGTGATACCATCCTGTACCATCTGTTCCACTGTTTTGCCGAAAATATTGGTATCCCAGATACCGTCAGATGCTTCATTCTGTCCGATATACCCGATCAGATCCTCTGCCTGCTCCTTTGTACCGACGATCGGTGCAATTTCCGTCTCGATATTGGCACGGATCATATGGATAGAAGGACTCTTTGCCTTGATCTTGACCCCGTATTTACTGCCATGATGGATGACCTCCGGCGCTTCCAGCTCAATTTCGCTGCGCTCCGGTGTTACCACACCATATCCCTTCTGTCTTACCTGGTCAAGTGCCTGCAGTACCTTTTTATATTCCTTCTGCATTTTGGAAGATTCTTCCAGATAATCCAAAAGCTCATATTCGCTTTCCACCGGCTGTCCCAGCAGGTCACTCAGCATTTCGTAATAATAGCTTTCATCAATATCCAGATAGCATTTGACACTGCCATCTGCCAGATTGATCCCGTCCATCCTCGTCTTCTTCACATAAGTGTCGGAAAGCATGATCGGATGCGCCATAATATCCCGCATATAGGAATAAGCCGGCATAAACTGACGGATCTCCTGCAGCACATTTTCCTTGAGCGGATGATCCGCAGGCAGCATTTCCACCCACTTCGGCATATAAAACTCCATAGAACTGATTGGAAATTCCAACAGAATATTTTCCATGATCCGGTCGATATCTTCTTTTTTCAGTTGCGCGCAGTTCACCGGAAGGACTGTTACCTGATACTTTAAAGACAACGCCTCTGCATACTGCTTTGTTTCTTCCGCCAGCGGTCTTTCACTGTTTAACAGTACCAGAAACGGCTTACGGAGCTCTGCTAGCTGCAACAGTGTCTTTTCCAGTGCCGGTTCATAATTAGCCGGCGGGATATCGGAAAAACTGCCATCCGTCGTGATCACGATCCCGATCGTGGAATGATCATGGATGACCTTATATGTACCAAGCTCCGCCGCCTGCGTAAATGGAATCTCATAGTCATACCACGGCGTTTTTACCATACGCTCCGCGTCTTCTTCCATATGACCGACCGCACCATCTACCATATAGCCGACACAGTCGATCAGTCTCGTTTTTACCGTGACATCGCCGATCGTGATCTGTGCTGCCTCACTGGGGATAAACTTCGGCTCTGTCGTGGTGATCGTCTTACCGGTTCCGCTCTGCGGCAGTTCATCCACCGCCTGTTTTTTACTGTATTCCTCTGTCATATGCGGCAGAACACACACATCCATAAATCGTTTGATAAAGGTGGATTTTCCGGTTCTGACCGGTCCGACCACACCAATGTAGATCTCTCCGTTTGTTCTTGCCTGCATATCTTTGTATACATCAAATTCCGAATTCTCTGTTTTCATATTCTCTGCCCCCGCTTTTGTTTGTATCATGTATATGGGGGCAGGTTCCAAAATATGAATGGAATTTCCTATTACACAAAAAGAAAAATCCCGGGAATATACATTCCCAGGACTTTTCTTCCTATATGCTTTTCAGCTTTCGCTTACTGATCAGACAATACCCTGAGCCTTCATAG
>DJNY01000129.1 GCA_002441865.1 Lachnospiraceae bacterium UBA6452 | reverse complement strand
GCGGAACAAGTACCTCTCCCGCACGCATACCGAGACCTGCCGTTTCGGAAATACTCAGAAGGGAAATACCGTTTAAAGTACCGTCATCTGCAACACCCATGGTAAACTGGATATCACCGCCATAGCCTTCATGGTCTGTTACCGTAATGACATAACCGAGTACGCTGCCATCACCGGAAAGTGCCTGTGCCACACCATCAATGGAAGCATCAAATCCGTTTTCTTTTACAAAGGCAGTCAGCGTATCCGGTGAATATGCTTCATCCGTCAGTTCCGTGAAGTCTTCTGCCGCTTCAAATACATTCTGATAAGCCTCGTTTTTGGCTTTCTGTTCCTGCTGCGCGATCGGCTCCTTTGTCACTTCATACACAAGTCCAAGCGCAGCACCACTGATCAATGTGATCAGAAATAAGATCAGTGCATCTTTCATCATCTGCTTCATGCCTTTTCACCTCCTCTTCCAAACGGTTTTGGAAATGATATTTTTTCGATCAGCGGAACAAGAAGATTGCCCAGGATGATCGCATACGATACACCCTCTGCACTGGCACCGAATACACGGAACAGACCGGTCAGGATACCGAGCAATATGCCATATATGTACTGTCCCTTCTTTGTAATGGGCCGTGTCACATAATCGGTCGCCATAAAGAAAGCGCCGAGCATCAGACCACCGCCTGCCAGATTGCCTGCAATATAATCGAAGTCGATCCCTCTGCCCGAAAACAGACATAAGAAGATCACAAAAGTCACAATGTAAGTACCTGGAATCCGCAGATCTATGATACCCAGTAAAAGCAGGAAACAGGCTCCTGCCACAATGGCGATCATGCTTGTTTCGCCGATCGTACCGGCTGTTTTACCGATCACCATATTATAAATATTCACACTCTCACCTGCTTTTAAACTGGCAAGTGGGGTTGCACCGGAATAAGTATCCGTATCAAAATTTGTCATAATAGACGTAAAAGAGATCAGCAAAAAGCATCTGGCTGCCAGCGCCGGATTCATAAAATTCTGTCCCAGACCTCCAAACAGCATTTTTACAACAATAATGGCAAACAGTCCACCGATCACGCCGATCCACCATGGTGCACGCGGCGGCAGGTTCAGTGCCAGCAAAAGGCCTGTCACAACAGCAGACAGATCCGTAATCGTATTTTCTTTTTTACAGATCAGATCAAAGATCCATTCTCCGAGCACAGTCGATGCGATCGTTACCAGGATCAGCACAAGTGCATGCAGACCGAAATTCCAGATACCGAAGATCGTCGTCGGCAAAAGCGCAATGATAACGCAGAGCATGATCATCTGTGTTGATACAGGCATACGGATGTGCGGATTGGATGAAACTTTTCTTAACTCATTCATACTTGCATCCTCCTATTTCTTTTTCCTGTCAGCCAGGATCATCTTACGCATGGATTTAATTTCCTGAGTAAGCGGCCGTTTTGCAGGACAGATAAAGCTGCAGCAGCCACATTCGCAGCATTCCATACCGTTCATTTTCACAAAACCATCTTTATCTCCGTGCTCTGCGGCTTTTGCCAGTCTGCTTGGCACCACTCTGCCCGGGCAGACCTCCACACACATACCACAGTTGATACAAGGTCCTGTCTTTGCTGCGGAAACATCATCCTTCGTCAGACAAAGAAGTGCAGACGCTGTTTTTGTTGTCGGTACATCCAGGTCAAAAATACCGAAGCCCATCATCGGACCGCCGGAAATGATCTTTGCCGGTTCCTGTTTAAATCCACCGGCTTCTTCGACCAGTTCATGGTAATTGGTACCGATCCGGACACGGAAATTACAGGGATCAGCAATCGCATCTCCCGTTACAGTCACGATCCTGTACATCAGCGGCTTATTCTCCAGAACTGCTGCGCCGATCGCACATACTGTATCCACATTGTTCACAATACAGCCAACATCCGATGGCAGCATATCACAGTTGATCGCACGTCCTGTAGACGCATAGATCAGCTGACGTTCTGAGCCCTGCGGATATTTGGTCTTCAATGCTTTGACAAGGATCCTGTCATCATCCTTTGTCAGTTCTTTCATCTTTTCAATACAATCCGGCTTGTTATTTTCGATCGCGATAATACCCTTTGCATTATCAAATAATGCAAGCTCGCAGCGGAGACCGTTCAGCACTTTTTCAGGCTCTTCGATCATACGCCTGTAGTCCGAGGTCAGATACGGCTCGCATTCCGCACCATTTACGATCACATAATCGATCTTATCAGGCTCCTTTGGAGAAAGCTTGACATGCGTCGGGAATCCGGCGCCGCCCATACCGACAACACCTGCCTTCTGCACTTTCTGTATGATCTCTTCTTTTGTATGATCGGCAAGCGGCTTACACGCTCCGTAGTCCACTTCCTCATACTGCCCGTCATTTTCGATCACAACAGACATCACATTGTCTCCGACAACTGTCCGATGCGGCTCGATCGCTTTCACCGTTCCGGATACCGTTGCGTAGATCGGTGCGGAAACAAAACCGCCGGCCTCTGCGATCAGCTGACCGGTCAGTACGTGATCTCCTTTTTTTACAACCGGCTTTGCGGGTGCTCCGATATGCTGCGAAAGCGGGTATACCAGATCCCCTTTTGGTAAGATATCACGGATTGGCTTATCCTTGCTCAGATCCTTTCCGTCATAAGGATGGATGCCTCCGTTAAAGGTTAATTTACCTCCCATAAACTGCCCTTCTTTCTGCTTCCGGCTTTCTGCCAGAAGATAATTTACTATCATTAACTATACTATTTTTTAGGACAAATTGCTACATGTTTTCTGTTTTTTATGCTATACTTTATGCGATGTGTATGTATCGATACAGACGTTTACACAAGAAAGGAAATATGTATGAAAACAGTCAGTTCTTTGCTTTCCCCAAGACTCTGTTCTTATCCGCTCTCTCTGATCGGTCGTTTAGAGGATATTTTATTTGTTGATATAGAAACAACCGGTTTTACCGCACGCAGTTCCTGTCTTTACCTGATCGGAGCCATTTATTTTGAAAAAGACCAGATCCATCTGATGCAGTTTTTCGCTGAAAAAAAAGAGGAAGAAGTCGATGTATTGAAGGCATTTCTTGCCTTATGCCAGAACCATTCTATTCTGGTGCATTATAACGGCAACAATTTCGACATTCCGTATATGAAGCAGAAATGCGCACAATATCATCTCCGTGAACCGTTCTCCCGCATGACCGGTGTTGATATTTATAAACGGATCATGCCTTATAAAAAACTGCTTGGGCTCGAAAATGTCAAGCAAAAGACCGTGGAACAGTTTATGGGCATCAAACGCGACGACCAGTACAACGGCGGAGAACTGATCCAGATTTATGAAGACTATGTCAAGGCGCCGCTTCCTTCCGATCTTGATCTCCTGCTGTTACATAATGCAGATGATATGAAAGGCATGTTTTCCATTCTCCCCGTGCTGACATATTCCGATATGTTCACGCATCCTTTTAAAGTTGTAAAAGTGCAGTCCAATAAATATGAAGATATGAACGGTAACACCCAGACAGAAGTGTTGATGAAGATCCGCTTTCCGTTTCTGTTTCCGAAGCAGGTTACTTTTACAGGAAACGGCTGCAGGTTCCGTGCTGAAGAAAATGAAGGTTATTTAAAAGTACCTGTCATATATGGCAGCATGAAATATTTCTACAGTAATTATAAGGATTATTACTACCTGCCCGCAGAAGACACCGCCATGCATAAATCCGTTGCAGCCTTTGTGGATCCGCAGTTTCGTGAGCCTGCCAAAGCAAGTACCTGCTATACAAAAAAGGAAAGTGCTTTCCTGCCACAATGGGATATCATATTCAGTCCTGTTTTTAAGGCAGAATACGGTGATAAACTCTGTTACTTTGAACTGACGGAAGCGATCAAACGCTCTCCCGCTGAGTTTGGCAAATATGCTTATCACATACTGGATATGCTAGTACATGGATTTGCAAAATAGGTATACAAAAAACAAGTGGGCATGATGTACCACTTGTTTTCTTTTTTATTCTTGCCTTTCATATTTATTTATTTTTACCATAGAAAAATGAATTCATCCGGTAATATCCCATATCTTTATACTGGATGATCTGTTCGGTACTGCCGATAAACAGACA
>DJNY01000109.1 GCA_002441865.1 Lachnospiraceae bacterium UBA6452 | reverse complement strand
GTGTCTCAATGACCTATGCGGTCTACCAGCGCAAGGATCTGAGAGTCCAGATCATCAATATGGCAGGCGTGATCTCCGGTCTGATCGGGGAGGCAAAGGAGAGCCTGTCCATTGGATGTGTGGAGGAATTCCCCATCAGCTGCGCGAAACTGCAGAAGATGGTGCCGGATGGGATTGAAACCTACAGCGAAGAGTTTGATGCAATGGGCTACACGGTCATGCGGCGGTATGCCGGGCGGGATGACTTCTATGTGGCAAATGCCAATGTGATGGCTCCGCCGGGAAGTGATTTCCCGTATGTGGAAAGCGTGCGGGTATTAAACCGGATCGTCAGGGACATTGCGATGCAGGCATCGGATAAGATTCAGGCAGAGGTTGATCCGAACGACCTTGAGGGTAGCGTGGCAAAGATCGAGGCACATCTGAACATTGCGCTGGAGCAGTGTGAGCGGGACAAGATCATTTCATCCGGGGAAGTAACGATTGACACGGAGAACCTGAACATTCTCGCTGATGAGACAATGGATGTGCGTGTGGTATGGGTGCCGATGGGAACTGTCCGCAGATTCAACCTGACATTTGCGGTCAATAATCCGGCATCCGGATCGTAGGAGGTGAAGACAGATGGCAAAACAGCTGATTAACGGAAAATGCTATGACTGGTCGAGTGTGTCCATTGGGCTGACAGGAATGGACAGCATTGAGCTGCAGGAGATCTCCTATGACGATGAACAGGAGCTGGATCCGGTTTATGGAAAAGGCGGGAAGATCCGCGGTTATGGAACCGGCAACCAGAAAAATTCGGTGAAGCTGTCCATGCTGCGTGAGGATTTTGATGAGATGATCCGCGTCATGAAAAAGCAGGGAGTGAAGCATTTTTACAAGTGCATCATCCCGAAGATCACCGTCAGCTATGCGGATGAGGGAGCCCAGACCGTGACTGACACACTGACAAATGTGATTTTCTCAAAACGTTCGTTAAAGGCGGCGCAGGGAGATAAGAGCATGAAAGTGGATCTGGATGGAATCGCGGTCGGTGGCATCAAAATCAATGGAATGAAGGCGTAGAACCGTTATATTTGACATAAAAGGAGGAACGAATCATGGATAAATTTGAAAACAGCACAGCAGTGAAAGGTGAAACAGGGCAGATGCCTGCGACAACCGCGGCGCAGGAAACAGTACCTGTATCAGAGGCGGCGAAAAAGAAAGCGGAGATGGAAAAGCTCCGTAGCAAGTATAAAGAAGCAGACGGAAAGATCTATGAGATTGAGACATCCATCCAGGAAGACGATGAAAACGAGACGACACTTGATTTTATCTTCAGAAAGCCCGGGACGCCGTCGTATGACCGCTATGTCAAAACATCAGGAACGTCAGGAAGTAAGGCACTCAAGGTGTTTGTGACAGACAATATCTGCGAGGAACAGCGCGACGAACTGAAAGCTGCCATGGAGGAATATCCGGCACTGGCAATCAGCCTGGGTGAGAAGCTGCTGAACATGCTGGGGCTCAGTAAGGATACAACCGTAAAAAAGTTATAGAGGATCAGGCGCAGCAGATAAAAAGTAACATCGTAGACTACGGCAGGCTTCTCGTTTACCAGTATCTCCCGGAGCAGCTGATTCCGGGAGATTTTGAAAAGGCAGACTTTGATACGTTTTTCCGGGTTGTCGGGATGGCGACCGTAGCCAGGGAGCTGCGGACGGAAGATATTGAGGTCGGGGTCAATCAGGGCTTTGTGAAGGCAATGCCGGAATCAGAGTAAGAGGGGGTGGCATCATGGGTATGGATTCGGTATACCGGTTATCGGTTGTGCTTGGAATGATCGACAATATGACAGCGCCTCTCTCAGGTGTTACGGATAAGGTGACGGATTCGACGGAACGCATCAGCCAGTCGTTTGATACGATGCAGAAAGCCGGTGCGGTACTTTCCGGCGTGGGAGCCGGAATTCTTGGTGCCGGACTGGCGACCGTCACGGCAACCTTTGACACACAGGATGCGCTTGGCGAGTTATCTTCTCTTGGCGTTGAAGACCTGAAAGCGGTGGAAAATGCCGCAAAGAGCTTTTCCGACACATGGGCAGGTACAACCAAGAGTGATTTTATCACAGCCTCCTACGATATCAAATCCGGTATCGCGTCTCTGACGGATGAAGGAATTGCACAGTTCACGGAGCTTGCCGCGCTGACCGGAAAAGCGACCAAGTCAACGACGGAGGAGATGGGATCCCTGTTTGCGACCGGATACGGTATTTATAAAGGCGCATACGATGACCTTTCCGATCTGGAGTTCGGGGAGATGTTCTCATCCGGTATTGCAACGGCTGTAAAGAATTACAAAACCGCCGGATCAGAAATGGCAAGTGCGATCAGTGCGTTAGGAGCGACCGCAACAAACAACAAGGTATCGCTGGAGGAGCAGCTGGCGATCCTCGGACAGCTGCAGACGACAATGAGCGGCTCAGAGGCTGCCACAAAATATAAGTCATTCCTGAATCAGGCAGCATCAGCCGGGGAAAAGCTGGGACTTACGTTTACTGATGCCAATAATAACCTCATGTCAACACCGGAGATCCTTGAAAAGCTGAAGTCAAAGTATGGAGAAACGATCGATGCGGTTGAGAAGCAGGAGCTAAAGACTGCATTTGGCACGGATGAAGCGGTGGCAATGATCGACCTATTATACAACGATATCGACGGGCTGACCGGTGGTATTGATGCGCTGGCGTCAAGCATGAAACAGGGAAAGGCTGTCACGGAAGAGATGGCAGAGGCAATCAACAGCACGCCGAAGCAGCAGTTTGATGTTCTGAAGCAGAAGATCCATAACAGTGTGGAAGAACTGGGAGGCGGTTGGCTTCCGGCGGTCAATGATA
>DJNY01000036.1:2576-11754 GCA_002441865.1 Lachnospiraceae bacterium UBA6452 | reverse complement strand
CGTTTCTGGTACGGACAGGGGGTAAAGCGTGTGGTATCTGCGAGAGAATTATCCCTGAAGGAGATCAAAGAGATCCGGGAGAAGATCCCGGCAGATATGGAGATCGAAAGCTTTATCCATGGTGCTATGTGCATTTCCTATTCCGGCAGATGCCTGCTCAGCAATTATTTTACGGGCAGGGATGCCAACCGCGGTGCCTGCACGCATCCGTGCAGATGGAAATATGCGGTAGTGGAAGAATCCAGACCGGGTGAGTATATGCCTGTTTATGAAAATGAAAGAGGTACTTATATTTTCAACTCCAAGGATTTATGTATGATCGAGCATATCCCGGAAATGATCGATGCGGGAATCGACAGCTTCAAGATCGAGGGCAGAATGAAAACGGCTCTTTATGTGGCAACGGTTGCAAGAACATACCGGAAAGCGATCGATGCCTGCCTGGAATCCGGGGAAGCATATGAGGCGATCCTGCCATGGTGCAGGGAGGAAATCTCCAAATGCACATACCGCCAGTTCACAACGGGCTTTTATTTCGGCAGACCGGATGAAAATACACAGATCTATGACAGTAATACTTATGAACAGGAATATATCTATCTCGGTATTGTGGAAGATGCAGAGACCGCACAGGAAAACGGAGGAAGTATCGTATCCATTACACAGCGCAATAAGTTCAGTGTGGGAGAAACCATCGAGATCATGAAGCCGGATGGCAGCAATGTACAGACAACCGTATTGTCTATCGTAAATGAAGAGGGACAGGAGCAGGAGAGTGCACCGCATCCGCAGCAGAAGCTCAGTGTTCTGCTTAGTGAGAAAGCTTCTCATTACGATCTGCTGCGCAAAAAAGCGTGTGCAACAAGCTGATGCTGATTGTGCAATATAGACATTTGGCGGGAAAAATTCCACAAAAGTTTTAGAAAATTCGACCAATTTTCAAAAAATAGAAAAATGGGTATTGAAATTTAAAAAAAATAAGAGTATCTTAATAGCAACGAAAGGAATCTTTCGAAAATAAGATAACTTGAACGATGATGTTCCAAACGGTAGTTTTGGAACATTTTTTTGTATCAGGGTGATTTGATATAAAGCACAAAAAGAACGTTATCAAGTATCTAATATGAAAAAGAAAGGGAGATATGAAATGAGCGGAGTTACAAATGTGGAAGAAATTTTCGGCAAGAACGTGTTCACACTTGGCAAGATGAAAGAACGCCTGCCAAAGGATGTGTACAAAGAAGTGAAAAAGGTCATGGATCAGGGCGGCGAGCTTTCCATGGCAGCAGCAAATGTCGTTGCAAAAGCAATGAAGGACTGGGCGTGTGAAAACGGCGCAACCCATTATACACACTGGTTCCAGCCGCTGACAGGAATCACAGCGGAAAAGCATGATGCTTTCGTTTCTCATCCGGATGAGACAGGTAAGATGATCACAGAGTTTTCCGGAAAGGAATTGATCAAGGGCGAGCCTGATGCATCTTCTTTCCCGTCAGGCGGTCTGAGAGCTACATTTGAAGCAAGAGGTTATACAGCTTGGGATATCACAAGCCCTGCATTCTTAAAAGAAGCTTCAACAGGCGTGATCCTCTGTATTCCGACTGCCTTCTGTTCCTACACAGGGGAGGCACTGGATAAAAAGACACCGCTGCTCCGTTCCATGGAAGCTGTATCCAAACAGGCACTTCGTATCGTCCGTTTATTTGGAAATACAACAGCAACGAAAGTAACTGCATCCGTAGGACCGGAGCAGGAATACTTCCTTGTTGATGAAAAACTTTACAAAAAGAGATCCGATCTGATGTTTGCCGGCAGAACCTTATTTGGCGCACCTGCTCCCAAAGGACAGGAGATGGAAGATCACTATTTCGGTGTTATCCGCGAACGTGTCGGCGCATACATGAAGGATCTGAATGAAGAACTCTGGAAATTAGGTGTAACGGCAAAGACACAGCATAACGAAGTGGCTCCTGCACAGCATGAGCTGGCTCCGATCTATGAAACAGCCAATATCGCAGTTGACCACAACCAGCTTGTCATGGAGACGATGAAACGTGTTGCCGTACAGCATGGTCTGAGATGCCTGCTGCATGAGAAACCGTATGCAGGTGTCAATGGTTCCGGTAAGCATGACAACTGGTCCATTACAACAGATGACGGCATGAACTTACTTGAGCCGGGTGATACACCAAATGAAAACATCCAGTTCCTGCTTGTACTTGCCTGCATCATGAAAGCAGTTGACAAACATGCAGATCTGCTCCGCCAGTCCGCATCCGATGTCGGAAATGACCACAGACTTGGCGCAAATGAAGCACCGCCGGCAATCATTTCCATGTTCCTTGGCGAACAGCTTGAGGATGTAGTAAAACAGCTTGTAGAAACAGGTAATGCTGCTTCCTGCAAAGAGGGCGGTAAGCTGGAGACAGGTGTATCCACACTGCCTGATCTGGATAAAGATGCAACAGACCGTAACCGTACTTCACCGTTTGCCTTCACAGGTAACAAATTTGAATTCCGTATGGTTGGTTCCGCTGATTCCATCGCCGGCCCGAATACAACACTGAATGCGATCGTAGCAGAAGCGTTCTGTGAGGCGGCTGACAGACTGGAAAAAGCAGAAGACTTTGAAACAGCAGTACATGATCTGATCAAAGAATACATGACAGAGCACCAGAGAATCATCTTCAACGGCAACGGCTATTCCGATGAGTGGGTAGTAGAAGCTGAGAAGCGCGGACTTCCAAATATCAAATCCATGATCGAGGCTGCCTCTACACTGACAAGCGACAAGGCGGTTGCACTGTTTGAGAAGTTTGGCATTTATACAAAGGCAGAGCTGGAATCCCGTGAAGAGATCATTTACGAAACATATGCAAAGACGATCAATATCGAAGCGCTGACCATGATCGACATGGCAGGCAAGCAGATCATCCCTGCAGTTGTGAAATATACAAAGACACTGGCAGATACTGCAAATGCCATCAAGGCAGCAGGCGGAGATGCAAGCGTACAGACAGAGCTTCTGGCTGATGTTTCCACAAAGCTTGCAGCAATGCAGAAAGCACTCAACAAGCTGGTAGCAGACGAAAAAGAAGCAAGTGCTATGGAAGATGTAAAGGCACAGGCATTCTTCTACAAAGATACGATCAAGGCTACTATGGATGAACTGAGAAAACCTGCTGATGAGCTTGAAATGATCGTTGACAAAGACGTATGGCCGATCCCGACCTACGGCGAGTTGATGTTCGAAGTATAAAAAACTCTATTGGATGTTATGAAATGAAGTGTAAAATGTGCGGAAACGATTTGTTTCCGCGCATTTTCTTCTATAAAAAAGCACAGGTAAAAAATATTAAAAAATTTTTGAAAAAGTACTTGCATAATAAAAAAACATTTGCTATAATCAATTTCGTTGTGATGGGCTATCGCCAAACGGTAAGGCAACGGACTCTGACTCCGTCATTTCAAGGTTCGAATCCTTGTAGCCCAGCTTTTGGAAGCCCGGTTGAATTTCAACCGGGCTTTTTGTAGCCCAGAAGAAAACCAAGCACGAGCGAAGCGAGTATTTGGTTTTATCTGGGCGTACAACGAGAAAATCAAAGAGCGCGAAGTGCGGCTGACGCGTAAGCGGCAGGATTTTCGAGTATGGTAAGAGGGAACAAAACCAAGCGTTGTCACATATTTGCGCAGCAAATGTGCGACGAAATAACCTGCGCAGCAGGTTATAGCTATTCCGAGCGTACAACGAGAAAAATGAAAGCAGCGAAGCTGCGACGCTACGAAGTAGCGGATTTTTCGAGTCTGATAAGAGAAAACCAAATCTCAAACACAAGTGAGGCAAACAATGTATTCATTCAACAGCAGAGTGCGTTACAGTGAAGTAAATAAAGATGGCAGGCTGAAGCTTGTTTCCCTGCTGGACTATTTTCAGGATTGTTCTACATTTCATTCCGAGGATGTGGGAATGGGAACGGAGTATCTGGCAGGACAGGGTCTGGCATGGGTATTGAATTTCTGGCAGATCGATGTCAGCCGCTATCCGCAGCTCTGTGAGCGGATCACGATCGAGACCAGCCCATATGAATTCAAAGGCTGTCTGGGGTTCCGTAATTTTGATATGCTTGATGGGCAGGGCAGCAGAATTGCTGTTGCCAATACGCTTTGGACGCTTCTGAACATAGAATCCATGCGCCCTGCAAAGCCGACGGAAGAAATGCTGAATGCTTATGAACTTTCTCCGAAACTTCCGATGGAATATCTGTCGCGGAAAATCAGGGTAGAGGGAGAAGGCGAGAGACTGGAGACAGTGATTGTCCGGAAGCATCATCTGGATACCAATTACCATATGAATAACGGACAGTATGTAGCTGTAGCGGCGGATTTCCTCCCGGAAAACTTTGAGGTAAACCGGCTGATGGTCAGCTACCATAAATCCGCGGTGCTCGGAGATGTCCTGTATCCGCTCATTTACGGAAAGGGAACAGAAGAAGTGACTGTTGTGCTGGAAACAGAGGAACACAGTCCGTATGCGATGGTAAAATTTAACGGAACACTATATGAAAAGGAAGAACGTGTTCCGATAGTGGGAAAGATATTGTAAAAAGAAGGCAGGTTACTATGATATTTGGAAAAAAACAGACACTCGTCATGATAAAAAGAGTTGAATTTGGTATTTATCTGGCAGAGACAATGAAAGATGCGGAAAATAAGGTGCTTTTGCCGAAAAAGCAGGTTCCGGCAGATATGGAAGCAGGAGATCCGATCGATGTATTTTTATACAGGGATTCCAGTGACCGCCCGATCGCAACAGTAAAGGAACCAAAGCTGACACTGGGACAGACGGCAAGACTGCGCGTTGTTTCAGTTGGCAAAGTCGGTGCCTTTCTGGACTGGGGACTGGAAAAAGATCTGTTTCTGCCGTACAGAGAGCAGACCACACAGGTAAAAGCAGGTGACGAAGTGATCGCCGCTCTGTATCTGGATAAGAGCGGGCGCCTCTGTGCGACCATGAAGGTGTATCCTTATCTGCAAACAGAAAGCCCGTATCAGAAGGACGATGTCGTGACCGGTATGGTATATGAGATCAGTCATAATTTTGGCGCGTTTGTCGCAGTGGATGATAAGTATTCCGCACTGATCCCGAAAAAAGAGCTGTACGGAGACCTTCATGTGCTTCAGCAGATCAGTGCACGTGTGACCGGCGTGAAGGAGGACGGCAAGCTGGATCTGGGAATCCGGCAGAAGGCGCATCTGCAGATGAACGAAGATGCGGATAAAGTACTGGCACTTCTGCGGGAAAAGAAGGGATTTTTACCGTTACATGACAAATCCTCCCCGGAACAGATCCGGGAGACGGTCGGTATGAGCAAAAACGAATTCAAGCGTGCGGTCGGACGTCTGTACAAAGAACATCTGATCACACTGGAAAGTGACGGAATCCGGTTAAAGAAGTAAAAGAATACTTTTCTTTTGGTAAAATATAGATTATACTGAAACTGTAAAACGTACATGAACACTTACAAAAAGGAGAATGAAAAATGAAGATCCAGAATATTACAAACATTGAAAAATTCTTTGAAGTAGTTGACAGCTGCAAAGGCAAGGTTGAACTTGTAACAGGAGAAGGCGACAGACTGAATTTAAAATCAAAGCTTTCCCAGTACGTTTCCATGGCAAAGCTTTTTTCTGACGGTACGATCTCAGAGCTGGAATTGCTTGCATACGAACCGGAAGATATCAATAAGTTAGTAAACTTCATGATGAACAACTAAAGGGCACATGAATCCGAAAAAGGTTAATTGGTTATTTCTGACAACTTTGCTTGTGGAAGCGGCAGTTATGGTGCTGATGTATCTGCGCAGTGACATTTCACCCGGTATCATAGGGAGTCTTTTGCTCAGCCAGCTGATCGTGCTGGTTCCGACTGTTTTGTTTCTGATTGGGACAAGGACGGATCCGGTCAGGCTGATCGCACATAACAGACCGAAATTTACCACGGCTTTTCTGGTTGTGGTATTTACTTTTTTGTGTATGCCGGCGATCATAGCGGTGAATGCATTTTCCATGCTGTTTGTGGAAAATGAAGTGGCCGGTCTGCAAAACTATATGTTGTCAGTACCGGGATGGCAGATTTTACTTGTGGTCGGGCTCATAGGTCCGGTCAGCGAAGAATTTGTGTTCCGCGGCGTCATCTATCATGGCTATAAGACAAGTCACAGGTTTGTCGGTTCCATGCTGTTATCGGCGCTTTTATTTGGACTTACCCACCTGAATTTTAACCAGATGAGCTATGCGGTATTGGTGGGTGCAGTCAGTGTACTGCTGTTAGAGGGCAGCGGCAGTATCTTTTACAGTATGCTGTTCCATATCTGCATCAATACGACAAATGTCGTGCAGATGCTGGTACAGAAAGCACAGGGCAATATCATGAGTCAGGAAGAGAGCATGGCATATATTGAACAGACAATGCAGATGCCTTACAAACAGGCACTGGCAGTTTCTGTTTCGTTTTATGCGGTGATCGCTGCAGGTGCGGCGGCACTGGCAGGCTGTCTGTTTTACCTGATCGTGAAAAAGGAAAACAGAGTGCAGTATATGCAGCAGCTGCTGCATGGAAATACGGGAGAAAAAAAGACAAAACTGATCTCTGTCCCGCTGGTCATTTCTGTTGTGCTTTGCCTGTTATATATGACAGCAGATGTATTCTGGGGTTAAAGGTGAAACAAATATGAGAAAAATGCAGGTATTGGGCATAGAACTGCAGGATCACACCGTACGTGAGGCAATGAAAAAGACGGATGCCTTTTTGCGGGACGGAAAAGTCAGTACGATTGCCTATATTACAATGCGCGGGCTGATGGAAGCGGAGGAATCGCAGGAAAGGCAGGACTTCCTGAAGAACCTTGACCTGACTGTTCCGGCAGACAGCGATATTTTGCGCGCGGCTGGCATTGCAACGCGAAACAGAGTAAGAGAAGTAGATAACGATGAATTTCTGACAGAATTTCTGCGAAAACTCGTCAGAGGCAGACAGACCGTATATCTTCTGACCAGTACACACGAACAGCTGCAGCTGCTACGGGAAGGACTTCTCAGTTATCAGGAGAATCTGCGGATCGTAGGAAGCTATTCCCTGGATGAACTGGAGCAGGATGATGATTATCTGGTAAATGAGATCAATGTGGAGACACCGAATGTCCTTATTACCAATATTTCATCCCCGCAGCGTGAGGCTTTTTTTGAAGCAAACCAGATGAAACTGAATGTGGAAGTCTGGCTGATGCTGAAAGACGAAGTGGTTCACAGCAATAAACATAAGGGACTGTTCTGGAAGCTGCATGACCGGGTTGTCCGTAAGCTCTTTAAACACAAAGTAGTACAGTACTTAAATCACGAAAAAGAATCATAAGGCTTCGGGAGGGAAAGCAAAGGCGTTTCTTCCGGAGCTTTTTTATTCCCTTTTTGTATATGACAGGATTTATCACGGAAATAAGGTAAAAAATGCATAAAAAAGTAAGGGAAATTGGTGGATTTTTTTGTGGATATGTATTAAAATAAAACAAGCAATATGCAAAAGGCTATTGAGAAGGTATCTATCTTTGTGAAAAATGTATAACTATCCAATGGGATAGGCGGGAAAAGGAGCGGGGCTATGATTTCAAATCAGATTCTGCAGAATACGTTAGACGGACTAAAGGCAATTTCACGTGTTGATTTTGCAGTCATTGATACAGACGGAAAGACGATCGTTTCCACAACGGAAAATGAACTGGAGTATCCGGCGGCGGTGGTCGATTTTGTAAAATCACCGGCAGACAGCCAGGAGGTGTCAAAATACCAGTTCTTTAAGATCTACGATGAACAGGTTGTGGAGTATGTGCTGGTTGCCATCGGCTCCGGAGAGGATGTTTATATGATCGGCAAAATGGCAACTTTCCAGATCCAGAATCTCATGGTTGCATATAAGGAGCGGTTTGATAAGGATAATTTTATCAAGAATCTGCTTCTGGATAATCTGCTTCTGGTGGATATTTACAGCCGGTCCAAAAAGCTGCGCATTAAAATGGAAGCACCGCGTACCGTAATGATCATTGAAGCGGGCGAGGGAAAAGATGCCAATTCCGTAGAGGTGATCCGGGAATGTCTGGGCAACGGAAACCGCGATTTTATCACGGCAGTGGATGAGAACAGCGTGATCGTCGTCAAGGAGATCATGGAAGAAGTGCCAAAGGCTGAACTGGAGCGCGTGGCAAAGAGTATCATCACGACGCTGGAAAAAGAAGGCGCGTCCGATGTACATATTGCATACGGCAGTATTGTCGGAGAACTGAAAGAAGTCAGCCGTTCCTACAAAGAAGCAAAGATGGCACTGGATGTCGGTAAGATCTTCTTCGGTGAAAGAGAGATCATGGCATACAGTGAGCTCGGTATCGGACGTCTGATCTACCAGCTTCCGATTCCTTTATGCAAGATGTTCATCCGCGAGATATTCGGTAATAAGAGTCCGGATGATTTTGATGAAGAAACAATTGTGACGATCAACAAATTCTTTGAAAACAGCCTGAATGTTTCGGAAACTTCAAGACAGCTGTTCATCCACCGTAATACACTGGTATACAGACTGGACAAGCTGCAGAAGTCAACGGGACTGGATCTGCGTGTTTTTGAAGATGCGATCACCTTTAAGATTGCCATGATGGTTGTCAAATATATGAAATATATGGAAACATTTGAGTATTGATAAACGAGGAGAGAATCTCATGATTACACTGGAAAATGTTAGTAAAGCATATTCGACGGGAGCGCCGGCACTGAACAATGTCAGCCTGAAGATCGAAGCGGGAGAATTTGTTTTTGTCGTAGGAGACAGCGGTTCCGGTAAATCAACACTGATCAAGCTGCTTTTGCGGGAACTGCTTCCGACATCCGGGAAAATAATGGTAAATGATATAGATGTGGCAAGCCTGCGTCATAAGCAGATTCCGAAATACCGCAGAAAGCTTGGCGTGGTATTTCAGGATTTCCGCCTTTTAAAAGACAGAAACGTATATGAAAATGTTGCGTTTGCGCAGCGTATCGTACAGACACCGACCAAGGAGATCAAGAAAAATGTACCGTCCATTCTTTCGACAGTCGGTCTGGCGGGCAAATATAAGGCAAAGCCGAAGCAGCTGTC
>DJNY01000036.1:0-2456 GCA_002441865.1 Lachnospiraceae bacterium UBA6452 | reverse complement strand
CCGACCGGAAATCTGGATCCGAAGAACTCATGGGAGATCATGAAGCTCTTAGAGGAGATCAATGCGAGAGGGACAACGGTTCTGGTCGTAACGCACAACCGGGAGATCGTAAATGCAATGAAGAAACGTGTTATTACAATGAACAAAGGCGTTATTGTAAATGACGAGAAGGAAGGTACATACATCGATGAGATTTAGTACATTAATCTATACAATAAAGCAGGGAATTGTCAATATATTCCGTAACAAATGGTATTCGCTTGCCTCCATGGCAACGATCAGCGCATGTCTGTTCATGTTCGGCATTTTCTATTCGCTTGTGGCAAACTTTCAGTATATCGTAAAGGAAGCACAGGACGGTGTCGCCGTTACGGTATTCTTTGATGAAGGAATCAGCGATGAGAGGATCGCGGAGATCGGATCTCTGATCGAAAAAAGAGCAGAGGTATCCCATATCAATTTTGTATCGGCAGATGCAGCATGGGAAAGTTTTAAAGATGATTATCTCGGAGAATATGCGGATGGTTTCGGTGATGATAATCCGCTGCCGAATTCAGCCAACTATGAAGTATATCTGAATGATGTATCTATGCAGGATTCCCTGGTTACTTATGTGGAATCACTTGACGGTGTCAGAAGGGTTAACCGATCTGAAGTAACGGCTAACACACTTTCCGGTATGAATAAACTGATCGGCTATGCATCAGCAGGCATTATCATTATCCTGCTTGCCGTATCCATTTTCCTGATCAGCAATACGGTTACGATCGGTATTTCCGTCCGTAAGGAAGAGATCAATATCATGAAATATATCGGGGCGACGGACTTTTTTGTCAGAGCACCGTTTGTGATCGAGGGTATGCTGATCGGTCTTGCGGGATCGGTTCTGCCGCTGGCTATTATTTATGTGATCTATAATAATGTGATCGCATATGTATCAACCAGATTTTCCATGCTGTCACAGCTTTTGAAATTCCTGACGGTGGATCAGGTGTTCCAGGTATTGATGCCAATTTCTCTGATCATCGGTATCGGTATCGGTTTCTTCGGCAGTTTCTCAACAGTACGAAAACATATCAGAGTCTGAAAAAGGTAAGGTATCTAGGAAATGGTAAGAAAGAAAAAAAGTGTAATTGGGGCAATTATGGCAGCAGTAATGCTCGTTGGTGCAGCAGGAACCGCTTTTGCGGCACCGGAATCGGCAGACAGTCTGGATGCTGCGATCGACAAAGGAACGGACGCACTTTCTGATGCACAGGATGAAAAAAAGCAGCTGCAGTCCAATCTGAGTGCGGCGCAGGCGATGAAAAAGGAACTGGAGAATGCCAAATCCGCACTGACGGGTGATGTTGTAGAGCTGGATTCCCAGATGAGTGAAGTTTCCAATGATCTGTTAGAGGTACAGAATCTTCTGGATACGAAGGAAGCGGAACTGGATAAAACAACAAAGGAACTTGAGCAGGCAAAGATCGATGTGGAAAAACAGTATGAGGATATGAAACTCCGCATTAAGTTCATGTATGAGAACGGTACGATGTCCTATATCCAGATTCTGCTCAGCAGTGGCAGTTTCAGTGAACTTTTGAATAAAGCCGAATATATTGAGCAGGTATCCGAATATGATAGAAATATGCTTCAGACTTATCAGGATAACAAGGATAAGATCACAAAGCTGGAAAAAGACCTGAAAGACCAGAAAGAAGTGCTTGAACAGGTCAAGGGTGATGTGGAAGCAAAGCAGACGGAGATGGCAGGTCTGATTTCAGATAAGCAGTCAGAGATTGAAGACTATGAAAGTGATATCCAGAACAAAGAAGAAGCGATCAAAGAATATGAGGCTATGATCGCAGAGCAGGATTCCACGATCAAGTCACTGGAAGCATCGGTTGCAGCAGCAAAGGCAAAGCGGGCACAGATGACAGTATCCGGCAACAGCACGGATTCTGCGGATCAGCCGCATTACGGCGGTGGAGCATTCGTATGGCCGGCTCCTTCGTATACCAGAATTTCAGATGACTATGGCTACCGGACACATCCGATCCTGGGTATACAGCAGTTCCACAGTGGCGTGGATATGGCAGCTCCGAGTGGTTCCTCCATTCTGGCAGCAGCGGATGGCACAGTTGTGGCAGCTACTTATAATGCAACAATGGGTAATTATGTGATGATCGACCACGGAAACGGACTTTATACGATTTATATGCATGCTTCTGCCCTTTATGTATCAAGCGGACAGTCAGTCAGCGCAGGCAGTACGATCGCTGCAGTCGGTTCAACGGGACGAAGCACAGGTGCACATCTGCACTTCAGCGTCCGTCAGAACGGAAGCTATGTCAGCCCATGGAACTACTTGTAAACCTGCAGAGCCGTGTAACCACATCGGATTTCTGCGGAGCAAGCTTGCTTGCAGAGCAGAAAATCGATGTGGTTATGGGGCGAGCAGCCCACATGAGCAA
>DJNY01000017.1 GCA_002441865.1 Lachnospiraceae bacterium UBA6452 | reverse complement strand
AGTGAAGATGAAAAAATCCGTATGCAGTGTGAAGCAAGGGAAGACTATGAGAGATGCCTTCTTACGGAATATAATGCCGGAAAACGGGAGGGAATAGAACTTGAAAGGGAGAATACAGAAAAGGAGCGGCAAAGAGCAGATGATGCAGTGCAAAGAGCAAATGATGCGGTTAAAAGAGCTGCTGAGTTGGAGGCCGAGGTAAAAAGACTGCAGGAGCTATTGAAATAACCGATGAACCGTGTAAATAAGGGCGTTAGATAGCCAGATGGATAAAGAGTTTTATATACCATCGGTACAGCAGATTGAAGAAATTTGCAGAATCGGATATGAAGAAAGTTCATTGGCATATAAAAAATTACAAGCATTTTTTAGAAAGAAATTAGATTTGCCATATGAGCAGGCTGTTTCGTGGTGTCTGCAGGTATGGGCAAATAGCTATGAGGGAGAGTCTCCGGCAGATGTGATCAGTAAAATGACAGAAGCTGATATCATGTTTAAGAACGAAAAACAAATGAATGAGTTTGTGGGATTGCTTATGGATGCCCATAATAACACACGACTGAAAGAAAACAGAGGGCATAAGCCTGATGAATTGATAAGAAGAGAATTTACTGAAATATATCCTAACGATCCGTGCCCATGTGGTTCGGGAAAGAAATATAAGAAGTGCTGCGGTAGAAGGTAGAAAGGCCTTGCCTATTTGATAGATGATTAAATTGTTAATAAAGGGATTGGTTGCATAGACTCGTTTATGATATATTTAATTCAGAAATATTTTGTTAAAAATGATTTGAATAAAATGAACAAATATGGAGGAGATGCAAATGTTTATAGGCAGAGAAAGAGAACTGGCATCCTTAAAAGAGTTCTACGATAAAGAAGGCATTGGCATGACAGTCATATATGGACGCAGACGTATCGGAAAGTCTACGCTGATTGCTGAATTTGTCAAAGATAAAAAGACAATCTTTTATACGGCGACTAAAGTGGGGAAGGATAGGAATCTGGAATTGTTCTCAAAGCAGGTAACAGATTTGCTTATGCCGGATGTGGAGGATATCAGTTTTAATACGACAGAGGCAGTTTTTGATTTTATCAATAAGAATATGGGAGATGAGAAGCTTATTCTGGTAATAGATGAATTACCATATTGGGCTGAAAAAGATGATGCACTATTATCTGTTTTGCAAAAATATATAGATAGAGTCTGGAGTGATAAGAATCTTAAAGTGATATTGTGCGGTTCCGCGCTTAGTTTCATGGAGAAGAAAGTACTCAGTGAAAAGAGCCCTTTGTTTGGAAGGCGTGATTCGCAGATTAAATTGGAGGCATTTAATTACTTAGATGCTGCAAAATTTGTCCCTGATTATTCCAATGAGGATAAGGCTGTCTGTTATGGTATTACCGGTGGAGTTGCAAAGTATCTTTCTATGATTGACCCTGAAAAGAGTATAGATGAAAATATCATTCGACTATTCTTCAGAACAGATGGATATTTATATGATGAAACAAGAAATCTTCTGACGCAGGAGTTTTCTGATATATCACTTGTAAATAATATTGTTGAACAGATTGCATCCGGGGAAAATACACTCAATACGATTGCAGGTAAAATCAGAGAAAAAGAGCAAACGGTATTATATTCACTAGATAAGCTGATAAATGTTGGTCTGGTTGAAAAAAAGAAATGCATTACGGAGGAGAAGAACAAAAAGAAGACGCAGTATGTCTTAAAAGATTATATGTTCAAGTTTTGGTATGAATTTATTTCAAAAGCTACCAGCGTAATTGAAATGGGACAGGGGGAACTCTATTACACAAAAGTGGTTAAGCCGGTATTACATTCATTCATGGGTTCGGTTTTTGAAGAAATGTGCAGGTATTATACGTTAATGAAGGGGATAACAGGTGAATATGGCTGCTTTATTACTTCTGTAGGTACTTGGTGGGGAATAGAGAAGGTGACAGATAATAATGGAGGCATTAGAACACAATCTGCGGACATTGATGTGGTTGCTTTGTCTGAGGTAGACAAAAAGGCTGTTATAGGGGAATGTAAATTTAAAAACGAAAAGATTGACAAAGGTATTTATGAAACGCTGATCAGAAGAGGAAAGTTAATTACGGCAAAATATAAGGTTTCAAAATATATATTCTTTTCTCTGACCGGATATACAGACTGGTTTGAATCACTTTCCGAAGAGGATGTATTATTACTTACCTTAGATTCACTTTATGTGTAGAGATAGAGCACATGGTGCCAGGCACCACCGTTAACTTGGTCTGTTGTAACTTTTTAGAGTATTCATTAAACAGAGGATTGGAAGAACTGAAGCATTTAGCAAGACAGGAGCTATTGAAATAACTGATGAACCGAACAAGAATCAAGCAAACATTTGCAGATTATACAAATAAATATAATGCATCTGATCCGAAGATCAGGCTGAAGATCGACCACACGTATCGTGTGGCGGCGCTTGCAGAGCGCATTGCCAAAACAGTTACGAATATACCCATTGACAGGGATCTTGCGTGGACAATGGGGATGCTCCATGACATAGGCCGTTTTGAACAGGTGAAAAGATATGGCACTTTTGTGGATAGTGAGTCGATAGATCATGCAGAGCTGGGGATAACGATCCTGTTTGAGGAGGGGCTTCTTACACAATTCGGAGATTTTACACCGGAGGAACAGGAACTTCTCAAAGTCAGCATTGAAAATCATAACAAATACAGAATTCCGCAAGGTATGTCTGCGGAGAAAACTGCATATTGCAATATATTGCGTGATGCAGATAAGATTGATATTTTCCGGGTAAATTGTGATACGCCGCTTGAAGATATTTATAATGTATCGACTGCGGAACTGAAACAGGCAGCAGTATCGGATTCTGTGAAAAAATGCTTTATGGAGAAGCACACGGTGCTTCGCAGCCTGAAGCATACGCCGGTTGATAATCTGGTAGGACATATTTGTCTGGTATTTGAACTGATTTATCCGATCAGTGTACAGATTGCAAAGGAGCAGGGGTATGTGGACAAGCTGATGCAGTTTGTGTCGGATAATCCGGATACGAATGCATGGCTTTCTTATATGCGGAAGCATTTATGGATAAACATATAAAAAGATGAGAGAAAGGGGATAAGTCATGAAAAAAAGAATAATGAAAAGAATGTTAGGAGCGGTACTGGTAGCAGTACTGATTGTATCATCTATGGAGGTACCTGTATATGCAGACCTTATACAGCCAGATATGGATGTGGCTGACAACTTGCTTAGTGCAAATGATGCAACAGAGAAATATAGTGTTTCAGAGAATGATGTGCGTGAGATTGAAGTGGAAGGAACTACAGATATTAACGGCTATCTGACGATTGAGGATAAAAATAATGTGCTTGAGGCAGATGTGCGTGAAAACCTGAAGATGGTATTTTCACGTACATGGAAGCAAATTTGTGATTTCTTTAATAATGGAAATATTTTGCAGGTAAAGCTCATTGTAGATAAGACATACACAGGGGAAGGAGATGTAGCTTATACACAGGGGCAGACTATTACAATTAATCCTAATTATTTTAATACACAAAAAGCGGATTATGATGCTTTTACACATGAATTGATTCATGTCGCGCAGAATTATAAAGGGTATGTAGATGGCTGGCTGATAGAAGGAATAGCTGATTATGGGAGAAACAAGTATGGCATTAACAATGTAACAGCCGGGTGGAAGTTGGAACCGGTTGATTCTACAAGTGCCAATTATACGGACGGATATCGGACAACGGCAGATTTTTTATGCTTCATAGAGAAAAACTATAAATCGGATTTTGTATATACATTAAATCAAAAAATTAAGACCGGCGAGTATTCTAGTGAATTGTTTAGAATATATACAGGATTGGATATTGATGATCTTTGGGAAGTTTATTTGAAAAACTGTGGTATTCAGTTAGAAGAAATTGATTGTAATCTGAAAACATTCCAAAGGCTGGATGAAAGTATGGATGTCAGTTCTTATTTGGAGCTGACAGATGTACATAATCTGGTGGATAATAAAACGAAAGCCAATATACGAAATCTTTTCAATGCGAGGTATGCAGCGATATGCAATGCATTTGGTATGGGAAAGTTGAACAAAGTGAAGATTGAAATTACAAGTTATGATGGCGTGGCATATACAGATGTAAGTCAGAACTTAATTGTTGTTGGCGGAGCATATCTGAAAGCCAATCCGGAGGATTATGATTGTATTACGCATGAGCTGGTTCATGTTGCGCAGGGATATACGAAGAATATACCGGGATGGTTAGTAGAGGGTATTGCAGATTATGGCAGAGATCAGTTTGGCGTGAATAACCGAAGGGCTGGATGGGATTTGCCGATTGTAGCATCTGTTGGGGGGACTTATGCAAATGGATACACGACTGCAGCCGGCTTCTTGAAATGGGCAGAAGAAAAATACAATCATAATTTAGTACAAATCTTAAATCAGCTATGTAAAGAATATGATTACAGAGGGGATTTTTTCAAAAAAACAACAGGTTATGGCGTGAATCAATTATGGTTACAATACAAAAAGGACGTTCCAAAACATCTAAATAAATTAGGACAGACATGTTCTGATCTGAACTTCAAAGATGAAAATGGGGAAATTGTAAAATTGTCGGACTTTGGAAGCAAACCAGTTTTGATTTATTATGGACTATGGGATGCAGATATGATTGAGGAAGAGTTAAAAGATGCGGAAAAATATCAGGAAGTGTTAGGGAATAAGATAACAATTTTGGTTGTATACATGGCTCAAAGTTACGAAGATGTGAAAAAAATAATGAAAGAAACTTCTATAAAAAAATCTTTTACAATGGTATTTGATGCATCTAATAGCATGATGTTTAATGTGGTCGGAAAACAAACAGACGACGGTTATGAACTCGATATGAGAGGTAAGCTGCTGCTGGATCAAAACCGAAAACTGCGCTATGCAAGTGTTGACTATATGAATGTTTCTGTAACATTAGAGGATAGCCTTCGTAAGCTATTTCCTAAAGTTGATTTTAACTGCCGCTATAAGTCATCTACAAAAGCGGTCATAACAAATGATGCAACTCGGGTAAGGAAAAACCAGTTCAAAGGTCAGAAAAAACTGAAACAGATCACAATCGGAAAAAATGTAAGCTCGATAGGAGCAAATGCATTTAAAAACTGCAGCAACTTAACAAAATTGACGTTACCGGGTAAATGTAATAAAATTGGGACAAGTGCTTTCTCAGGATGCAAAAAATTGAAAGTACTGACAATTAAATCAAAAAAGCTGACAAATAAAAGTGTTGCAAAAGGTGCCTTTAAGGGAATGTCGAAAAAGACAGTGATCAAGGTCCCGAAAAGCAAATTGAAGGAATATACAAAATTGTTTCGTAAAAAAGGTCTATCTAAAAAAATAAAGATAAGGGCAATCTAGAAAGTATGGAAAATAGACAATACAATCGTGCAGAGCTACTGTACTCTATTACTCTTTTTATATGGCTTCTGCTTTCGTTTTTGCGAACAACCTGCATAGGAACACTGGTGGGAATAAAAAAATATTCAAAAGAAACCTTATATGTTGTACTCTTTTTGACAGTATTGGATCTTATACTTTATCACAAAAAGGAAATGAAAAGTTTCCTGATATTATTGGTATGTGCGGGTTTTGCCCTGCTGGCATATAAAAGAGTTTCTCTGACTTTGGCAGTTTCGCTTTTGCTTATTTATACAGCCGGAAGATTCCCTTTTCAGAGACTGGCAAAAAGGTTGCTTATATTTTACAGCACTATGGTAAGCCTGACGATTTTGTTGATGATAATAGGCATAACAGAGGATATCCTTTTTTATGAAGATATGGGAGAACGAGTACGTCATAGCCTGGGGTTTACGTATTGTAGTTATGCAAGTCATTATATGCTGACACTCACAATGTTATATCTTGTAGTGAGAAAAACTGTCCGGGTCTGGGAGATTATTCCGATCGTAGTGGTAAATTTTGTGATTTATTGCCTGACAGATACACGGGCAGATTTTGTGCTTTGTATACTGTTATTGCTTTTTGCGGCTCTGGCTGGTGTTTGGGGTGAATATTTCAAGAAAGAAAAATGGTATATAGTTCCCGGAGGACTTCTTCCGCTTTTCCTTTTAGTGATCAGTTATGTGAGCGCATGGAAGGCAGACTTTAATCTGGGGATCTGGTGTAAAATAAATGAAATGTTAAATGGAAGATTACAACTTGGACAGAGTGCAATTTTGCAGTATGGGGTACATCTGTGGGGGGAAAAAATAGAATGGATAGGCGTTGCACAGGCAGCAGGTAACCCGGGATTGCCATATAATTATGTTGATAATATTTATTTGCAGACATTGCTTTCAATGGGAGTTGTATTTACAATTATTATGTGCCTGATATTGGGAAGGATGTTTGTGGGTAGTCTTAGGCAGAAACATACGATGCGTGCAGTTGTGATTGTTGTATTTCTGCTGCATGGACTTGCTGACCCACAGCTTCGTTCACTTTGTTATGATCCGTTTTTGTTACTTGCATTTAGTGCAGAGTGTGATTGTTTGTATACAAAAAGAAAGGAATAGAGAAAATGGTTAAAGTTTCGGTGGTTGTAACTGTTTACAATGGAGAAAAATATTTAAAACAATGTCTGGATAGTGTATGTAACCAGACGCTAAAAGATATAGAAATTATTTGTGTGGATGATGGATCGACAGATTCTTCGCCTTTGATCCTGGAAGAATATCAAAGAAAAGATGACCGAATTCAGATATACAGACAGCAGAACCTTTATGCGGGGGTAGCAAGAAATACAGGAAAAAGTCACGCAAGTGGTGAATATATTATTTTTTGGGACTGTGATGATTTTTTCGCGTTGGATGCTCTGGAGAAAATGTATGCGAAAGCAATAGAAACAAAGGCAGATGTAGTAGTGTGTGGTGTATATCAGTACCTGGAAGAAAAGGGGCTGCAATTTTATAATACTGCTAATATGAATGTGAAACGCATACCAGAAGAAGAGGTGTTTAACAGGCAGACAAACGAAGCTTATATTTTAAATTTTACCAATGAGGCAGCATGGAATAAACTATTCCGCCGTGCATTTGTTGAAGAACAAAAGCTTGCTTTTCAGCCGGTTCGGAATGGAAATGATCTTTATTTTACAGTTAGCGCACTGTGTCTGGCTGAACGTATTACAACACTTGCAGAGCCACTTATAACATATAGAAAGAATCAGAAACAGAGTCTTGTGGGCACTCTTTCAAAAGCACCGACAACACCATTTCAGGCATGGATGGATGTTGCGGAAAATCTGGAGTCCAAAGGGGTAATGCCGGAACAGAGCTATGTAAACAAGGTGATCGGCAGTACAATCTATCTTCTTCGTAATATCAGCCAGAGAGAAGCTTTTTTGTCAACAGTAGCTTTTTTGCAAAATGGGGGACTCACAAGGCTGCACATATGTGAGCGTGATGAAAGCTATTATTATATATCCTGGTATACGGATTTTGTATCGCATATTTTAAATGATTCTCCCGAGGATTTTCAGACTTATCTTGCGTTTATGACATACATCCAGCTGACAGAACGCACTGGGGAGAAAAAGATAAAAGAATCTGATCTGAAAGAAGCCAGACAGGAGATACGAAATGTAAGGCAACAGGTCAGAAACGCGAATCAGCAGGTTAAAAAATTGAATAAGGAATTAACAATTTTACAAAAAAAATATGATGACCTTGAGAATTCTGTAAGCTACAAAATGGGGCGGACTATTACATGGCTTCCAAGAAAAATAAAAGATCTTTCTGGAGATAAATAATACCGGAAGCAGAACAGGAATAACTATGAACATTGTATTATTATCAGGCGGATCAGGAAAGCGCCTGTGGCCGCTTTCCAATGATGTGAGAAGCAAACAGTTTATAAAAATATTTAAGAAAAAGGACGGCTCTTATGAGTCTATGGTGCAGCGTGTTTATCGGCAGATCAAGACGGTAGATGCGGATGCAACCGTCACAATCGCAACCTCCAAGACGCAGGTTTCAGCGATCCATAACCAGCTTGGTGATGGTGTAGGAATTTCCATAGAGCCATGCAGAAGAGACACCTTCCCGGCGATTGCGTTAGCGACAGCTTATCTTGTTGATGAAATGAAAGTCAGCCCGGAAGAATCGGTAGTAGTCTGTCCTGTCGATCCTTATGTAGAGGATGACTATTTTGCTGCGCTGAAAGATCTGTCTGAGCAGGCGGACAAGGGCGAAGCCAATCTGGTACTCATGGGAATCGAGCCGACTTATCCGAGTGAAAAATATGGATATATCATTCCGAAGACGGCAGATCATACATCTATGGTTGAGACCTTTAAGGAAAAGCCAACGGCAGATGTGGCAGCGGAATATATAAAGCGCGGTGCGCTCTGGAATGGCGGTGTTTTTGCGTACAAGCTGAAATATGTGCTTGAGAAGGCGCATGAACTGATTAAATTTACAGATTATCAGGATTTATTTGATAAATATGAGACGTTGACAAAAATTTCTTTTGATTATGCGGTTGTAGAGAAAGAGGATAAGATCCAGGTACAGCGTTTTGCCGGACAGTGGAAGGATCTAGGTACATGGAACACGCTGACAGAAGCGATGGAAGAATCTGTTGTCGGAAAAGGTGTTTTAAATGAGACCTGTTCAGATGTGCATATCGTCAATGAGATGGATGTGCCTGTACTTGCAATGGGACTGCATGACGTGGTCATTTCTGCTTCGCCGGATGGTATTCTGGTATCCGACAAAGAGCAGAGCAGCTATATCAAGCCTTATGTGGATAAATTTGAGCAGCAGATCATGTTTGCGGAAAAGTCATGGGGAAGCTTCCGGGTATTGGATGTGGAAGGGACTTCCATGACGATCAAGGTAACTCTGAATCCGGGGCACAGCATGAATTATCATAGCCACAAAAACCGGGATGAAGTCTGGGTAGTTATTTCCGGAAACGGCAGAACAGTCGTAGACGGATTTGAACAGGCTGTGAAAGCAGGCGATGTGATCACAATGTCTGCAGGCTGCCGCCATACGGTGTTTGCGGATACAGAGCTGCGTCTCGTAGAGATCCAGCTTGGCAAGGATATCAATGTGCATGATAAACAGAAGTTTGAGCTGGAAATCTGATCAGGTACCCCACATTCTCCGGTACTCACTGATGCTGCAGCCTTCTACTTTTTTAAAGACGCGGCTGAAGTAGTACAGCTCATGAAAACCAACCTCAGCCCCGATCTCTTCGGCGGACTTGCCGGAAAAGCGCAGCTCGCGTTTGGCATGGGTGATGCGGACGTTTAAAAGGTAATTGTTGATGGTAACACCAAATTGTTCTTTAAAAATTCTGGTGAGATAATATTTGTTGATGAAGTATCGTTCGGCGAGATCGTCGAGCGATATTTTTTGTGCATAATTCTGATCAAGATATTCCCGGACATGCCACAGGCTGGTACGTTTGGTATGGGCAGGCATACTGTCCGGATGCCAGCTATCTTCCATCAACAGGGTTAACAGAGCAGAAAGTCCTTCGTTGATCTGCATGTCCCGGACGTAAGAATTGCCCGACACCATGCTGTAAAGATGGTTAAAACAGTCTTCATAAAGGGCAAATGCATTTGCATGAAAGGCGGGCAGACCGCCGCGTTCCTTATACTTCTGGTAAATTCCATCGATCGATGGACCGTTGAAATGCACCCAGGAAAGACTCCAGAGGTCGTCCTTTGTTTCGTGAAAATAGGCGGATCTGCAGTCGATAAAGACACAGTCGCCAACACGCAGCGGATAAGTATTATGGGCATAATGCAGCTCGCCGGAGCCGGATCGTACCATAAAGAAGAGATAGGAATCCAGATCCGCACGTTTGCTCATATGCGGTTTTTGTGCCTGCAGGGTGCCAATTTCCTGTACATGTAAAAGGGAAGTTTTGGCAAACTCCGAGGGGGTATAAATGATCCGGGTTGTATTGACGAGATCCCCGTGAAATAATGCCTGCTGTTCCATGAAAAAACTCCGTTTCTGTCATATCTTTTCTCTATATATTATATAAGTTCAAAATAAAAGTCAATATAATGCAACTGAATGTCAATACAATGAATGGATAAGGCAGAAATGTGGGTATATTATAGAAAACAGAAAATAGCAATATCGTCATATATAAAAGAAAAAGGAGAAGGAACTATGGCAAAAAAGGCACTTATCACAGGTGTGACCGGACAGGACGGCTCTTATTTAGCAGAGTTTTTATTGGAAAAGGGGTATGAAGTATACGGAATGATCCGCAGATCTTCCGTGGATTTCAGGGAACGTATTGCCCATCTGGAAGGAACACCGCACTTTCATTTGAAATTTGGTGATCTCGGAGATTCCATCAGTCTTGTAAAGCTGATCGGAGAGATCAGACCGGATGAGATCTACAATCTGGCAGCACAGTCTCATGTGCAGGTCAGCTTTGATGTTCCGGAATATACAGCAGATGTGGTAGCAACGGGCGTTCTCAGAGTACTTGAGGCAGTCCGTGTCTGCGGGCTGGAAAAGACCTGCCGTATTTATCAGGCTTCCACTTCAGAGCTTTACGGAAAAGTAGAAGAGGTTCCGCAGAAAGAGACAACACCGTTCCATCCGTATTCTCCATACGCAGTTGCAAAGCAGTATGGCTACTGGATCGTAAAAGAGTACAGAGAAGCTTATGATATGTTCTGCTGCTCCGGTATTTTATTTAACCATGAAAGCGAGCGCCGCGGTGAAACTTTTGTAACAAGAAAGATCACACTGGCTGCAGCAAGGATTGCACAGGGCAAACAGGAGAAGTTGTATTTAGGTAACCTTGACAGTCTGCGTGACTGGGGGTATGCAAAAGATTATGTGGAATGCATGTGGCTGATCCTGCAGCATGATAAGCCGGAAGATTTTGTAATCGCAACAGGTGTACAGCATTCTGTCAGAGAGTTCGCAACACTTGCTTTCCATCATGCAGGTATCGAAGTGGAATGGCAGGGAAGCGGAATGGATGAAAAGGGCATCAATAAAGCCAACGGCAAAGTGATCGTTGAAGTCAGCCCTGATTTCTACCGCCCGACAGATGTGGTAAATCTCTGGGGAGATCCGACCAAGGCGAAGACAGAGCTTGGATGGAACCCGACCAAGACAAGCTTTGAAGAACTGGTTGCCCTCATGACAAAGCATGATATGGAAAAAGTTGCAGTAGAGCGTGCGGAAGAACACATTAAGATGAATCTGGAAGAATATCTGGAAAAAGGCGTTGTAAAATAGACATAGTTTTTGAAAAGGGAAGAAGGAAGAAGAGCAAATGATGGAAAAAGACGCAAAGATCTATGTTGCAGGCCACAGAGGAATGGTTGGTTCTGCAATCGTAAGAGAACTGGAAAGACAAGGCTATCACAATATTGTGACAAGAACCCATAAGGAACTGGATCTGACAAGACAGGATGCTGTAGAGGAATTTTTCGCGCAGGAAAAACCGGAATATGTGTTTCTGGCAGCAGCCAAGGTAGGCGGGATCGTGGCAAACCAGAATGCACTGGCTGATTTTATGTATGATAATATGATCCTGGAGATGAATGCGATCCACAGTGCATGGAAGAACGGCTGTAAGAAGCTGGAGTTTCTTGGCTCTTCCTGCATTTATCCACGTATGGCACCACAGCCGATGAAGGAAAGCTGTCTGCTGACTTCAGAGCTGGAGAAGACAAATGAAGCATATGCGCTTGCGAAGATCTCAGGTCTGAAATATTGTGAATTTTTAAATAAACAGTATGGAACAGACTATATTTCCGTAATGCCGACCAATCTGTACGGTCCAAATGATAATTACCATCCGACACATTCCCATGTACTGCCGGCACTGATCCGCAGATTCCATGAGGCAAAAGAGGCAGGCCTTAAGGAAGTAACCTGCTGGGGAGACGGTTCACCGCTGCGTGAGTTCTTATATGTGGATGATCTGGCTAACCTTTGCGTGTTCCTGATGAACAACTACAGCGGAGATGAGACAGTCAACGCCGGAACCGGTAAGGAGCTGACGATCAAAGAGCTGACAGAGCTTGTGGCAAAGGTAGTAGGCTATACGGGAGAGATCAAGTGGGATACGAGTAAGCCGAACGGAACACCGAGAAAGCTTCTGGACGTATCAAAGGCTGAAAGCCTTGGCTGGAAATACAAGACAGAGCTGGAAGACGGTATCAGACTTGCTTATGAAGATTTCCTGCACAATCCGATGCGTGCAGAGCGGTAAGCCGGCGTATGAACATCTATTTTGCACCACTGGAAGGCATCACGGGATTTGTTCTGCGCAATGCATATGAATCCTGCTTTCCGGGAACGATCGACCGGTATTTTGCACCCTTTATCGCAGCCAGTTGTCGAAAGAAGCTGGCTGCCCGTGATTTAAGGGATGTCCTGCCGGAAAATAATACGGGGATCTGTCTGATCCCACAGCTTCTGGCAAATAAAGGAGAGGATTTTATATCCACTGCGCAGATGCTGTATCAGTTTGGCTATCGGGAACTGAATCTGAACCTTGGCTGCCCTTCAGCAACTGTTGTCACAAAGAAACGCGGCGCGGGACTGTTGGCAGAACCGGAGCTTTTAAAAGTATTTCTGACAGAATGCTATGACTGGGCCGCGGGAAAAGGCATAAAGCTTTCCATTAAGACAAGGATCGGAATGGAGGAAGAAGCGGAATGGGAAAAACTTCTTTCTCTGTATGAGTCATTTCCTGTTTCGGAGCTGATCATCCATCCGCGTCTTAGGGAAGATTTCTATCAGGGGAAAATCCATGAGGAAGCGTTTGCACAGGCTTACAGGAAGATCTGCGCGGAGCAGAAACGGACAGACATACAGATATGCTACAATGGAGATATCATAAGCAGGGAACAGATACAGAAGTTAGCATATACTTATCCGGAGCTGCCAGCCGTGATGATCGGAAGAGGCTTTTTGATGCGGCCGGGGTTTGCGGCGGAGCGGTCATGGCAGAACGGGGAAATGCCGGAGAAAACAGCGAAATCTGGAAACTGGAAAACAGAAAAAACCGCGGATCGGGAAAAACTGTGGCTGTTCCATGACCGTATCTATGAAGGTTACCGGTCTTATCTGCAGGGCGATAAGCCTGTTCTGTTTAAGATGAAGGAGCTGTGGAGTTATCTGCAGGTTGGACTTAGTGGGCTTGCAGGAGGAAGCAATCCCAAAACAGACAAGCTTATGAAACAACTGCGGAAATGCAGTACATGCGCCGATTATGACAGCGTGATCCGGCAGCTGAAACTGCTCTGCAGAGATAACTAAAACAGAACTTAAAATGAACTTAAATGGTGAAAGAGGTTTTGCACAAAGCAGAACCTCTATTTTTGTGAATTTAGTCAGATGAAAAAAGACAGGCGATGAAGGATAATGTTGTTATGCGTGGACTGACCGGAAGGACAGCCGCATGATAAAAGAGGAAGCATGAAGAAGGGAGAAAACATGAGAAAGAAGAGTTTGAACGGAAAACGCGTAATGGCGCTTGCGCTTGCTTTTTCTCTGGTACTGGGAGAAGCATCGGCAGTGGTGGCTGCACCGGCAGAAGAAACTGTGGCACCGGAAAGCGTAGAAACAGAAGTGCAGATTCCGGATACGGAAGAGGCAGAGAATGCAGCACCGGAAGACGATCCTGTGGCAGAGGCAGCAGAGGAGACAAGCGTCTCAGAAAATGATACAGAGATCACTGTTTCAGAGAATGATGCGGATCTGGATGCAGATGAGGCATATGACGGAAGCATTTCAAAAGTGATCGGTCTGAAGGCAGCAGGAAGAAGCTATGACGGCAGCTTTAAGGATGATAATGGGAATGTCGTATATCGTTATGTTACGGTCCAGGATGTAGCCACATGCGTGGAAGCACCGGGAAAAATCGACGCAAATGCCGCAACGGGGCTTTACAGCTATAACGGAAAACTTTACAGGTATGCATCATATGATAAATATCTGAATGTTACAACTTTTAGATCCTATAATGAAATTGCATTGCTGGGCAGCCCAAAATCAGCTTATCTGGATGCTGCAACCCAGTTATATAAAGTGAACGGAATCTATTACAGCGACCTTGGTACAGTTAATATAAACGGAAAAGAATGCGCTTATTATCATGTAAAGGCAGAAAACAATATGCCGATGTCAGGCAGTTTTTCCGATGATACAGCAGGTCTTCGGGCTTTCAGGAAGCAATATGGCCGTTATACAAAATCAGATGCTTATTATCAGAAACAGGGGCAGAATAAATATGACGTTTCACCGGATTATTATGCAGCAGGCGGCAAATGTTATAAAAATGCAGGCTTCCGTTCTGTTTATGAAGGCGGAAAACGTATCAAAAAGTATTATGGATATACGGAGATTGCATTGAATGCGCAAAATGTTACATTCAGCTGGAATACTCTTCATATAAAAGCCGGCGAGAAAAACAGTGCCGGACAGGAACTTTCAGTCGGCTATGAAGTGGAGGTAAACGGTGCTCTTTTAAATACCGAATACAATGCGCATGAAAAATCCGGCACACCACACCGGATGAGTTCCTATACGGGATTTACATATGACAAGTACCTGACAAACGGTCAGTCTGTCAGACTGCGTGTACGTGGTCTGTACTATCATCAGGAAAATAAGGTGATCACAGAAAACGGTGTACAGAGTGGTAATACAGTCAATGTGATCGATGCATTCGGTGAATGGTCTGAACCATATACCTATACGTACACAGCACCACAGGCGATCGGTGCGGTTCCTTCTGTAACAGCCAGATATATCCCGGTAACAACGGAGGTGAGCGGATCAGGACATTCAACCGATAAAAATAAGATCCGTATTACGTTCACAACACTGGCAAATTGCGAGAGTTACCGTATTTACAGAATCGCTTCCAAAAAGGCGGTCAGTCTGACAACAGCTGATTTTAGCGATGTTTATTATAAGGACAGCGCAACATTACAAAAACTGGGACTGGGTACATCTGATTTTACTGTAAATTATTTCTCTGCTGGCAGTACAGGTGAACTTGAGGTAACACCGGATAAAAATTACAGCTATTACTATTTTGCGGTTGTACCATACAGTCTGGCAGATTATGAAAAATATTATAATGATCAGAACCTTGAAACGATCAAAGCGGTAGCAGGTGTGGCTGCTGCCCGGAATACACAGGCACTGACACCTGTAACCAATCTGCATGTGGAAAAATATTCCAATAATGACGGATCTTATGGAACAACAGGACCGAGACTGGTATGGGACGGAACAGATAAAAATGTAGTTGTATTTGCATATGAGGCAGCATCGTTCCCGGCATATTATACGACAAAATTCCAGAAACCGGGTTCTGCAGATGGAAAAATGGAGTATCAGCTTTCGGATGCTGACCAACTGGCATTAAATAAAGTGAAATATACGACAGAATCCGGCTCTTATAATGAGAGCACGGCAATGAGTGATATGAATCTGGTACCTGGCAGAACTTATTATTTTGTCGCATATACCTATGACAAGAGCCTGCAGACCGGTAATCAGACACCGATCACTTATAAGACGACAAAGAAAATAAAGATAAACGGTGTAGAAAAGACGACACCGGTTACTTACAGTTATGATTCTTACATACCGATCAGTGC
>DJNY01000114.1 GCA_002441865.1 Lachnospiraceae bacterium UBA6452 | reverse complement strand
TGATCTCTCTGCCGTCTGCCGTGCGGACTGTTCCGGTTGTGCGGAAGGCAGTTTCCTCGGTTTCTTCGTGATAATAAGACGCTGTCAGATTGACCCGTCTTATGGCAGCCTGTTGCCCTGAGGTAACTGGCTGCAGGTAAGTATCGTCTACCTGTACATCTTTCCACCTGTCGCCATATAAAAGCCGAATCAGATATTGCAGACACTGCTGTCTGATCGACTGCATAGCCCTCTTTTCCTCTAAAGAGGTAATGCTTCTTGTACTGCCAGTCTGCATCAGACCGGTCACCTTTGCGAGACCGTCCATATATGGCTCTGTCTCCTCTTCCCCCGTTTCTTTCTGAAACAGATCTGCAAACGATCTGTTTTCCATTTCGCTTCCCTGCATCGTCGTTGCGTTGACCACTGTCATGCCAACCGTCTTTCGTTCTACAGAAGTATACCTTCTGGCGGATTCCATTCCTATGTAACTGGAATCAATTTTCAAATAGTCCCTCCTTTTTCTGTCGCCACATATAGAACCCCTCGCATGAGAATTTGCTTCGCAAAGCTCGGGGCTGCATCCTGCACCTATGGTGCAGGACATATTCTGGAACCCCTCGCATGAGAATTTGCTTTGCAAAGCTCGGGGCTGCATCCTGCACCTATGGTGCAGGACATATGCAGAAAGGTGTATGTCTGCAAATGCAGAACATACACCTTCCGTGGCTGACTTTTATCATTAAAACTTACATAATGGTTATCGGTCAGAATTTGATTTACTTAATAGCTATCTTACAAGTTATACTCTGTTATAGTTGATGAGGCATCCCTTTAAGATGATCTCTCTTTCCTCATCAGTCAATTCACCGAGCCGGAGGGTAAACGGTACAAGCGTATCCTTTACCACATACGCTGTGATCTCGTCCCATTTTTCTTCCACTGCCTTCCTGATATCCGGAATGAAAAGGTAATCCAGATTATGGAACGGAAGCTCACCTTCCTCGATCAGGAATGGAAGCATACCCCAGTTGATCAGGTTGGAGCGGTATCTCTTGGTCGCATATTCATTGGCAATGTTTGCCCAGCCGCCAAGTACCTTCTGACAGCTTGCTGCCTGCTCTCTTGCGGAACCATCACCCGGTTTTACGGCAAAGATCGTGGATCCGATACCCAATGTTTCATGTGTCAGATCCGGGAACTGTGTCCTGATCACACCCATGACAGCCTTGATCTCCGGAAGCTCTGCACATGGATGTACATCACTTTCGCCGCTGATCAGTGCTTCTCTTGCCTTTTCTGCCTTCTGTACTTCCTTTGCACGACCGACATAAGCCGGATCCTTACGGGAAAGTGCAAATTCAGCAAGTCCGAGCGGATTGGAACGATAAGAAGATGTTTCACCGGATGGGATCAGCTCATCCGTTGTTGTAACAGGATCATGGATCTCGGATACAACCTTCAGTACCAGATTATCGGTCAGTGCTACCATCTTCGGCCAGTCTTTGATATTCGGTCCGAAGTGGATCTCAACGGAAGGATCTGCCACGCCCTTGGAATCAAAGACACGGTTCTTATAAATATTGGCATCAAAATGATATTTGTATTTGCCAAACTCACCGTCAAATTCCGTTGCAGGTGTCAGCACACCCTTATTGGCTGCAGTTGCTGCAATGGAACGCGCATCCATCAGTGCCACGGAAGAAATCTGTCCATTCTGCAGTTTGGAGCCTTCACGGTTCGGGAAGTTTCTCGTAGAATGACGGATGGAGAATGCATTGTTTGCCGGTGTATCACCTGCACCGAAGCAAGGACCGCAGAATGCAGTCTTTAAAACAGCTCCTGTTTCAAGGATTGTCGCTGCACAACCATTCTTGATCAGTTCCATGTAAACAGGCATAGAAGCCGGATATACACTTAATGTAAATTCATCGGAGCCGATATACCTGCCTTTTAAGATATCAGCAGCTGCACAGATATTTTCAAATCCGCCGCCCGCACAGCCTGCGATAATTCCCTGATCTACCATAAATTTGCCGTTTACAACTTTATCTGCCAGAGAATACGGTACCTGACCGTCCAGAGAAACCTTTGCTCTCTCTTCTACATCATGGAGCACATCCGCAAGGTTCGCATTGACTTCCTCGATCGTGTATGTATTGCTCGGATGGAATGGCATGGCGATCATTGGCTTGATCGCAGAAAGATCAACCTCGATCATGCCATCATAATAGGTTACCTGTCCCGGATTCAGTTCTTTAAACTCTTCACTTCTGCCATGGATCTCATAAAACTCCCTGATCTGCTCATCTGTACGCCAGATAGAAGACAGGCAGGTCGTTTCTGTTGTCATGACATCAATACCAATTCTGAAATCAGCGGAAAGGGCAGATACGCCCGGTCCGACAAATTCCATGACTTTATTCTTCACATAACCATTTGCAAATACCGCACCGATGATCGCAAGCGCTACGTCCTGCGGACCGACGCCTTTGACCGGTGCACCTTTTAAATAAACGCCGACAACGCCCGGCATATTGATATCGTAAGTCTGGCAGAGGAGCTGTTTTACAAGCTCAGGGCCGCCTTCACCCATTGCCATCGTACCAAGTGCGCCATATCTTGTATGAGAATCGGATCCCAGAATCATCCTGCCGCCGCCTGCAAGCATTTCTCTTGCAAACTGATGGATGACTGCCTGATGCGGTGGTACATAAACACCGCCGTATTTCTTTGCACAGGTCAGACCAAACATATGGTCATCCTCGTTGATCGTTCCACCCACTGCACAAAGAGAGTTGTGGCAGTTTGTCAGGACATACGGTATCGGGAACTTTTCCAGCCCTGAAGCTCTCGCTGTCTGGATAATGCCGACAAAAGTAATATCATGGCTTGTCAGTTTATCGAATTTAATCTTCAGCTTTTCCATGTTTCCCGAAGTATTATGATCCTTCAGGATACTATATGCGATCGTCTGCTGCGCAGCTTCCTGCTTTGTGACTGTTTTCCCTGTTCTGGCTGTTACCGCCGCCTGTGCCTGTGCATTATCCGGTATGATTTCTGTTCCATTGACCAGATAGGCGCCGCCATCATACAATTTGATCATGTGTTATCCTCCTGTTAGTCAGTTTGATCCGTCAAAAGCCCAAATCAATTACAGTTTATCATGCTTTTTTTCTGTCTGCAACTACAGCCGGTTTTCTTTTATCAGAAAAGCACTGCACCATTGACGGAGCGGGTATTCTATCGTAATATGAAGAAGAATTTAAGGAGGGTTTTATTATGAGTGAATATATTATCAGCTGCTGTTCCACAGCGGATCTTTCCAAAGAACATTTTAATGCCAGAGACATCCACTATATCTGCTTCCATTATTTTCTGAACGGTAAGCCATATGCCGATGATCTCGGGCAGTCCATGCCATTTGACAAATTCTATGAAGCAATGGCAAACGGCGCCGATACCAAAACATCCCAGATCAATATGGAAGAATTTATCGATTATTTTGAACCGTTTTTACAGGAAGGAAAGGACATCATCCATCTGACACTGTCTTCCGGTATTTCCGGTGTATACAATTCAGCCATGCTTGCCAAAGCAGATCTGGCAGAAAAATATCCGGATCGTAAGATCTATATCATCGATTCTCTTGCCGCATCTTCCGGCTACGGACTTCTGATGGATAAACTGGCAGATCTGCGTGACGAAGGCATGGACATTGACACGCTCGCAAAGTGGGCTGAAGATAACCGTCTGAAACTGAACCACTGGTTCTTCTCCACCGATCTTACTTTCTATGTAAGGGGCGGACGTATTTCCAAAACCGCAGGCGCGATCGGCGGTATGCTGAATATCTGTCCACTATTAAATGTAGATCTGGAAGGCCGGCTGATCCCGCGGCAGAAGATACGTACCAAGAAAAAAGTGATCATTGCCATTGTAGATAAAATGAAAGAACTTGCCGAAAACGGATTGGATTATGACGGAAAATGCTACATTTCCCAGTCTGCCTGCTATGAGGATGCCAGAGCTGTTGCAGATCTCGTAGAAGCTGCATTCCCGCATCTGAACGGCAAAGTGGAGATCAACTCTATCGGTACAACAATAGGCAGTCATACAGGTCCCGGTACTGTTGCCCTGTTCTTCTGGGGACAGGAGCGTACGAATTAATACCTGCATTTATACAGAAACAAATCCCCGGGCTTAAAAAGCCCGGGGATTTGTCTCTCCCTTTATATGCTGCATTTCCCTATTATTTGCAACATATTCTCCTCATAATCCGTTAGAACATGTCCTTTCCCTGTATATTCTTCCATATGCAGATACAATAATTCCTGACTGCTTTATTACGTTGCATCATGTCCCTCCTTTTTCCCATTGAAAGTGCATAAACTATAGTTGTTTTTACACATAATAACTATAGCAATTTGAACTTTCCATGTCAATAAACTAAACTATGGTTATGATAAAAAATAATAATTGTAATATCGGAAACAGAATACGGGAGCTTCGAACAGAGCAGGGACTCAGTCAGGAGCAGCTTGCGCTTTCCTCAGGTATTACAACGACATATTTGGGACTTTTGGAAAGAAATTTAAAAAATCCAACTGTGAAAGTATTGGAACAGATCTGCAATGCACTCAGTATAAATCTTTCATCCTTTTTTGAAGAATCCTCGTATGCCCCTTATACCTACGACCCTTACACAACACAAATCCTTGCCCACGTGGTAAACCGCAATGAGCAGGAGAAGCAGCTGATCTTAAAACTAATCAAAGACCTGAATAAGTATTTCGACAATGTTTCCACTTCTTAAGATATCATATTATTATCCGTATCTAAATATGTGACACAAATTGTGACACTCTTTTTGTGTACCTGTTCATGTCACCTACAGACTGGATTTTTTCAGAAAACATTGTATAATGGAAATAGTCATATAGTATTAAATTGATGCAGATCAAAGGGATAAGAAGAATACGAGGGGGAAAATTATCATATGAAATCACTTCATACGCTGCTAAAGGAATACATATCAAAAAGCAATTATACCATTTACCAGCTGGCAATCGACAGTGGCATCAATCGTACCACACTACAGAAAGCAATATCCGGGGAACGGCCGATCAGTTGTGACAACCTGCAAAAGATCCTTCCTTTTCTCGGATTATCCATTACTGAAAAAAGAGAACTGGATCAGGCATTCCTGATTTCCCAGATTGGCGAAGTAACTTATCGGAAGCATATGTATCTGAAAGATCTGCTGGAAGGTGTCAATCTTCCCACTTCTGATCTGCCGGTGCCTGACCGTACGATCACTGTTCTTCCCGGACTGCAGTTACAGCAGACCTGTCCGGTAAACGGAAGCTATCCGATCATCACAACGATCTGTAATCTGCTTGCAGCTGAGGATGAGAAAAATACTCCGATATATCTATATGCAGTATCCGATTTTCATAATCAGTTTTTTGGCACCCTGTATTCCCAGCTGCAAACTGCAGATCTGGATCAGCTTGAAATCAAACATATCGTAACCTTTTCAAAAGTAACCGGCAATCACGATGAAGCATCCCTGCTTAACCTGAAAACACTGTCCACTTTATTCCCTTTTGCTATGTCTGCGCCACACGGCTGCAGATTATACTATTGTTATGAGGAAATCGCTGCACAGAATCTGGCTGCTGTTCCATTTCCTTATTACCTGGTGCTTCCCCGTAATGTTGTGTTATTATCCGGTGACTGCCAGAACGCACTTTTTCTGCCGCAGGAAAGCGTTAGTTATTACCAGCAGCATTTCGACAGCATGCTGCAGGCATCCATGCCACTTCTGGATGATATTGACACAGCTTCCTTTCTGTCCACCTGTATTTCACTTTCCAGTCATGCACGTTATATTTATACACTGGAAGCACAGCCGTGTATCGGTTCTTTTGTGGATGAAGAAATGGTGCAGAGATGTATTAACAAAGATCTGGATCCGATACAAAGCCGGGTTTTATCGGAAACACTTTTACAGCAATGCAAAAATCTGCAGCGGACACCGGATTTTCTGTCTATCTTTTCCAAAAAAGGCTATGACGACTTTGTCGAAAACGGTATTATCTATCAGATCCCTTCCGATTTATACCATCCAATTTCGATCGAAGACCGGATCCTGCTCCTGCAGCGGCTGATCCACGCCAACCAGTCGGGACGTAAACGTTTTATTCTGGCAAAAGGAGAGGCATTCCGCCCACAGTTGGAATTTTTCATTTATGACAATGCTATTTTATTCAGCCGTACTTCTCCGGAAACTGTACAGGCGCAGGTCTGCATTATGAAAGAGCCCCACATCATCCATTCTTTTAAAGACTTTCTTCTGCATACCTCGTACTATAATCTGATCTATACAACGGATGAAACGACCGAACTGTTTCAGAAAAGTATCTCACGGTTGTCCGAGAAACTGTCTGAGTAAAAATCGGAGCCGGCTTTAACCCCTTAAAGCCGGCTCCTTTTCTATAGTAACTATAACCCAAAATACCCTTCATTTATTTTTCTTCTGTCGCTGCTGTCTTTTTTACCTCTTTTTTCTTTGGCAGAACAACCTTGTCAAGCTTCCAGATATCATCTACATATTCCTGAATAGTTCTATCAGATGTGAACTTGCCGGAGCATGCTGTATTTAAGAGTGCACTCTTTGCCCAGCCCTTTTCATCTCTGTAAGCTGCCTCTACCTTCTTCTGTGCTTCAGCGTAGGACTTGAAGTCTTTCAGGATAAAGTAGGTATCAGCTTTTGCTGTACACTGTGTATTCAGCAGTGAATTGTAAAGATCTCTGAACAGTTCCGGATCCTGTGGTGAGTAAGTACCGTTGATCAGCTGCATCAGCACCTTACGGATATCTGCATCATTATTGAAGATCTCCATCGGATCATATCCGCCATAGTTCTCATAGTGGATAACTTCATCGGAAGAAAGACCGAAGATAAATGCATTTTCTGCTCCGACTTCTTCTACGATCTCTACATTGGCACCATCCATTGTACCGATCGTCAGGGCGCCGTTTAACATGAACTTCATGTTACCCGTACCGGATGCTTCCTTGGATGCTGTGGAAATCTGCTCGGAAACATCTGCTGCTGCAAAGATCAGCTCTGCATTGGACACACGGTAGTTTTCAATGAAGACAACTTTGATCTTGCCATTGATAGATGCATCGTTATTGATCACATCCGCAACGGAATTGATCAGCTTGATCGTCAGCTTGGCATTTTTATAACCTGCCGCTGCCTTTGCACCGAAGATGAATGTTCTTGGGAAGAATTCCATATCCGGATGCTCTTTGATCTCATTGTATAAATACATAACATGCAGAATGTTCAGAAGCTGGCGTTTATACTCATGCAGACGTTTTACCTGTACATCAAAGATAGAACGTGGATCTACTTCAACACCGTTGTGCTCTAAAATATATTTTGCAAGTCTTACTTTATTCTGATACTTGATGTTCATGAATTCCTGCTGTGCTTTTTCATCATCCGCATAAACAGCAAGTTTCTTGATCTTTGGCAGATCTGTGATCCAGTCCGCACCAACATGGGCTGTTACCCACTCTGCAAGAAGCGGATTTGCATGAAGCAGGAAACGACGCTGTGTGATACCGTTTGTCTTGTTGTTGAACTTCTCCGGCATCATTTCATAGAAGTCTTTCAGCTCCTGATTCTTCAGGATCTCTGTATGCAGTCTTGCAACACCGTTTACACTGTAGCCTGCTGCGATTGCCAGATGCGCCATTTTAACCTGGCCATCGTAGATGATCGCCATCTTGCGGATCTTCTCCTGGTTGCCCGGATATCTTGCTTCAATTTCCATGACGAAACGACGGTTGATCTCTTCTACGATCTGGTAAATACGCGGAAGCAGACGGCTGAACAGCTCGATCGGCCATTTTTCCAGTGCTTCTGCCATGATCGTATGGTTTGTGTAAGCACAGGTCTTTGTTGTAACATCCCATGCTTCATCCCATGTTAAATAATATTCATCCATCAGGATACGCATCAGCTCTGCAACTGCTACGGTCGGATGTGTATCGTTCAACTGGAATGTTACTTTTTCATGGAATTTACGGATATCATCATGTGTACGCATAAACTTCTCAACTGCTTCCTGCACGGATGCGGAAATAAAGAAGTACTGCTGTTTCAGACGAAGCTCTTTACCTGCATAATGATTATCATTCGGATACAGAACTTCAACGATATTTCTTGCAAGGTTTTCCTGTTCTAC
>DJNY01000212.1 GCA_002441865.1 Lachnospiraceae bacterium UBA6452 | reverse complement strand
GCTTTTTCCTGCCGGAAAATGCGGATGCCTTCCCATTTGAAGAATATGATTACGTGGTGGATGCGGTAGATACGGTAACTGCCAAGATTGCCCTTGTCATGAAAGCGCAGGAAGCGGGCGTACCGATCATCAGCAGCATGGGAGCAGGCAATAAGCTGGATGCATCTGCATTCCGTGTGGCGGATATTTATAAAACAAAGGTCTGTCCGCTGGCGAAGGTCATGCGGCGGGAACTCAAAAAAAGAGGCGTGAAAAAGTTGAAGGTGGTTTATTCCGAGGAACAGCCGGTAAGACCGCTGGAGGATATGTCGATCAGCTGCAGAACGCATTGCATCTGTCCGCCAGGGGCAGCACGCAAATGTACCGAGAGAAGAGATATTCCGGGCAGTACAGCGTTTGTACCATCGGTAGCAGGGCTGATCATAGCTGGCGAAGTGGTAAAGGATCTGTGCAAATAACAGAATCCTGTATAAACAGATCTGTGAGAAAGAGGAAATGTAGATGCAGAACCATACAATCGTAACGCTGAAAAAAGGAGAAGGTCGAACCATCAAAGCAGGTGGTATGTGGATCTTTGATAACGAAATAGATACGATCACCGGAAGTTTTCATAACGGGGATGTTGTAACGGTACATGATTTTGACGGATATCCGATGGGCAGAGGGTTCATCAACCAGAATTCCAAGATCAGGATTCGTCTTATGACCAGAAAAACGGAGCAGGAGATTGACAAAGACTTCTTACGGATGCGTGTGAAAAATGCATGGGAGTACCGTAAGACAACAGTAGATACATCCTCCTGCCGCGTGATCTTCGGAGAGGCGGATTTTCTGCCGGGGCTTGTCGTAGATAAATATGAAGACGTGCTTGTTGTGGAATGTCTGGCACTTGGCATGGAACAGTTTAAGGAAACTATCGTGGATCTTTTAAAGGAACTTCTGGCAGAGGATGGGATCCACATCCGCGGCGTATACGAACGCAGTGATGCCAATGAACGGAAAAAAGAAGGCTTGCCGAAGGTAAAGGATTTTATCGGTGAGCCGTTTGATACCAATGTAGAGATCGTGGAAAATGGCGTCCACTACATGGTAGATGTAGTAAACGGACAGAAGACAGGATTTTTCCTCGATCAAAAATATAACCGCCTTGCCATGCAGCGCATCTGCAAGGGAAAAAGAGTGCTGGACTGCTTTACCCATATGGGCACCTTTGCACTTAATGCGGGAATTGCAGGGGCTTTGGATGTGACAGGATTAGATATTTCAGAGTACGCCGTTTCGCAGGCTGCAGAAAATGCCCGCCGGAATGGGTTGGAGGATACGGTGCATTTCCGCTGTGCAAATGTGTTGGATGAACTGCCGCGCCTTGCAGCAGCGGGGGAGAAGTATGATGTTGTCATTCTTGATCCACCGGCTTTCACAAAGTCGCGCGAGGCGACAAAGAATGCCATCAGGGGTTATCGTGAAATTAACATGAAAGGGTTAAAGCTTGTCAAAGACGGCGGCTATCTTGCGACCTGTTCCTGCTCCCATTTTATGACGCAGGAGCTTCTTGCAAAGACAGTCAAGGAGGCGGCAAAGGCAGCGCACAAGCGGCTCCGTCAGGTAGAGTTCCGCACGCAGGCTCCGGATCACCCGATCCTGTGGGCAAATTCGGCAAATGTACCGGAGAGTTATTATTTAAAGTTCTTTATTTTTCAGGTGGTGGATGAAAAGTAAGAAATATCATTATTATCATGGAAGTAGTGAACAGAGAGTAATCGAGAAAATTCGGTTGCTCTTTTGTATTGTGAATGAGCTTGCATATTCTATAATAAAACAAATTAACAAATCGGAATTTAATACACTATCAGTTTTTATATATAACGTGTCGATAAAAAGGGAAAGGATGTAAAAAGTAATCCAAGAATAGAAAAGTTACAGGAGAAATTCGTTGTGCAAATACAGAACAGCAATATACTTTACACTGGTTCCTACTCCATCATAAATACAAATAAAGGTTCATCATTTCCCTATGCTATGAAAGTGGATGGATCTGGTACTTTGGGAAATAGAAAAAGTCTGTTCAATTTTGGAAAAGTAACAATAACGGAGCATATGGTTACTACAAAATATGGTACGAAGATAACGAATGGCCCCAGAGTCTCAATGCGGACAGCGGGCAGTAAAAAACCGGAAGATTATACAGTAGTTTCTAAAGAACAATTGGCAGAAGTAAAGCTTCCTGCTTCATTTAATAAACTAAAAGACCAGAAATCATTCTATTACCATGGAGAAAACATATCAGATTATGAGCTGGTACAGACGGCGGTTGCATTAGGAAAAATGGAATTGCCGACAGATGGGGCAAATTGCGATCCGGCAAGAATTGCAATGGATGCATTTGAAATACTTGTACAAAAACAGGCTGCTCCCAAAAACGCATGGTCAAATACATTGTATTCTGAGGATGGGAAATATACTTTTACGAAGACGGAAAGTGGAAGATATCAGATGCATTTGCTTGATGATGCAGGGGTGGGAGCTTCTGTAGAAGATATTGCAAATTGGATCATGAGTGGTACGCCTCAAAAGAATATTGAAACACGTTACTTAAATTATTTGCGTAGGGTTGACCCGGATTTATATCATGCAGCTACACAAATAGGTGCAGAGGTTCGTACAAACGGCTTTATGGAAGATTTATATGAGCAAGGGGTACTGAGTGATAGGCAAAATCAGTATGATATGAGTTTGCTCGGATTAATGTTTGGAAAAGATGCGGATAGCATACGCTTATTATTATATGGATGTAAAAAAACAGGTAACTTTTTGGAACTGCTCGATCTGTATGATCCGGATGGAGCAAGAACACTGGCTAAACTGAGAGAAGAACAAGTGAACCATGGTGGGATCGTATAAAAGGGACACAAAGAGTAATTGAGAAAAACCGATTACTCTTTTTTGAAAATTCAATAATAAGCAGCTTTCTAATTCTAACGAAGCAGTTGAAATGAATAAAAGAACTATCGGTTATAAACGCAGACAGTTGTCCATGGAAAAGGGAACCCTCGCCATGCTAACGGAAAATACCGAGTTATCAGATGAGAAAATATCTGAACTGGCGGATGCATTTATGAATACGCTGCCAGCATTGTTAAAAACGCAACTCCGAACTGCTTCGGGTTTGCAATTGGTATTCAAAGTATAGTGCAGGCTGGATTTCAGTATGGAAAAGACAAATATGACAAAGAACGTTATGAAGAATTGAGATAAATTGCGGCAGAAATGTTGTCTCTGAAAACAGATATTCCGGTAAACAAAACTGGCGAAAGCATAATGTGGTAAATTATGCTTTGGGGTACTAAAGGTTTTTGCACTGTGCAGGTATGTTCAGTAACGCTGTTCGATTGAGGGAGCTTTTAATTTATGGAGGGCAAAGTATGAACAAAGAGGAAATTTATCATTACCTGGCAGATCGGAATATTTCCTATGAAAAGACGGAGCATAAAGCTGTGTTTAATATGGAAGAACTGGATTCCGTGGAATTGCCTTATCCAGAGTGGGATGCAAAAAATCTGTTTGTCAGAGATGATAAAAAACGAAATTATTATCTGATTACGGTAAAGGGAGATAAGCGGGTGAATTTAAAAGAATTTCGTAAGCAGCATGGTTTACGGGCTCTTTCATTTGCATCTACGGAGGAATTGTCTGATATTATGGGATTGATACCTGGTTCTGTTACTCCACTGGGTATACTAAATGATACAGAACATCGTGTGCATTTCTTTTTGGATTCTGCGTTTGAGGGGAATAAAATTGGTATTCATCCCAATGACAATACTGCTACTGTTTGGATGCAGGCAAAAGATTTATTAGAATTGATTCAAAAGCATGGAAATGAAGCTGTATTTACAGAA
>DJNY01000054.1 GCA_002441865.1 Lachnospiraceae bacterium UBA6452 | reverse complement strand
CGGAACGGAATCCGTGGGGGTGAGAATGTAGTAGGCATTCTCCAGCAGTACGGCCTTGGAATTGATAAAACCCACACGGTCGCTGCCGGCCATGGGATGTCCGCCGATAAAGACAGAAGAGAGACCTGCTTTTTCGATCGCCGCATGTGTTGTCTGCTTGACAGAACCGACATCTGTCACGATCGTATCTGTATGCAGGCTTTGCCGGATCTGTCCGAGAAAATGATCGTTTTCACTGACCGGTGCACACAAAAACAAATAATCGCAGTCAAAAAAAGAATCGGTCAGAGCGTCATAAGACTCTGAAATAACGCCGTCTTTCCGGGCAAGGGATAGACCGTCCGGGTCTTTGTCATATGCTTTTAAGATCATCTCGGGATATGCCTGACGCAGTGCCTTTGCGATAGAACCGCCGATCAGACCGAGTCCGATAAAACTACAGGTAACTTCTGCTTTTTTTGACATAGCTGTTGTCCTTTCTGTCGTGAATTCCAGTAATATTTTAGCCCTTTAAAGTGCGAATGTCAATGGGATAGAAAATAGAGAATTTTCTTGTGATTTTAACGAAAATATGTTGTAAAACGGTTTTATATTTAGTAAAATATACCCACAAGTGGTTGAATTGTTAGAAAATTCAGAAACTATCATAAAACGGAGGTAGCAGCTATGAATGTATACACAACAGAGAAGATTCGTAACATTGTTTTGCTCGGGCATGGGGGCAGCGGCAAAACATCACTTGCCGAAGCAATGGCATACCTTGGCGGTATTACATCCCGTATGGGGAAGGTAACGGACGGCAATACTGTCAGTGACTACGGAAAAGAAGAACAGAAATGGCATTTTTCCATATCTGCCTCCTGCATCGCGATCGAATGGGATGACTGCAAGATCAATCTGCTGGATACCCCCGGCTATTTTGATTTTGTGGGAGAAGTCGAAGAAGCGGTTTCCGCTGCAGATGCAGCGATCATTGTTGTTTCCGGAAAAGCTGGCATGGAGGTCGGTGCGTTGAAAGCATGGGAACTCTGCGAGAAATATCATCTGCCGCGTATGGTATATGTATCCGATATGGATGTGGATCAGGCTTCCTTTAAGGAGGTCGTGGAAGATCTGACACAGCTTTACGGCAAAAAGATCGCGCCGTTTCATTTCCCAATCCGTGAAAACGGAAAATTTGTCGGTTATGTAAATGTGGTCAGTGAAACAGGATATCGCTGGATCGGAAAAGAAGTAGAAGAATGTGAAATCCCGGATTACAGCCGCCCGTATCTTGAAAAATACAGAGAAAGCCTGATGGAAGCGGTTGCCGAGACCTCGGAAGAAATGATGGAACGTTATTTTGCCGGGGAAGTATTTTCCGATGCGGAGATCAGAGCTGCACTGCGCAATAATGTCGTAGACGGCAGTATCGTACCGGTTTCCATGGGCTCCAATATTTTATGCCAGGGCGTTTACACACTGCTCGATGACATCATCAAGTATATGCCAAGCCCTGAAAACAGGGAAATTGCAGGTATTAACCTGAAGACAAATGAAATTTACGAAGCAGATTATGATTTTGCGAAAGCAAAATCCGCTTACATATTCAAAACGATCGTAGATCCGTTCATCGGTAAATATTCGCTGATCAAAGTCTGCTCCGGCGTTTTGAAAACAGATGATCTGTTATATGATAAAGATAAAGATGCCGAGGCAAAGATCGGAAAGCTGTATGTGCTGCAGGGAAATAAACCGATTGAGGTAAAGGAACTGCATGCAGGAGATATCGGCGCACTGGCAAAGCTGGCTGGTGCCCGCACAGGCGACAGCCTTTCCACAAAACAGGCACCGATCCAGTATGCAAAAACAGAGCTGTCCGTTCCGTATACGTATATGCGATATAAGGTGGATAATAAGTCGGAGATCGATAAGGCTGCACAGGCACTGTCCAAGATGACGCATGAGGATCCGACACTGCAGATCGTCAATGACAAAGAAAACGGACAGATGCTGTTATACGGAATCGGCGATATGCAGCTTGAGATCGCGCAGAGCAGGCTGCTCAACGAATACAAGGTAGCGATCACACTTTCTGAGCCGAAAGTGGCTTACCGGGAAACAATCCGTAAGAAATCGGATGTGGAAGCCAAATATAAAAAGCAGTCCGGCGGACATGGACAGTACGGACATGTCAAAATGCGTTTTGAGCCGTCCGGCGATCTGGAAAGTTCTTATGTATTTGAACAGGAAGTAGTCGGCGGTGCAGTACCAAAGAACTATTTCCCTGCAGTGGAAAAAGGTCTGCAGGAAGCAACGGTGAAAGGTCCGCTTGCAGCATATCCGGTTGTGGGCGTGAAAGGAATTTTATATGATGGTTCTTATCATCCGGTCGATTCTTCCGAAATGGCATTTAAGAAAGCTGCCATGCAGGCATTCAAGGATGGCTTTTTAAAGGCGGAACCGATCCTGCTTGAGCCGATCGAGACACTTACCGTTACCGTACCGGACAGTTATACGGGAGATATCATGGGTGATCTGAATAAACGAAGAGGACGTGTGCTCGGTATGCAGCCATCGCAGGGAGGCTGGCAGACGATCACGGCAGATATCCCAATGAGCAGTCTGTACGGCTATTGTACGGTACTCCGTTCGCTGACAGGCGGACAGGGCAGCTTCTCTTATCAGTTCGCGCGTTATGAGCAGGCACCTTCCGATGTGCAGGCAAAAGAGGTGGAAAACCGTAAGAACAAGGTGGATTCCTTGACAGAATAAGATAGGCTTTGTATAGTGGATAATAAAATTATGCAGAGAGAGGCAAAAGTATGAAAAAATGGAAAAGATGGCTGCTTGCCATTATACTGACACTTGTGATCGCATTCATTTACTATTATATCAATCTGCCGGCACTGAATATCCATTCAGCGGGCTTCTGGTGGTTTGTGATCCTGATGGTATTTGTGTTCGCGATTGTATTATCGTTCCGCTCCGTCTGGAAAAGCGGGCAGGTTTCCTTCGGGAAAAAGGGTCTGGATATCCGGAAAGGCACAATGGGACCTTACCGGTATCTGTTTTATCTGGGCGGCGTACTTTTGCTGATCTTTCTGATCGGTTCCGTTCTTTCTTCACCGATCATCAATGCGAAGAAATATCAGGGACTGATGCAGGTAGAAGAGCGTGATTTTACGGAAGATATCAAAGAAGTGGATTTCAATACGATTCCACTTCTGGACAGAGATTCCGCTGCGATTCTGGGAAGCCGCAAAATGGGCAGCATGGTAGACATGGTATCACAGTTTGAGGTGGCGGATGACTACACACAGATCAATGTAAACGGAAAGCCTGTCCGTGTGACGCCGCTGAAATACGCCAGCCCGATCAAATGGCTGACAAATCAGAAAAACGGTATTCCGGCTTATATCAAGATCGATATGACAACACAGGATACAGAATGTGTTAAGCTGACTGACGGCATTAAATATTCCGAATCGGAAATGTTTAACCGTTATATACAGAGACATCTCCGGTTCCGATATCCGACTTATATATTTGCAGACCAGATCTTCTTTGAAATCGATGACGAAGGAACACCGTACTGGATCTGTCCGGTCAAAAAGTTCAATATCGGTCTGTTCGGCGGCGTAACGGTCGGCAGAGTGGTACTCTGTAACGCGGTCACGGGAGAATGCACGGATTATCAGGCGGATGAAGTGCCGACCTGGGTAGACAAGGTATATCAGGCAGAGCTTCTGATGCAGCTTTACGATTATCACGGTATGCTGCAGCATGGATATCTGAACAGCGTATTGGGGCAGCGCGACTGTCTGCAGACGACAAACGGCTATAATTACATTGCCATGAATGATGATGTCTGGGTATATTCCGGCGTGACCAGTGTCAGCGGAGACCAGTCCAATGTCGGTTTTGTGCTGATGAACCAGCGGACCATGGAAACGCGTTTTTACAGAATTGAAGGGGCAATCGAGGATTCCGCCATGTCTTCTGCGGAAGGACAGGTACAGAACCTCGGCTATGTGGCAACCTTCCCACTCCTTTTGAATATCTCGGATGAACCGACTTATTTTATGGCGTTGAAAGATTCTGCCGGTCTGGTAAAGAAGTATGCCATGGTCAACATCCAGAAATACCAGTGGGTTGCAATCGGAGATACGGTAAAAGAATGTAAGAAAGCATATAATGCACTTCTCAGTACCAATGGTATCCGAACCAGTGAAAATGCGGATGATCTCGAGATCACGGGAAAGATCGCAACGTATGTACCGGTCGTGATCGATGGTAATTCCCATGTTTACTTTACACTGGAAGGCGATAAGACGGTATATGATGCGGATCTGACAAACAGTGAGATGGTGAAGATCATCACATACAGGGCAGGAGATACGATCTCCATGTTCTATCAGGATGGAGATGCAACGTCAAATGTGACAAAAATCAAATAATTCCGTTTTTGCGGTTGACTAAAAAGTGAATAAATTTTACAATAGATATAATTGAATTGTTGTATTTATAGGGCAATATGCATAAAACAATGAGGTGAAATCATGTTCCATATAGTAGTGTGTGATGATGATCGTTCCATCACAGAATACTTAAAAGAAACGCTTGAGAAAAAATACAGACGAAAAATAGAATGCCAATGTGTTTATTCGGCAGAAGAACTGCATCAATGGCTGGAAGATCTCGATCAGGGACATACCAATATTATTATTTTAGATATCGCACTCGGAGATGATGACGGTATTGCAATCGCAAAAGAGATCCGCGCCAAATATCCGCAGATCAAAGTGATCCTGTTATCCGGATATGCCCAGCTTGCAAGCAATGTATTTGATGCGGATCCCGTCTATTTTCTTTCCAAGCCGATCGATGAACAGAAGCTGTTCTCCTCAGTGGAAAAAGCGATGGATATCGTACAGCATCAGGAGATCAAAGCGATCACCGTTGCGGGAAGCGGCGGAAAGATCCATCGTATCAAAGTAGAAGATATCCTGTATTTAGAGACAAGCAACAGAAACTGCTGTATTCATACAGATAAAGGGGATTGTATTGAAGCAGCCGCAAAGCTGAGCGATCTGGTAAACCAGTTACCGGATTATATCATCAATTCCCATCAGAGTTTTGCATGCAACATCAAAAAGATCAAATCATTTTCCAGAGAAGACGGCATTACGATGATCAGTGGGGATGTGATTCCGGTGAGCCGCAGGCATTACAAAGGTGTCAAGGAAGCGATCGCATTGCATATTTGACAGAAACGTAAGGGGGATTTATGTTTTTCTTACATAAATGGGAAAAGAACTTAGAGAGTGATATAGACTGCATGGAAGTATCCGTGCAGCCCTATATTGCTCTTTTTTATGCGTTTCGGAAGATCAGGCATGATTTTGCCAATTATGTGCAGACACTGCAGCTTTTTGATGAAACGGAAAATTATGAAGAAAAAAAGAAAATGAAAAAAGAAATCCTCGGTCAGATTGGGCAGTTTTATGAAAATATGCCTAAAGATGCGCCGCAGTTTCCACCCTTGCCGGCAATACCGGTACGAAACGCACGGCTTAGAGTATTCTATGAAACATGGTCTGCGATCCGGCAGGAGATGGAAAAGCTGCCCGGTACGATCCGTGAGATGCAAAAGCCGCTGCAGGAACTGCAGGATCGTCTGGAACGCAGTCTGGATCCGGATGAAAGGGAAACAGAAGCGCTGCTTTCAGGTCTGGATCGGTTCCGCAGCCTTCCGGCGGAAGCAACGCCTGCGTTGTCTGTCCTGATGGATCTCTGTATGCAGGAAGCAGAGGAAAACGGCTGTCTGCTCCGCTATAAGATCTGCCGGCCGGCTTGTTTTCAAATCAGCGATCCGGATCTGCTTTTGTTATACCGGCAGTTGTTCCTGTTGGCATTTTCCGGCGCGGACAGATCCGGGAAAGGAGCCGGGCAGGAAGAAAAATCGATCCGGCTCCGCAGTGCGGAAAAGTTTAATATGTGGCATCTGCAGATGGATATTCCGTTTGCGTCCGACAGGCAGGCGGATCTGTTACAAATGCAGAAAACACCGATGTACCGCTGCATCCGGAAGCTGGCAAAAACGTATAAGCTGCAGCTTAAGATTGCGCAATCGCCGGATGGGATTGCACTTGACCTTGTGAAATAAGGGAGTTACTTGTCAAAAAGGGGAAATATGAGTATAATGTTCAGAGAGATTTCAAAGAAAGAGGAAATACAATGGCAGAAAAAACAGATACAGAAGTTTTGATCGGCGGCAGGGTATTTACACTCAGCGGATATGAAAGTGAAGAATATCTGCAGAAGATCGCCCTTTACATCAATA
>DJNY01000070.1 GCA_002441865.1 Lachnospiraceae bacterium UBA6452 | reverse complement strand
TTTTCCCATGCCATGGAAAACGTCGTTACCCGCTTTGCCTTTTTATGCTTTGACAGCTTTTCTACCGGACAGTCACTAAACTTTACAGCCTCTACCGGGGATATTTTCCGAATGATCCTACATGGCTTTGCGCAACTGATCCTGACTGTGATCCATGCAAATACAGCACAGGCAAGAAACACAAATCCATTTGGATAAACCTTGCATGCATCTGTCAACATATTGTTTGCAATCAGTGGCACGACAAAATACGATAACAGATAGCCCAGCAGCATGCCCGCAGGAATCGCGATCACACTTAAAAACAATGCCTGCTTCAAAACCATTTTTTTCAACTGCCTGTTCGTCATTCCGATCGTTTTTAGCAGTCCGTAATAATGAATATCGGACGTGATCGCAATCAGGAAAATGTTATAAATGATCAGATAGCCAGACAGAATGATCATGAGCAATATAACTGCAACGATCAGAACAGTTGTTGCATCCAGACTGCTTGTCGTATATGCCCAGTTAATGCCATCCTTTATTTCATCGCCAAAGCCGAGTCTATCCTTCAGCGCATTCATTTTTCCTGTAATATTGAAGGAAGAACTGAAATTAAAATCAGGATTGATGGAGCCTGCATAGGAATTTTCCCGCATATATCGGTCATAATCCTCTCTATCCTTCCAGACAGGCGCAAAACTTTCCTGAAATTCTTTTGAAAAATAAATTTCATTTGTCAGAGTCGATGCCGGTTTTTCCCAGATCCCACAGACTTTAAAATCTCCTTCATAAGTATCAAATCCATTGGTTAGCTGCAGATGCAGGATCTGTCCAAGCTCATGCGGAACACCGAATGCATCCAGAACCGCGGTACAGGTTGCCACTTCATCATATTTTTGAGGCAATGTTCCTGTCTCCGGATAAGAATAGCTTTGCTTCGCGCAGAGGGGTTCCGTATATCTGACCTCTGTATAATCTTCAGATAGTTCCTCATTTAACACTTCACCAAGAATGATATTATAGGAAAGATCATGAATTTTTGTATCAGTTTTCAGCTTATCGTACTCTTCCTGTGTCAGGTACTTGAAACCCGCATGTGTGTATGTACCGACCTGATAACAGGTTGCAGTTTCAAGCGATTTGATCAGACTACTTATCACCGTAAACAGGGTGGTGAGCATGACTGTTGTCAAAATGATCGCTGCCAGTAGGATACTATTTCTCTTTTTATTTGCCAGTATGCTCTTTTTACTGATATTCGCAATACATCTTCCGTTTTGCACCTTACGCATGGATCTGACCCCCTCCCGCTAAAATGCGTCCATCCTCAATACGGATGATACGGTCAGCCATCTGCGCGATCTCCTCGTTATGTGTGATCATAACGATCGTCTGTTTAAATTTCTGCCCAGTTACCTTAAGCAAACCCAATACATCCTGGCTTGTTTTGGAATCCAGATTTCCGGTCGGTTCATCTGCCAGGATAATAGACGGTTTTGTGGCAAGTGCTCTCGCGATCGCCACCCTCTGCTGCTGCCCGCCGGAGAGCTGATTCGGCAGACTGTTTTTCTTTTCGGTAAGGCCCAGTACTTCGATTATCTGCTCTATAAATGCCTCATCCACTCTGCTGCCGTCTAACTGGATCGGCAGCACAATATTCTCATATACGTTCAGCACCGGAACAAGATTATATGCCTGAAATACAAAACCGATCTTTCTCCTTCTGAAAATAGTCAGTTCTTCCTCTTTCAGGTCAAAGATCTTTTTCCCATCTACCAGCACCGTACCTGCTGTAGGGCGGTCAAGTCCTCCCAACATATGCAGAAGTGTAGACTTTCCGCTTCCGGATGTACCGACGATCGCTACAAATTCTCCCTGCTCTACAGACAGATCCACGCCATCCAATGCTTTCACACATACCATATTCTGGTCATAATATTTCTTCAGATTTTCTGTTCTTAAAATTTCCATTTTGCTTTCCTTTCCATTGTAGTTTAGGCAATTAAAAATGCTGCGTATTTCTTTACAATACCCAGCATATCGCATTGTTCTTTCCAGATTCTTTCTCAAATCTTACAATGTTGCAATATTTGGAACCTCACTCCTTGCATTTCTTGGAAAACATATATCAAATGTAGAGCCCTTTAAGACTTCTGACCTGACTTTTATGTATCCTCCGTTATGTTCCACGATTTCACGCGCCAGATATAAGCCGACGCCTATTCCTTCTTTATCATGTACCGTTTTTCCTCTGTAAAACCGTCCAAACAATAATGGAATTTCTTCCTCCGCGATGCCAATGCCCTGATCTGTGATCCGTATCCCTGAAAAGAATTCGTATGAAAACTCTTCCACAGAAATCGTCGTGCCTTCATCTGAATACTTGATCGCATTGTCCAGAATGTTGTATATAGCTTCCACAACCCATTTTTCGTCAATGTTTGCCTGATAGCTGCCACCCTCTTTTACATGGATTGTTATCTTCTTTGCGCTGGCTTTAGGGAACGCCTGTTCCACTGCTTTTTGGATGATCACCTGATAAGCAGTTATCTTTTGCTCATATTGGAAGATTCCGGTCTCAAGCCGCGACATTTTCACAAGTGCACCGATCAGACTTTCCAGCTTCTTCCCCTGCGCATATATTTCGCCGGCATATTCCTTTTCCTTCTCTGTCTCCGCTGCCTCTGTCAACAGTTCTGCATACATCAGTATATTGGTGAGCGGTGTTTTTGTCTGATGCGAAATATTCGTAATGAGTTCCTTTATACTATTCTTCTCTTCGCAGATCTTTCTTTCGGACATCGATGCTGTGGTCAGATAGCGCATCAGCTTTGTCTGCAATTTTGAAAGCTCACTTTCATCAAAGCAGTTTTCCTCAAAAGTACCTGCGATCGCATCGTCCAGCATCTGATTCAAAATGTCATATTCATCTCTTCTAAACTTCATGTGTTCACCTATGTCCCCGCCACAGATCTGCTATCTGGCAGATGCGCCGCTATCCCTTAAAAACATACCCAATACCGTATATGGTATGGATCAGCCGCTCCCCGGTACTTTCTATTTTATCCCGCAGTCTTTTTACACTGACAGACAATGCATTTTCATCTACATACTGCTGATTCTGCCATACATAGTCGATCAGTTTTTCCCGGGGAAGCGTGATCCCTTCATTTTCCGTAAAGTATTTCAGCAAACGGATCTCCGTCTTACTTAACTCTATTTCCACACCGTTTTTCTGAAACAGCAAATTGCCAAAATCCAGAAACAAACCGTGCTTTTCATATATGCCTGCATGCTCTGCCTGTCTGGATCCTGCTCTTGCCAGCAGATTGTTCACCCGAAGCCTTAATGTCATGAGCGAAAATGGTTTTGTGACATAGTCATCTGCTCCAAGCGTCAGTCCCATCACCTCATCCAGTTCCGTATCATTCGCCGTCAGTATCAGGACAGGCACATCAGATGTCTTTCTGACTTGTTTCAGATAGTCAAATCCGTTTCCATCCGGCAGATTGATATCCAGGATCACAAGATCCGCCTGCTCTATATGCTGAATCTCACCTAGTGAAAAAAACTGACGACACTCATATGCTTCATTTCCAAGCGTCAGCTCAATTCCGTGATTCAGTGCCACGTCATCTTCTATGATGTAAATTATCTTTTTGTCCTGTGCCATTTCGCTCTCCTGCAAGTTGTCATTGCATTTCTATATCAATCCGTAAACTCCATTTCTTAAATGACCATCTCATTACAGATTTACATGATTTTTGAATACTTACATCATATCATACTTTCAAGCATTTTTAACTTCTTTTCTGTGCTTTCACTGAATATCTACCGAAACCGGCTCCTCTCCCGGCTTAACCAGAAGCAATAACGACTGTATCTCCTCCACATCTACCACACGATCATAGCCTGTGATATAGTATACATGTGCCTCATCCGTATAACCGACATTTCCACCATCTGCCAGATATGGAATACGGGTTCCGTCCTTCAGGATAACCCCCTTCATTTCCGGAATGCCAATTTCATCTTCATTCGCTTCCATATCTGCAGAAACCGTATAATTTACTCGCATGGATATCGGTGATATATCCGCATCTGTGACTGTAATGTCTGCTCCCACCAATTCTTTGTTAATATCAAAATGCTTTGCGGAGCTGACATCAGGCAGTTTCATTTCAAATTTCCATACACCGTCTTTCTCATTCGTAAAATCTGTTTTGTATAATGTCCCCAGATTCTCAAACTCCACATTTACCGTTTTGCCTAACATTGTATCTGTTTCATCAGCAACAAATGCCTTGATAATATATTCCAGATTGCCATTTTCATCCAGGTAATGACTTATGACATCTCCGTCCTCTCCAAACTGAATGGCACTTCCATCCTCGTAAACCGGGGTTCCATTCTCATCCGGTACGATCCCATCATAAATTGATCCTGCCATATTCAATGGGACATCTTTGGAATCCACATTAACGCTTTCAAATCCCGGCTCCTTGTCCTCACTCACCTGATATCCTGAGATGGTAAAAGACATGTAGGCAAAACGCTCGTCCACAATGACTGTATCAGGTGCGATCGTTACCCCATTATCTACAACCTTTAATGATTCATAATCAGCCTTTTCCGGATAAATTTCAGCAATGCTGTCATTTGTCAACTGCTGTTGCTGTGTATCACTTGCCTGTATATTGCCATTCATCCCCCTTCCCCAATAATGATGAATCGCAGCCGCCACACTTGCACTGCTGACTGCCAGTATACATGCACCTGCGATGACCGCAGCCTGTGATTTCAACCATGTTCTCTTATTTTTCCTGCTCATTATGACACAATCCTCCTGTCTGATCCTTTCAAAGGCATGATCGGTCTTCTTTAATACGATTTCTGATAATTCAATTTCTTCCGGTAATATTTTTTCTTCCATCATATGAATTCTCCTCTCCGTAAAACTTTGCGAGCTGCTTTCTTCCTCTTGAAAGATATGTCTTTATCGTATTTTCCGGTAGAGCTGTAAGCGCTGCAATTTCTTTTACTTTGTATCCCTGCCCGTAAAATAATTCGATTGGCAGGCGGTACTTTTCATCCAATGCCCGAAACGCTTCTTTCAACTCAATGTTATATTCATCATATTTTGCACTCTCTTCACATTGATCCAATCCAATATAAACTCTTTTTTGTCTCAAAATAGTATAACAATGATTGATCAGTATTCTTGTGAGCCATGTCTTAAAGTATTGCGGCTTCTTCAAGGTATCTATCTTTTCCCAGCACGATAATATGGTATCCTGCATCGCATCTCCGGCATCTTCTTCACTTGCCAGAATGGCGATTGCAACACGGTACATATCCTTCATCTGTAAGTCCATCAATTCGCAAAAAGCATCTTTATCACGCCTTTGTGCTCGTTTGACTAAAAATATGTTTTCTGTATTCATTTTTTCTCCTGCGCGCATATCTGTAATTTTAAAATAAAGCGTCCTTTATTTCATTTTACATACATTAGATGTGAATTGTGGGGATTTGGTTTCAAGAATATGAAAAAAGCCCGGAAGGTTACTCTGTAAAGCAACCTTCCGGACATGGTGTTGTAAATTATAAGGAATTTTTCTTTCATTATATTGATACAATAAGGGATAGTATTTGACTTTCCTGAATAATTCTCATATAATGAACGTATAATAATTCAGCAGTAGCTAATTTGGGGCTGGTCAAGAGACCCTGGTCCACCGAGCGGCGGGGAATTTCCCCGCTATTTTCATATCTATCTAACATATCTACAAAAGGATGATTGCATGTCTGAAAAAATACTTAGTGTCTTCATAGATGAATCTGGGGACTTTGGTCCATATGAAGTGCACGCTCCCTACTACTTAGTTTCTATGATATTACACAATCAAAATATCGATATAACTGAAAATATTAAAGTTTTTGATACTCATTTAGCAAATTTAGGCTATCACTATCATGCTATTCATACAGGCCCACTGATAAGGCGTGAATCTGTGTATTCCCACCATTTGATAGCGGAAAGAAAACGTTTATTTAATGCATTGTTTCACTTTGCTCGTAGACTTGATTTTCAATATTCCTTCATCAAAGTAAAGAAAAGCGAATGCCCGGATGTCATAACAATGACTTCAAAGGTATCAAAAGCTCTGGCTGATGTACTGCGGAGTAATGAAAGCTTTTGGAATAGCTTTGACAAAGTTATTATCTACTATGACAACGGACAAATTGAGCTTACCAAAATTCTCACATCGGTATTCAGTACACTATATACCCACGTCGAATTTCGAAAAGTGAAACCGGTGGTCCTATGTCAAGATTT
>DJNY01000134.1:20366-20658 GCA_002441865.1 Lachnospiraceae bacterium UBA6452 | reverse complement strand
GGAACACCGAAAAGCTGGCTGATCAGTGCAGAACCGAAATCCGCATCCTTGCTTCCCTTTGTGACCAGAATACCGGTTGATAAAGAGATCAGAAGAGACGGGATCTGGCTGACAAGTCCGTCACCGATCGTCAGAACCGCATATGTATTCAGTGCTGTATTAAAATCAAGTCCCTGACGGAACATTCCCATCAGAATACCACCGATAATATTAACGGCAGTGATGATCAGACCTGCGGTCGCATCTCCCTTTACATACTTAACCGCACCATCCATGGAACCGAAGAAGCTGG
>DJNY01000134.1:0-20272 GCA_002441865.1 Lachnospiraceae bacterium UBA6452 | reverse complement strand
GCATCGATCGCCATCTGCTTACCGGGCATGGCATCCAGTGTAAAACGTGCTGTTACTTCTGCCACACGTTCGGAACCTTTGTTGATGACCATGAACTGGATGATGATCAGAATGATAAAGACAATCGCACCCATGATCAGGTCATTACCACCTACGAACTGCCCGAATGTACGGACAACATTACCGGGATCACCGCTTGTCAGGATCAGACGTGTGGAAGAAACATTCAGGGAGATCCTGAAAATGGTCGTAAATAACAGGATTGTCGGGAAATAAGACATGTCCAGTGCTTCTTTGGCAAACATACTGCCGAACATGATCGTAAAAGCGACTCCCATGTTGATACACAGCAAAACATCAAGAAGTCCCGATGGAATTGGCACGATCAACATAATAAATGCTGCCAGGACGTAGCCTGCCACTGCCAGATCTGCTTTTTTCATTCCATCACCTTCCCTTCCTGCTCATTGGTTTGTTCTCATCTAAAAAATTTTATGATTATATCTTTCCCTGCATATGATAAACCATTGCCAGTACCTCTGCAACTGCCTGATACAATTCCGGCGGTACCTGCTGTCCGATATCCACGTTATAATATAACATACGGGCGAGCGGTTTATTTTCTACAATTTCCACTTTATTCTCCCTGGCAGCCTCTTTGATCTTCGCCGCCAGATGATCCTCTCCTTTTGCCAGCACAACAGGCGCCGCAGCTACCTTCGCATCATACTGGATCGCTACTGCAAAATGAGTCGGGTTTGTGATAACCACATCCGCTTTCGGGATATCCTGCATCATACGTCTGCGGGAAGCCTCCTGCATCCGCTGTTTCTGTTTTCCCTTTACTGCCGGATCTCCTTCTGCGTTCTTATATTCATCCTTGATCTCCTGCTTTGTCATCATCTGGTCTTTGTTGAATTTATGCTTCTGATATGCAAAATCCAGCACAGCGATGATCACGTAAACGATCGATACCTTCAGGCCGATCGAGATCGCTATATCCGCTGCGGTGGCGATCCCCTGCCACAGCGTCATGTGGAACAACAGGTAAATGACCTGCAGTTTGTCCTTGATCGTCGTATATACCACATAACTGATCAGTCCGATCTTCAGGACAGATTTCAAAAGTTCCATCAGGGAATTGACGGAAAAAATACGCTTAAATCCGTTGACCGGACTCAGCTTGCTGAACTTTGGCTGCAAAGGCTTTGTAGTCACTTTCCATTTTACCTGTAAAAAATCGGAAAGAAACGCAACCACGAATCCAACCGCAAGAAACGGTGCCATGGTAAGAAGCATACGCAAAAGCATATGAAACAGCAATACGGAAAAATCCCCGCTTCGTATCTTACCGTCTGTCAGCTTGATCAGATCCGGAATATGATTATACGAGTCTTCAAAGCCGCCTAAAAACTGATTTCCCAGAAAGGAAAGAGATAATTTTAACAGAATAAAAAGGGCGATCATTGTAAATGCATTGGAGATCTCACGGCTTTTTGCAACCTGTCCTTCTTTTCTGGCATCTTCCAGCTTTTTGGCTGTTGGTTTTTCTGTTTTTTCCCCACCCGGTCCTTCTTTGGCGAAGAACTGAAGTCTTAACTCTGTCATGGCATGATTGCCTCCACAAATGAGACGATCATGATCTTCATCTCTTTATACACATAATCACTGACATATGGCAGCATACCGGTTGTCAGGAACATAACCCCCAGTCCGATCAGTATCTTGATCTGCATACCAACCGCAAACATATTCATCTGCGGTGCCACCTTAGCTAAAATGCCAAGCACAACATTGACGATCAACGTCACGCAGAAAATCGGCAGACAGATCTGGAATCCGATATTGATATACTGGCTCATAAAACTGATCACAGCTTTCATCAGCGGTTCCGACCGGAAAACAGCGCCATTGATCGGGATCAGCTCGTAAGTCTGTGCCAGTGCCTGCAGGATATATCTGTGCATACCGGATACGATCAGAAGGAGCATCACCGTATATTGATAGTAGAAGCCCGAGATCGTAGCATTTTCCTTTGTCGTCGGATCAATCGCATTGACCATGGCAAAACCGATCTCCATATCGACAAGACGTCCCGCAAATAAAACAATGGAGCTGCAGATATTTGCGCCCCATCCGATGATCAGACCGACAAGTGCTTCCCGCATCACAATGACCGCATATTCCAGTACAGTCCCATAAACCAGCTCCTGATGCGGCAATGATACTGCATAAAGCAGATAAGACACAAACAGTCCCAGACCGATCTTAAACTGATTCGGTGTATTATTCATACTGTAAAACGGTGCTGCATAAATAAAACATGTCACTCTGACAAAATATAATAATAATATTTCAAGCTCCTGGATTGAAAAACTGTACTCTATCATAATCCATTACCTGATATATACAGAAAAATCTGACCACATATCCACCATGAGATTCGTCATCTGGTTCAGCATCCAGTGTCCTAAGATCATCAGTGTTACAAAAACCGCTACGATCTTCGGTACAAAAGTAAGTGTCTGCTCCTGGATGGATGTGACCGTCTGAAAAATACTGACGATCAGACCTATGACAAGTGAAACCAGAAGAATCGGAGCTGCTGTTAATATGACGGTATAAAGTGCTTTATTTGCAAGTTCCACAACAAGATCAACTGTCATGCCTCATCCTCCTAGTAAAATGTTTTCACAAGATTTACAATGACCAGATTCCAGCCATCTGCCAGTACAAATAACAAAATCTTAAACGGCATGGAGATTGTTGTCGGCGGAAGCATCATCATACCCATACTCATCAGCGCTGATGCCACAACCATATCGATCACAAGGAACGGGATGTAGATCACAAAACCGATAATAAACGCTGTCCGCAGCTCACTTACCATAAACGCCGGGATCAGGGCACTCGTCGGAATGTCAGAGAGTTCTCCCGTCCATTCAATATTACCGATTTCACAGAACATCTGTGCATCCTTGATCTGTGTCTGTTTATACATAAATTCACGCAGTGGCTTCACTCCGATCTCCAGAGCCTCCTCCTGCGTGATCTCACCGGCCTCAAACGGTTTGATCGCATCCTCATTGATCGTATTGATCGTCGGACTCATAATGAAAAACGTCAGGAAAAGCGCCAGACCGATCAGGACCTGATTCGGCGGTGCTGACTGCGTATTCAATGCCATTCTGGTGAAATGAAGCACGATCAGGATACGCGTAAAACTTGTCAGACAGATCAGAAGGGTCGGTGCGATCGCAATCGCCGTCAGGATCAGCAATATCCTGAGGGATCCTGCCAGTGTACCGTTTCCATCACTGTATGTAACCGTCATTGTATTTGCTATATTCAGATTTTTCAGATCCTCTGCAGAATCCGATGTGCCCGGCTCTGTGATATTTGTTCTTGTCTCGGTATCTCCTGCCAGATGTCTGTTCATGGTAGAAGCCTCTGCCCTGACGCTTCCCGCGGAAAGCAGCAGAATCACCGCACAAAAAGCTGTTACAAGCCGTATGTACCATTTATTCATTCTTATCCGCCCGTTTCTTATTGTTTTTACTGCCTGTCGTATACTTCCTTGCTTTCTCCAGAATCTGCTTGAAATCCATCTGCTCCGTTTCCTGCTTCGGCTTCAATGTCGCCGGATCCAGCTCCGAAAGCATAGTCACTGTATCCTTACAGACTGCAAGAAGAATATATTTCTCTCCTGCCCGCACGATCTGCAGATACTTATTAGGCGCAATTCTGGAAGTCTCCACGATCTCTATATTGGTCGTATCGATCTGCTGTTTTTGAAAGCGGGCAATATAGCGCGTTGTTCCGTAAGTCAGCAGTAGAACAAACAGAAAGATCAGGATCACCGTAAACAGACGGGCTGCTGATTCTAACATACCTGCTGCGAGAACCATATCAGCCTACTACCTTTTTCACAGCTTCAATAACACGATCCGCCTGGAAAGGCTTTACGATAAAATCCTTGGCACCGGCCTGGATAGATTCAATAACCATTGCCTGCTGTCCCATTGCGGAACACATGATAACTGTTGCACCTGGATCCAGTTCTTTGATCTTCTTCAGTGCCTGGATACCATCCATTTCAGGCATTGTGATATCCATGAGTACCAGATCCGGCTTTGTCTCTGTGTACTTTTCAACAGCCTTTAAACCGTTCTCAGCTTCTCCGACCACATTATAACCGTTTTTGGTCAAGATATCCTTGATCATCATTCTCATAAACGCTGCGTCATCACAAATCAAAATATTCTTTGCCATAATTTTCTCTCCTAAATGAATTTTATTTTATAATCTCTGTCACTCTGATACCAAAGCTTTCTTCAATTACAACTACCTCACCTTTGGCGACAAACTTTCCATTTACCAGCACATCGATCGGTTCTCCTGCGATCTTATCCAGTTCGATGATCGTACCGGGCGTAAAATCCAGGATCTCCGCAATGGACTTTTTGGTTCTGCCAAGCTCTACGGTAACCTCCAGCGGTACGTCCATGATCAGACCGATGTTTTCCTGGCTTGCCATCTGCTGTGGCATCTGCGTATTGAATGCCTGAAACTGCGCGGGCTGTATATTTGCCTGCTGCATCTGTGGCACCTGCTGCATCTGCGGCATTTCTACCTGTGGTGCAACATAAGGCTGTGGCTGTGGTGCAGGCTGTACTGCCGGCTGCGGCTGCGGAGCCGGCTGGACTGCCGGTTGTGGCTGCGGGGCTGGAGCAGGAGCAGGCTGTGGTGCAGCTGCTGTACCTGTACCCATCTGCTGACCCATAAAGATTTCATAAAGAGATTTTGCGAAATCGATCGGATACAGCTGCATGATCGTACTGTCTACCAGATCCTCGATCTGCATTCTGAATTCAATTTTTACAAAATCGCCGCCCAGAAACGGTGCAATATCCGCTCCGTTTTTATTCTCAAGTACATTTACAAGGCTTGCTTCCGGCGGACTGATATCGATCATTCTGCCAAGCATGGAAGAAAGGGACGTCGCAGAAGACCCCATCATCTGGTTCATTGCCTCAGAAATGGCACTCAGATGAAGTTCTCCAAGCTCTCCGTCTATGTTGCTGCCATCGCCACCCATCATCAGATCGGTAATGACCTTAACATCTCTCTCCCGCAGGATCAGAATATTGGCTCCGTCCAGACCCTCCGTATATTTAATTTGAATAAAAACACACGGTTTTTCCTGTTCATCTATAAAATTTTTCCAATTTGCAATGGATACCGTCGGTGTTGTGATACTGACCTTACGGTTTACCAGGGAATAAAGCGTGGTAGCGGATGTTCCCATGCTGATATTTGCAATTTCACCAATGGCATCCTTTTCGATATCCGTAAGGACCTCTTCCGTCGCTGCCGGCTGCTGATCCGTTTTGGGATCTGAACTGCCTGCATTCATGCCTGATAACAGTGCATTTATTTCGTCCTGTGACAGCATACCGTCCATTTATTTATTCCTCCTCTCTGACAACTGACGTGATCCGTACAGCGTAATTATCCTTGCTTGTACCGGGTAACGCAGTGAATTTTTTAATATTACCAACGTAAACTTCCATTTCATCGTCCACCTTGGAATCAAGCCGGATGACATCTCCGACCTGTAATCCGGCAAAATCCATAACGGAAACAATGCTCTTTCCAAGCACTGCTTTGACCGGGATCTCAGTCCTCTTGATCATTGAACTGATATATTCTGCATAATTCTCTCCGCTTGCATTCTGCATCGTAGAGAACCAGAATTTCGTATTTAATTTATCCATGATATCTTCCAGTGTGATATAAGGAAGACATGCATTCATATACCCTTCCACATCGCCGATCTTGATATTTAATGTCACGATCGCGATCATTTCATTCGGGGCTATGATCTGTGCAAACTGTGCATTTGTCTCGATCCGTTCCATAAACGGATCCAGATCCACTACATTTTTCCACGGTTCCCGTAAAAGCTGCATACAGGTGACCATGATCTTATCAAGGATCGACAGTTCGATCTCCGAAAACTCCCTGTTCTTCTCCAGCGGTTTCCCGGCGCCTCCCAGCATACGATCCAGAATTGCAAAGCCTATATTTGTGGAAAGCTCCAGAATAATATCTCCCACCAGCGGTGCAAAATTAATGATACCCAGTACAACCGGATTGCTCAGCGCATTTGTAAACTCCGAAAAAGTAACCGTTTCGGAACTCGCCACACTGACCTGTACTGTCTTTCGCAGATAAACCGGAAGATTCGTGGAAAGAAGCCGTCCGTAATGTTCAAATATGATTTCCAGCGTACGAAGATGCTCTTTTGAAAATTTTGCCGGTCTTTTAAAGTCGTAATTCTTCACCGACTTCTCCGGTGCCGTTTTCATTTCTTCCACATCCAGCTCGCCGGTGCTAAGTGCCTGCAGCAGACTGTCTATCTCATTTTGAGATAAAACCTCTCCCACCTGACTCACCTCCTGTCATGACCCATGTCATTTCTTTCACCAGACTACTGGATGATAATATCGCGGAATGTTACTTTATAAATAAACTTTGAATTGTAAAGTCCCTGGATTCTTGCCAGTATATCTTCTCTGACAACATCAGAGTCTGCCTGGATCTGTTCCATCGTATAACTGCCAAACGCTTCTACGATCTCACCTTTGATCAGGCTTTCATTATCTGCGACCTTTGCTCCGTATGTCTCATAATCCTTGTCCTTTTTATTCATGGCAAGAGATACGGAAACAAGTGCATAATGATCCTTACCGTCCTCACCTTTGCGAAGCGGGATTGTCATGGAGTCTTCAATATTATATACTACCGTATCATCAATGGATACTGCAGTTTCCGCCGTATCCTCTCCGCTTGTATTCAGCTCCAGATTCAGAACAGTGGCAATGCTGTTTACCACTGCTGCAGTCTTTTTGTTTGTCGATGTCACGCTGATCATCGTAATTGCAGTCAGTACAATATTGACGATCAGAAGTGCCAGAATCAGAACTGACATTAAATTCTTTTTCATTTTAAAACTCCCTTTTATTCATAATCAGATAATTCTGTATAGATCTTGATCTCTACACGCCGGTTCTTTGCTCTTCCTTCCGGCGTTGCATTATCTGCAACCGGTACATACTCGCCGCGTCCGGAATGTTTGATCTTTGCCGGATCGAGTGTGGTCGTAGACATGAAATAGTCAAATACCGAAAGTGCTCTGAAACTTGACAGCTCATCATTGTTTGCAAATCTGGCATTATGGATCGGCACATTATCCGTATGTCCTTCGATCTCGATCGTACTGTCTGCGTAGCGCTCCAGTATCTGCCCCACTTTGTCCAGAAGCGGTTTTGCTTCTTCCCTGATCTGATCACTGCCCGAATCAAACAAAAAAGCACCGTTCAGATTCAGTGAAACATACTGGGATGTAAAATCAACCGAAATATCACTGTTATACTCTCCGCTGTCTTCCTGCAGACTTTCCTCAATATTTTCTGCCATCTGTTCCGCCTGCTCCATGGAAGCTGCCTGATATGCCTCAAGCGTATCCGACTTCGTATCGGTATCTGCCGATTTACCTGTACTGTTTATGTATTCATCAAGCTCATTGAGCTGGCTGACGCCGTTGCTGATCAGAATACCGTCTCCGATCGCAGTCGCTCCGGCATCAAAAATGCTGAATGTCTGTGAAAAGGAGGCTGCAACCGCCTCAAATTTCTGTGCATCTACAGTAGACATGGAAAACAAAAGGACGAAGAAGCACAGGAGCAGATTCATCAGATCACTGAATGTCGACATCCATGCAGGGGAACCCTTCGGCGGATCTTCCTGCCGTTTCCTAGCCATTTGCTTCCGCCTCCTCTTCTCCGATCGTCGTTCTGTCCTTCGGTGCAAGGAATGATTTCAGTTTTTCCTCAATAACACGCGGATTTTCTCCGGCCTGAATAGACAACAGACCTTCCACCATGATCTCTTTTGCTTCGATCTCCGCCTCGTTATCAGCCTTTAATTTTGATGCAACCGGCGTACAAAGCCAGTTGGCAAGCACAGAACCGTAAAACGTTGTAACAAGGGCGACCGACATATTCGGTCCGACCGATGTGACATCCGACATGTTCTTTAACATGTTGATCAGACCGATCAGCGTACCGATCATACCCCAGGCAGGCCCCATCCCACCAAGTGCTTCCCAGAAACCGATCCGCTTCTTATGTCTTGCATCGATGCTGCCCAGCTCCGTATCCATGATGCCACGGACAAGCTCCGGATCTGTTCCGTCAACGATCAACAGGATTCCTTTCTTCAAAAAGGCATCATCCAGATCTGCTGCTGCCTCTTCCAACGAAAGCAATCCTTCCTTTCTTGCTACATTTGATAGTTCTATTATTTTTGAAATGATCTGCGCCGTATCCAGTGCAGGCGTTTTAAAGATCAGAAGAAAGCTCTTTAACCCCGCAAGGAAATCCGACATGGAAAAACTTGCCAGTGTCGCACAGAATGCACCGCCAAACGTGATCAGTATAGACGAGAAATCATAGAAATTACCAAGTGCCGCAGCCCCGTCATCACCACTACAAATACCGTATATCAGGAAAAAGCCACACATGACCATTCCGATAATGGAAGCTATATCCAATTTTTTCACCTACCCACTTTTTATATGTATGTACATACATATTTCTAATCTTACTAACCAATTCTACTAAATTTTTTGTATCTTGTCTATGCCTTTTTGTATTTCTAAACCACCTAAATATAGTTTCTTTTTTACAAATATTACCCTTATATTGTAATAAAGAATGTGCCATGACCCATAAAAAGCCCCTGTACACAAGGTACAGAGGCTTTCAGAATATTTGATGTCATTTGTTAAATTTATCTCTTCAGATTGACAAGTTCTTCCAGCAGCGTGTCGGAAACCGTAATGATCCGGGAGTTTGCCTGGAAACCTCTCTGTGTTGTGATCATTTCCGTAAACTCAGAAGAAAGATCCACGTTACTCATTTCCAGAACACCTGTTGTCATATAACCGCCGTCACTTGTAACATCCATGCCGATGCCGTCAAACTGTCCGGAGTTTAAGGTTGCGGAATACAGGTTGTCGCCTTCCTTCTGCAGACCGGACGGATTTGCAAAACTTGCAACCGCGATCTGACCCAGCAGCTTTGTCATGCCGTTGTCATATGCTGCATAGATCATACCGTCTGTCTGGATGGAAATACCTGTCATTTCACCAAGTTTTCTACCGGTTCCTTTTCCGTCCACATCACCGTAATCACCGCTGATGGTACTTGTTCCGTTGTTATTGTAGTTGGAAGACGGCGAAAAATCGATCGTGATATTTTCAAAGGCACTACCCGGCTGATCTCCAAAATCCAGTACCAGATTGAGGTTATTTGTCAGTCCGTTCACGCTCTGGATCTCACCTGTTGCCGTATTATACTGGATAATACCACCGGTGATCTGTTTTCCGTCTGTTGCAATGCTGCCATCAGCCTGACTGATCACCTGTGCAAATGTACCGCCGTCCAGATGTGCACCAAGCGTTGTAACAGTTCCGTCCGCTCCTGTCACATACAGTTTTGCCATTTCATCGTAGGAAGTAAAGCCGTAGGACTCTGCCAGGATCTGCTTCTGTGCATCTGTCAGATTTCCGCTCAGATCTATCGTCTGATTCTGTCCTGCCTCGTCCAGATAAGTCAGTGTTGTACCATTGACGCTGCAGCCGTTTGCCAGGGAAAGTTTTTTGCTCTCTGCCACATTTCTGACAGAACCAAGCTTGATATTTGTCTTATCGATCGCATTTCCCTTGGAATCAAGAATATCTGTCAGTTCTACCGTATACTGTCCTTCTGCCGCCGTTGCCTTCATGGAAAGCTTTGCTGTATAGGAATAGCCGCGGTTATCAAAGAAGCTGATGCTGATGATCTTGCCTGCTTCTGAGCTGACGGAAGTATCGTTCTTATCTACAATACCGGATACATGTGCCTGTGTGGTTGCTTCCGGCGGATATGTCATGTTATCGGAGCTCATGATACGAAGCGGGCTGACTGTATCTCTGACGATCTTGCCATTGTCCACGCCCCAGCCCTGTACGGTATAACCGTTTGAGCTCATTGCCAGGTTACCCTGTCCGTCTACATAGAAAGAGCCGTCTCTTGTAAAGTAGTTGGATGATCCGTCGCTGACGATAAAGAAAGAATTACCTGTCAGTTTGATATCAAACGGATTTCCTGTTGACTGGGAAGAACCCGGTGTTTCCACAGCAGCTGTGATCGCACCTGATTTTACACCAAGACCGATCTGACGGGCATTGGTACCTGCCTTACCTGTCTGCGCATTGGCCCCGGATGCTGCCTGTGTTGTCTGATACATCAGTTCTGAAAATGTAATGGACTGTGATTTGAATGCAGTCGTGTTTACGTTTGCGATGTTATTACCAATAACATCCATTTTTGTCTGGTGTGTCTTCAGACCTGATACACCAGAGTAGAGTGATCTCATCATAGTAAATGACCTCCTTGTGGTACGTTTTCGTTCCTTCTGTCATTCAGGAACTGATAGCCTCCTGTAAGGTCCGGCTAATTGATTACGGTACCGTCAATATTTGTAAATATGTTTTCCTGTGTCTGATCCTGGCTTGTCGCCGTGATCACGGTTCTGGATCCTGTACTGACGATAAACGCCAGATTGTCGATCAGCACAAGAGGTTCTTTGATTCCTTTTCCGCTTGCCTTATCCATGCCTTCGCTCAGACGCTTCAGCTGTCCTTCCGAAAGATTGATATTTCTTTCCGATAACCTGTTTGCCGCATGTTTGGAAAATCTGACAGTCTGTGTATCAAGCTGTTTCTGTTTTTCTTCCAGCAGCGCTCCAAAACTGTCTGTTCCGCTTTTTTTCTGCGTCTGCAGGGCCGGTGTTTTCTGTACTTCCTGCAAAGCGGATATGTATGGGTTTATCTGTATACTCATATTCCGCCTCCGCTTCTATACACCCTGTGCTGTATCATTGTCACCGCCGTCTGTCTTTCCTGCATCGTCCTTTTTATCGCTGTCTGTCTTGTCCGTGTCATCTGTTTTATTTTCACCGGAAATCTCAGCCAGTTTCTTACGATATTCTTCCAATGAACTGATCACTGTTTTTGACAGGAATGTCTTCTGATAATCGTTCATATCATCATATTGTTTCAGAACCTTTTCGACCGATTCTTTATCAGATGCCGTTACCTGTTCGACCTTCGGAAGTTTTGCCATATCAGATACAAGTGTCTGTGCCAGTCCGAAAGCTGTCAGATAATCCTGATCGCATACATAAGTCACATCATCCAGGGAATACAGTTCTTCATCAATGGAAACCATCGCTTTTCCGTTCTCATATTTTACGTAATCCACTTTACCCATCTTGGTCGTTTCCCTGCCGTTGTCATCTGTGGAAGTGATCTGTACGGTCTGACCGACAAGACTGGAAGCTCTGCTCAGATCCATGCTCTTGCTCATATTCTGGATCTGTTCCACTTCCGAGAACGTTGCATACTGTGCTATGTATTCTGTGTTGGAAGTCGGCTCAAGCGGATCCTGATACTGCATCTGCGCTACTAAAAGCTGTAAGAAATCATCTTTGCCAAGGGTGGAAGATTTTTCCTTTTTGTTTGCTGTCGATGTAGCATTCGTGATCTTGCCGTCTTCTACGATTGCTGCTACGCCCATGATTCTCTCCTTTCTTTTATACCTGGAAGTTCAGTTTATTACCGCCCATCCGCATCATTTCAATCTGCAGTTTTTCTGCCTGTGTCATTTCTTCTTCACAGGCTTCCTCTTCCGGAAGTTCATCCAGATTCAAAAGTCTTCTGCCCGGTTTTTTCTGCGCCTTTGCACTTTCCTGCCGCTCACCGCCCTGATCCAGATTCTGCTCCAGCTGGTGGCTGTGTTCTGTGATCTCAATGGCATCCACTTTCATGCCCTGTGCTTCCAGTGACTCCTTCAGTGCTGTTACCTGGCTCTCAAGCGCCGCCCTGACTGCTTCATCCTGTACATACAGCTGTGCGCTGATCACACCGCCCTTTGAGGACACATGCAGATTTACACTGCCAAGGCTTGCAGGATTTAACTCGATTTCCATTGAAGTGAGCTTTTCGCTCGAATGGATCTTCACATAATCAGCGATCTGATCGATGATCTCCTGTGTTTTCTGCAGATCAAACCGCTGCGCCGGCTGTTCTGCCGCCATTGCGCTGCTCTGTGTCTGCTGCAGATTTTCCGCCGGCTTCTGCATATCCTGCATCTGCTGCTGCATATCACTGTTTTCATCTCGCTTCGCTTCATGCGGCTGTTCTGCCTCGATATCCGTGGCTGCAGCTGTCTGTACTTCCTGATCACCTGTGCTTTCCTGCTGCACATCACTTACCGGCATCGCCTGCTCCTGTTCTGCTGCAATAGCCAGTTCTTCCGACTCCTTTACGCTTTCCTGTAACAGGGCTGTCAGCTGTTCTTTGTCCATCCCCAGACTGTCTGCCAGTTCTTCGATCGTCTGCTCTACCGCATCCGTCAGCTCACTGACCTGCACATAAAGTGTTTCATCTGTCAGAACCGCCATCTGATCCGCACCCGTCAGCTCTGTCAGCAAAGCTGCCATATTCTGGGTAAGATCTTCCATGGAAATGCCCAGCGTATCCATTGCCTGCAGGACTTCTTCCTGCGAAACGCCAAGCTGATCTGCGATCTGCTGCATGATCTGCTGCATGACATTCGAAAGCAACACCGCATCCAGTTCTCCGTTTTCTTCTTCCTGCTTCGGCTGTTCTGCATCAGTCTCTTCCGTCTGCTGCACCGGTTCCGTTTTTTCGGGCTTTAGCACATTCTGTGTATCGGACTCATTTACGGTATCTGCCTGCCTGGTATCCGTCTGCTTCTGCTGCTCTTTTACCGGCTGTGCCGCCTGCTGCACATTTTCTGCCATATTCTGCACGACCGGTGCTGTCTGCCTGAGCATATCAGAAAAGCTCTGCTCTGCACTCTGCTGTGTCTTTGGCGCATTTGCCTGATACCCTGTTGTTCCTGCGAGATTACTGATCGCATTACTTGTCATATGGCTCCTCCTTTCCTTCCGATATCTGTAAGTTCTGTACCGTTGCAGAACTCTATTATTTATATCGGTCGGTAAGGCGCAAATATTAGCTTTCCGGATCCATTATTTTTGTCACACGTGCTGCCACGGCAGAGTCCATGACACCAAGGATCTTTCCTCTGTCATCTGCTGACATCACACCGAGAATACGGGCAACCAGCTCCAGATTATCCGTCATGGATTCAAAGATCGCCGCTGCCTCTTTTGGCTTCATTGCGGAATATGCTGCTGCATAATCCTGTATTTCCTTTGTCTCCTGCTGCTTCGTGACAACTTCTTTATAAAGTGCCTCCGCAGTCGTTGGATCCATGGACTCATAATATTTGGCATAAGCATCCGCCCCCGGCCCGTTTTCCGCATAGACAACTTCCTGATAAAACTCGTTTTTGATCTTCTGGAATTCCAGCTGGTTATCTTCAAAGGTTTTCAATCTTTCGATCTCTGCCTGCATCTGCGTGATCGTCGTTTCATCCGTCTGGGCTTCCGCTGTTGCTGCGGAGAGCTGCAGTTCCAGTGTTTTGATCTGATCAACAGCTTCCTGCAGAGAACTGTATCCTTCATATCCGCTTTCATCTGCCGTGGATTCCGATGCCGGCAGGATCTTATTGACAACCGGTACATTTCTCAGGATCGGTGTCATAACATTACTGCCGAAACCACCCACATCCAGCTTGATCAGAAGACCGAGGATCAGAAGCCAGATAGCTACGATCACGATCGTGATCAATACGACCGATGCAGGATTTCCTTCCGAATCATCATCCAGCTGTGCTTCTTCCAGCGCGATTTCTTTTGCACGCGCCCTTGCTTCTTTCCGCTGTTTCTTCTGTTCCTGCTTTAGTTTATTTTTTTCATCTTTCAGCCGTTTTTTGTCTGCCTTCAGATCTGTTGTCTGCTGCTTCTCCGTATCTGCCATTGTATCACCTGCTCTCTTCTTTCTTTGCCTTCTGTCCGTATGTATAGCTGGTCAGCTGGTCGATCTGCTTCCCTTCTTCTGCCTTTTCCTCCTGCAGAAAGACTTCAAACGCCTTGTCCCGCAGAACTTCCTGTGTCTTTCGCTCCTGCATCAGATCCGTCATTGCCTTCCGCTTTTCTTCCACCTTCTGCTCTGCACGATGGATGGCAAGTGCCTGTTTTTTCATCTTCTCTTTCATCAGAGAAACAGACAGGCTGTTATCCGCAATATCCCGGATACTGAGACTTTCCTTCTGTCTGAGCTTTCTGCCTTCCTCCTGCAGCGCCGCATTTTCCTGCAGCATCGCAGAAAGCCGCTCCTGTTCTTCCATAAGCTCCATATTGGCAGCCGCAAATTCGTTTTTTGCCTGCATCTCCAGCTTTTCTTTGATATTTAATATATTCTGCATCCGGTACCGGAATTTTGCCATTGCTCTTTACCCTGCCTGTCAGGCCTCAAATATCTGTTCCAGCATATTGACTTCTTCATCAAATTCAAATTTTTCATCCGTCTGCTGCATGACATAATCATTTACCGCACCGATCTTCTCGATCGCATAATCGATATCCGGATTACTGCCTTTTTTATAAGCTCCGATATTGATCAGATCTTCCGCCTCATGATATGTTGCCATAACGTTTTTCAGTTTACCTGCCGCCTGCTTATGCTCCTTTGCCGCGATCTGGCTCATGCAGCGGGAAATACTCTGCAAAATATCGATCGCCGGATAATGATTTTTATGCGCCAGCTTTCGATCCAGCATAATATGCCCGTCCAGAATACTTCTTGCCGTATCCGTGATCGGCTCATTAAAATCGTCACCGTCCACAAGGACTGTATACAGTCCCGTGATTGAACCTTTGTCCGAACGTCCCGCACGCTCTAAAAGCTTCGGCATTTCCGAATACACACTCGGCGGATAACCTCTCGTTACCGGCGGTTCGCCACTTGCCAGTCCGATCTCACGCTGCGCCATACTGAAACGGGTCAGTGAATCCATCATCAGCAGGACATCCTTTCCCTGATCACGGAAATACTCTGCGATCGCCGTAGCGGTTTTTGCGGCTTTATTACGTTCCAGCGCCGGTTTATCTGAGGTTGCCACCACAACAACCGAACGCCGCATACCTTCTTCTCCAAGGTCACGCTCTATGAATTCCCGCACTTCCCTGCCCCGCTCGCCGATCAGTGCGATCACGTTGATGTCTGCTTTTGTATTGCGGGCAAACATACCCATTAAGGTAGATTTGCCGACACCGGAACCGGCAAAAATGCCGATACGCTGTCCTTTTCCGACTGTGATCAGCCCATCCACCGCTTTTACGCCAAGCGGGAGCACGGTATCTATGATCTCTCTCGCCATCGGATCAGGCGGCGGTGCTTCCACCGGATACTCCATGCCCTGCGGAAAGCTGCCATCCGGAAGTCTGCCCAGACCATCCAGCGTCTTTCCCAGTAAAGAAGGCCCTACATGTACTGTCAACGGGCAGCCTTCATTTTCCACAATACAGCCGCCTCCGATGCCGTCCGTTACCTCATAAGGCATGAGAAGTGTCAGCCCTTCTTTAAAGCCGACCACCTCTGCGGATATATACTCTCCGCTGCGTCCACTCTTATAAATGCGGCAAAGATCGCCCAATCTGGCATCCGGTCCTACCGATTCTATCGTCAGACCAACCACACCTGCGATCTTTCCCAGTCTTTTAAAGAAAAGCTCATCCTTTAATTTATCATATTTTTCAACATTTACTTTTGTATCTGACACACTCATTGCTCCTTTGCCCCCGAATAGGATAGCAAAAGCAGTTTCCGCTTCAACTCTGAGAGTTGCACGGAAAGACTACAATCATAAATACCATCCGGTGTTTCGATCAGGCACTCGTTTTTCCCCAGTGTCCGGTCTTCCACAAATTCAAGCATGGATGGTTTGACACCTCCATCCTCGGCGATCTGTGCCTTTTGCATACTGACGAACTGATAATCCTGTTCGGATACATGGATCAGATAGGTATCCGTATTTTCCAGCGCATGCAGCGTGTTACTGATCAGATGAAATATCACATTTCTGTATTCTGACAGATCCACCGCAAAAATATGGTCATAAATATCCGTCAGTTTATCTACCAGATACGGCTCCATATTATCCAGCTTATCCTGATACTCCTGTTCCATGGCCGTTTCCTTTTCGGAAAGCTCTGCCATTTTTACCTGTGTCTCCTGCGCCGCTTTCTGATTTCCTTCGCTGTATCCCTGCGTATACCCCTGTTGCCGGGCCTGCTGCTGTACCATATCCGCGTCTGCCCGGCTCTTCGCCTGTGCATCTGCGATGATCTGCTCTGCCTGCGCCTGTGCATCTGCAATGATCTGCTCTGCACGGCTGTTTGCCTGCTCGATCAGCTTTGTAGCATTTTCATTCAGGGAGCTTTCCACCAGCTGCGCATCAGATTCTCCGTCCCGCTCTGCTGCAGCTGTCTCATCATTTTCCGCCTCATCCATGTAAGCCTCATCTTCCTCAACAACTGCTTCCTGATCATAAGGCACTTTCCGAAGGGCTTCCAGCTTCTGGGAAATCCTGTCGTTGGAATTGATCACGCGGACATCATCCGCATCCAGCTTCACAAATCCCGCTTTAAACAAACTCTGACTAGACAATGATCTCGTCACCTCCGCCTCTGGAAATAACGATCTCAGCAGAATCCTCCAGCTTTCTGATAATATTGACGATCTTCTGCTGTGCTTCCTCTACATCCTTCATTCTGACAGGTCCCATGAAATCCATATCTTCCTTGATCATGGAAGCCAGACGTTTGGACAGATTGTTGAAGATCGCATTCTGTACCTGCTCGTTTGCGCCCTTTAAGGCGATTGCCAGGTCGGAATTATCCACATCACGCAGCACTCTCTGGATCGCACGGTCATCCAGCAGCAGGATATCCTCGAAGACAAACATCTTCTTGCGGATCTCGTCTGCCAGCTCCGGTTCTTCGATCTCCATAGATTCCATGATATGTTTCTCTGTTCCTCTGTCTACTGTATTCAAGATCTCGACAACCGCATCGACACCGCCGATCACGTTGTACTCCTGGTTGACAAGTGATGCCAGCTTTGTCTCCAGCACGCGTTCTACCTCTTTGATGACATCCGGACTTGTTCTGTCCATGGTCGCGATACGCATTGCCACATCTGCCTGTCTGTCCGGTGGCAGTGCGGAAATGATCTGCGCTGCCTGTCCTGCCGGCAGGTAAGAAAGAATAAGTGCGATCGTCTGCGGATGTTCATCCTGAATAAAGTTCAAAAGCTGGGAAGCATCTGCCTTTCTGACAAATTCAAACGGTTTTACCTGCAGGGATGCAGTCAGCCGGCCGATCACTTCCATTGCCTTATCCGCACCGAGTGCATTCTCCAGAAGCTCTTTGGCATAACCGATACCGCCTTCCGCAATATACTGCTGTGCCAGACAGATCTCGTAAAACTCTTTGATCACTTCATCTTTTGTCTGTGTTGTAATGCTTTTTGTATTGGCAATTTCCAGCGTCAGTTCCTCGATCTCTTCTTCCTTCAGATGCTTGAAGATCTGGGAAGACTTCTCCGGACCGAGTGCGATCAGAAGGATTGCCGCCTTCTGTACGCCGCTGATCTCCGAATCTCCATATTTACTCACGGGCTACCCCCAGTCTTCCGTCAGCCAGTTACGCAGTAAATTTGCAACTGCTTCCGGATTTTCATCCACAAATTTTTCAATGAGCTTCCGTTCCTCCGACTTGGATTCCAGCTCAATATCTTCCAGTTCTTCCTGCGGTGTAGATTGCAGCAGTGATTCCACCGCGAGCTCCTCTTCCTGCTGATCGGCTTTCTGTGCACGCATGCTTCTGATTACAACAAAAGCAAGCACTGCCAGTATCGCAATGATCAGTATCACCTGTACGATATCCGTTGCCTTTACCGTAGAGCCTTCTTTATCGATAAATACCGGTACATCATAAGCCACGATCGCAATATTCGCGGTCGGAATACCTGTTGCATTGCTTACAATGCTGTATACATCATCATCTACCGTCAGCTTTGTCTGCTCACCGTTAGCTGCCTTGTACTCATCCCATGTCATATTCGTCAGAAGTCCCTGACTCCGAATATCCTCTTCTCTGTAGATATGCAGCTTTTTCGCCGTTACAGAAACGGAAGAACTGTCATACTGGATCAGTCCCGCCGGGATATTCTGTTCTGTGATCTTTTCATCCGGCAGATACTTTCTGGATTCCTCTGTTACGGTCTCGGAACTGTTGCTGCCATCCTCGATCACATAAGTGCCGTCCTGATCGTTGGAAGTCGTACCGGGTGTACCTGCCACACCATTGGCTGCTTCCGAATTGTACGTATCCTCGGAAGCAAGCATGCCCTGCGTCTGTCCGTCCGGCGCAGAATAATTATGCTCCGTTGTTTTATACGTTGAAAAATCCAGTGCCAGATTGCTGGCAACCTCGATATTATCATACAGATTTGTACCAAGCAGTACGCTCTTTACTTCCTGCTTGACTATATTTTCCGCATCCTGCTTCACTGCAAACTGCGTACTTGCATTACCTGTCCCCTGCGCCTGTGTCTCGCCGGAATACAGGAGATTTCCCAGTGAATCGATGATCGTTACATTATCCGTACTGCTGTTTCCGAGCGAAGTTGCGATCATATGAGCGATCGCAGATGCTTTATCGCTTCCCAGCTCTCCGTTTAATTCCAGCACAACAGAAGCAGAAGAATCCGTATTCTGCTGGATCAGCGTACCGTCATTTTCCGGAATATTAAAAGTCACATGTGCCTTGTCGATGACATCGATCGTCTGCAGATCCTGTTCCATCATCTTCTGCTTGTACACAATGTAACGTTTCTGCTTATCCGACTCTGTCGTGGAAAGTCCGCCGGAGGTAACATCGTCGATCTGCGGAACCGCAGTCGAAATATCATTGGCACCAAGCACCATACGTGCCTGAGAAGCCTGTCCCGACAGGACATAGATAGAAAGGGCATCATCCGATGTCTTATATGTAATGTTATTTTCCGTCAAAAGTGCTGTTGCGTCCGAAGTATCCTTTGTAGTCTCACAATTTGCTATCAGCGTATATTGCGGTCTTGTCAGTATGTATGCCGCGATAGAGACCGTCAAAAGTACTCCCACCACTGCACAGACAAGGATTGTCTTCTGCTTCGGGCTGAATTTGTTCCACCAGTCCAAAACTTTCTTTGGAATCTGTTTTAATTTATCTGCCATTTTCGTCTCCTACTTCTCCATATTAGATCTGAATATTCATGATGGTCCGATAGGACTCCAGAAATTTATCTCTGATCGCTACCGTATAAGAGATCGCAGCAGATGCTTTTTGCAGTGCAATGGTAAGATCATGTGTGTTTTCCGTTTCTCCCATTGCCAGCTTTACCTTTTCATCCTCTGCATCTGATATGTATGCATTCGTCTGTGTGATGTTATCCATGGCAGCAGATAAAAAGCCGCCAAACGCATCACCGCTTTTGTCATTTACCTTTCCCGGGTCTTCTGTCTGCAGCGCATTTTTGATCACACCGCTGCTGACATTATACAACGAGGTAATATCCATTGTTATTCTCTCCCTTTACAAATCTTACTGTGCCATCTCCAGACCTTTGACAGCCATGCTCTTGCTTGCGGAAAATGCGGTTGCATTTGCCTCATAAGAACGGCTGGCATCGATCAGATCTGTCATTTCCGTGATGACATTGACATTCGGATATGTCACATATCCGTTTTCATCCGCATCCGGATGCGACGGATCATATACCATCTTCATTTCTGTCTCTGTGTCCTCATATGTCTTTCCGACACGCACACCGCCACCGATGTAGTCCCCTTTTGCTTTTGCAAGTGCGGAAGCAAAGGTACCGTTTTTCCCTTTTTCTTCGAATGTCACAAGCTTACGGCGGTAAGGTGTCCCGTCTTCCGTTCTTGTGGTATCGATATTGGCTATATTTTCTGAGATCACATCCATCCGGTACCTCTCGGCTGTCAGACCGGATGCATTGATACTGAAAGAATCAAATATACTCATAACTACCTCCTGCTCTACTGTGTCACTGCTTTGATCATGGAAAACTCATGATTGATGCTGTCAACCAATGCATTGTATTTCAGCTGGTTACGTGCCAGTGCAGCGTTTTCCGTATCAATATCTACGTTATTGCCATCCA
>DJNY01000030.1:191-11403 GCA_002441865.1 Lachnospiraceae bacterium UBA6452 | reverse complement strand
TCGATGCCGAATTCATTTCCAAGAGCCATGATGTCAGAGATGCGCTGTCGTTCCTCTGTCATACCACGCTCATGCTGGTTTTCTCCTTCCGTCTGCTGCTCCATCGCTTCGATTTCCCGCGTTGCCGCGTCTACAATGGTCTGCTGTTCTTCAAACTCACGCTGCTCTTCCGCTGTCAGGTCTCTTCCCTCTGCTTTTGCGCCGTTGAGTAGTTCCTGCTGTCTTTTTACGGCAGCATTTCTTCTTTCTTTTGGACCCATTCCGGTACCTCCTTATGATAATAAATTTTTATTGATCAAAAGCTGCCGCTCGAACATTGCGAGACTGCGCTTTGATTCTGCTGTGTTTTCTTCCATTTCTCTTCCCACTCCAACCGATATGTCCGCCGGAACCGTGACAATGGAAACCTCATATGGCATCCATTTTTTTGCAATTGAACACGGACCTTGGAAACGTCCGTCTTCCGACTTCTTTCCCGCTGCCACTTCTTCCCAGTTATTGACAAGGTAACCAACTGATACGCCTTTCAGCGTTCCGGATACCATCTTCTGATAGATTTTTTCCGATTCTTCGTCCGTGTCAATTTCGATCACGGCTTTCCCTCTTCCATCTTCTATGCTCACACTTACCACTTTACCGATGGCAATGTCTCTGTGGTGGTTGTACAAGACTACCCCCATTTCCTGCAGTCTTGTAAGATCTACTGCACCTTCACTATGATCGAGAATTTCTATTCCGAACCATCTTTCGTATGGTTCTTCGCTCGAAAAGCTGATCTCAAAACGTCTTTCATTTCCTTCTCCCTCCATTGCGCGGAAAGAGAGTTCTCTACTCATCTGTTTTTTCATCTGTGTAGAGCTCGTCTTCTGATTTGCCATATATAATGCCTCCTATCTCAATTCCTTTCTCTCTGGCGTATTCTAACGCTTCTGCCGCATCATCGATCTGCTCTTTCCAGTCTTTGCCGTTTTCCGCCGCGATCTGCTGGAATGTCTTAACGCCAGAATTTAATGCAATCTTTGTTGCATTTGCTTCCTTCTGCGGATCGATCCATGGTTTCGGCTGCTGTACCCATTCATGTTTCAGATAACTTCCTTTATTCTGCCAGAAATCTTTCGGCTTGATATATCCATGCAGCAACAGCGATATGACGAAAGTTTCATATACCTCGTCAAATATTTTCTCAACGATCAGTTCTTTGTCCTCTTCATACGTCATGTTATCTTCTATGATTCCCTGACGTGCAGAAGAGTAATTGCTTTGTGACATGTCGCGGCTTGTTGCTTCATACGACAATCCCTGCCCTGCTCCGATCATCCTCTGATGCAGCTTGATCATGCCTGCTGCATCAGAAGACTGCCCTGACGGATTCACCACCTGGATTTCGTCGCCTGCGTTCAGCTCGCGGATCATGCCCGGTGTGATTTTCTTTCCGGAATAATCTTTCTTGATCGTCTGGCTTTCCCTTGTGCGTCCGATCTGTGGCGGGTTGATCCTCTTAATGAAAACCGCGAGGCACGCTGCAATACGTTCCTTGACTGAGATTGCTGTCATAAATTCGTTCGCATCTCTGATTCTCGTCATAGTCGGAGCCATGTCCGACATTTCCCTGATCTGCGACGGCCGCTTTTTCGTGTATAAAAAAATGACATCCTTTGCCGGCACATATTCTGACCGGTTGATGTCATATCCGTTTATGTCATATTGTCTGAGCCAAAAGCCTTCTATCCTGTTGAATCGGTTGTATTCGATACCGGCCACAACCTTGTTATCCTTTCCGTGTACCGGTCCGATCGCATTTGCATCTATTTCATCCACTTCCAGAGCCTGCAGCTTGAATGCCAGCATACCACCGTCTGTATAGCACTTCCGGAACAGGATGCCACCATCAACCTTTTTCCTCTGCACTGCCATGCGCATCATCTGCATAAAAGGCTGCTCTCCTGTCACGTCGCAGTTTTTAGCTTTGCACCACTCAATCCAGTATTCCTGAATTGCCTTGTTCAGCTCTTCGTCCGGTGTCTTTACTCGGAGTGAAAAACCGAATCCTATGATGTTCCGCTTATATGCAATAATGACCGAGTTGGCAATGTCGCTGTTGCGTTCGAGATCCCTTGCTCTTGCCCTGACGAGATCCCTATCATATCTATCTGTCATTTCTGCGGAATTATTTTGTGCATACCATCCTGCATTCAGCCTCATATTGTTTCCAGCGTCATAATTTTTCTGTTCATCCAGCACATAGCGGTATGCCTGTCGCTCCGCTGCAGCACGTGGGCTTACAAATGCAATGATATTATCAAGCCAGTTCATCATCTACCTCCAAAATAAGCGACGTACGTATCATCCATCAGTCCGCTTGTCTGCATGCTCTGTACTTCTGCCATCAGGTTATTTCTGATTTCGTACAGTTTGGAAAGATCTGCCCTTGTCAGGCTTCTTGAACCGATCGTGTATGATTGTCCGCCGTTAAAAATAGCCGAGATCGCATTGTTGACTTCTCTCAGCATCTTTTCCGGATTATATTCATTGTTTACATTATCCATGTCATTCTCCCAACCAGTCATTATTGTTTGTGAGCCATTCATCATCTGCAGGATCTGACTGCTGTTGCACCGGTGCAACTTCCGCTTCTTCTTTGCCTTCCAGATACAAGTACTTCACACCTTTTATCTCAGCCGCACAAAATGCATATACTTCTGCATCCAGGTAGTGGTTATCCGCATGAGACGTTTTGGGTACCCATACTTTTTCCACCTTTTTTCCATTTCTCGCAGTGACCTTGTGCTCTGCTGTAACCTGCTGCGCATATGTCTCGTCGCATCCTCTGAATACCATCCAGGATCCCTGTCCGTTTTTCCGTTGCAATCTGCTTGCGATCTTATCTTTGTATTTCCCTGTATCGATGATAACAAGCTCCTGTCCGTAAGCCTTTGAATTCTCTTTGTTGATTTTTGATATCTTAAAATCTGCTATCATTGCATGAGAGGATCCTTTACATGGCAGAGCCCAGTCCAGATTATAAGCGACAAATTCATAGACATCATCTGTCTGGTCGCCCGAATCAACAAGACAGAGCTCCACCTGCGCAATATCTCCATTTTTCTTTTTAAAGTCGTAGTTCATAATGGTCTCGACTTCGTTCAATGACAGCGCCTGACCATGCGCAATATTTTGGCTTGTTATATGATCGCCCCATGCCCGGATCGTCCAGTATACACAATTTTCCTGCACATCCACGCCGCCTGTCAGCATCTTTGCCCAGTCCGGTACTACAAGCTCCGGTGTATCTGTCTGTCTATCCAACACTGTCTGTACAGAGGCATTCACCTTTGTTTCTTCCCACGGTTCTGCAAGCCATGAATTTACGAAGTTCTGTAGCTGTTCCGGATCGTCATGGGAATTCAGGAATTCCAGGGCAATATCTTTCCATGTCAGGAACCTTGATACAAGGCAGTTCAGATGGAATGAAACTGTTCGCGGTTTTCCATTTCCTTTTTTCTTTGTGTCTTTCCAAATACCCTTTCGGAGAATCTTGATCTTGTCCTTGTCCGTGATCGTGCATCCGCACTCTTTGCAGACATATTCTGCTGTTGCTGCTCTTACTTCGTTTGAGAGTGACTTGTCCTCTGAGTATTTGATCTGGTGGAAGTTAAATACAAAATAAGATCCGCAATGCGGACATGGCACGAAAAACTCTTTCTGTGCTTCTGCCGCTTCATGGATCTTCCATACATAATTTGTTTTCAATGTTGGCGTACAGCAGGTATATATTTTCTTGCTGTACGGATAGGTTCTGGTTCTCTCCCTTGCCAGATTATAAGGGGATGCTTCCTTTTGCGATGCCCCCGGCAATTTGTCAATCTCATCGAAAAACAAATATTTGACAGGCTTGGATGCCACTTTATTCGGGTTTCCAGCGCCTGTGATATACAGCGTCATTCCTTTGAATTTCAGCGCCTGCTGCTTACTTTTCTTTTCGTCATATACTTCTTTGATCGCCTCCGTCATAGTCAGAGACGGGACAATCCTGTCTTTCGACATGTCCTTCGCTGCTTCATCTGTCGGGTACACCATCATCATCGGCGCGGGTGACTGTGTGATGGCATATCCGATCATGTTATTCATGCATTCCGTACCGCCGACCTGAGTCGGCTTCACGAAATTGATTTCCTGAATATACGGATCCGAGAACGCATCCATGATTCCTACCAGATACGGTGTCATGTCATTTGACCATTTCCCGGATATTGCCGACGTATTCCCCAAATCTCTATATTTTTCAGCCCACTGCGACACAGTCAGCTTTTCGGGTGATTTCAAACATTTTTTCAGAGTTTTTTTGAAAAGATTAGCCGTCCTTTGTCTTGATAACTGCTTCTTTCCTGGCATTATTCATCTTCCTCATCCTCATCGTCTTCAAACATTGTTCCTTCTTCTTCGTCAATCTTCAGTGGATCGTATTCGCTGAGCTGATCCAGTGCTTCATACAATTCTTTTTCCAGAATGCTCACTATGACTGTGCTGTCATCCTCTCCTATCAGCATCGGTACAACCTTCTGCGGGATATCAAGCAGTTTGTCCCTAAAGGCGTACAGCATGTCTGTGAGAAACCTTTCCACATCTATTGCTTCATGGAGCTGCCCCTGCAGTTTTCTGAGTTTCAACATTGAGATTTTCTTTTTGATTTCTTCGTGTTCAGCCTGCTGTCTTTCTTTGTTGTAGGAACTTCCTGACCGTCCTGCATCCTCCAATTTGTATGCGATGTATTCCGGTACGCAACTCTCAAGTGTGTATGTCCGCTTTCCCTCGTTTTTTTTGAACAGTCCATATTCTTCCCGTAAACGTCGGACGTGTCTGTCTGTCAATCCCAGTATTTTCGCAAGTTGTTTCTGGTTCACTTCCATCTTTCCACGCTCCCTTTTTCTTTTCGTCTTTACTTATGATTATGTAAATCAGTAAAAACAGGACGGACATACCCTGAAAAATTTTCTCGCAAAAATGCAAGAATCAGGCGTCGCTAGCCCCGAATCTGGGGGTAGATCCCGGAAGTACCTAGTCCCCGGCCTCCCATTTTCGCATAATAAAAGCGCAGCCGAACCAGCCACGCCCCTATTACACGAGAAGGATTTAACCAATGTCTCTCACCAACTGAAGACACTATCATAATAACACATCTAAATGTCCCATAACGTCCCATCTTTATTTTTTTTGTAAGGAATTTGAAAAGTCTCTATAGCCTTGTCGTGTATCCTATACAGCTGTGTCCTTTCATACTTCATCCGCTGCGATATTTGCTTCATTCGCAGTCTGTCAAGGTACTTGTATTCAAGCAGGCATTCCATATCTGCATCTCCGATCTTATGGATTGCCTGTTTTATTTCTTCCCGCTTTTGCACAAGCTCTGCTTTTGCTTTTATCCTATTCTCGATAGCTTTTTCAAGCATCGTCACATATTTTTCCTGTGGGCTTTGTAGATCCGCCGAACCTTTTGGCATATCTGAATACTGAATTGCTCTTGCTCCATCTGCTTCCAGCTCTAAACGTGCGATATCTTCTTCTATTTGCCTGATGCGTCTTTCGATCGGTTTGTATGAATATAGATAGTCTTTCTTCTCTTGAATCAGTTCTCCGTCTGTCACTGCGTCACCTCCTGCCGACCGGCGCATAAGCCGGCCGGATAAAACCTGTTCTGTGATATATGAGGTAAACTTGTTTCTTTTGGACTCTGCCCGGTGTTTCAACCTTTTTTTCTGTTTTGCAACGGCAACAGCTTTTTCCTGCTTTCTTTTCCGTCGCTCCCGCTCTATTTCAAGCGCCTGCTGCCGTAGCGTTTCTTCCACCTGCAACTCTGCATATGTCTTGCCGTGTTTCTCTGTCTCTGCTTTGAATTCTGCAATAGCACTCATCTTTTTCTTACTCATGCTTCCTTGACCTCCACACGCTTTGTCTCTTTTTCGATCTTTAGCGTACCGTCTGCTTTTCTCATCAGCTTATACGTCACGGTATTATGTTTGACTGTCAGCCTGTCCAGCAGATTTTCCGCAACCGGTCTGGCTGCTGCCATAAGCAGATCCTGTGCGGCCGGATCCGATGCGTACTCAGTCTTTATGATGCTTTCTGCTATGTCTATCGACTGTTCAATTTTCTTAAACTGCTGCGCATCGCCGCACGTGCACAGCTTAGTAGCCTCTCTGTTCTTTTCTCCTTCGTCTGTCTCCTCAGGCACTCTGATCACCTGTGACTGTCCGCAATAGATGCAGGTTCCATATGTTTCTATCATTTCTTTTCTCCTTCCTTCATATAAGCGTCAAGCTCTTGTAATTCTGCTGTCGCCCGGTCGATTTCTTCCGTCAACCGGATCATCCTTTCCGTTATGGCTTTTTTCACACAGTCCGGCATGGGTTTTACAACTATCTGTCTGATTTCCTTTGGTTTAGGTCCTGGTCTCTTTTTTTCTGCCGGCTCTCCGGCCGCGATCAGGATCTGCCTGATCTGCTCCGGACTGCTGCCATTTAGATCTGCGAGAATCTGTATCTGCTTTTCTTTGTTTTTGGCTTCTCTGTAACTTCTTACAATTTCACTCTGATCCATTTCTGTACCTCGCATAGTTCATGTTTCCAGTATCCAAAAGATCATTTCCGCATATACTATTATCGGGGTGATAAAATGATCGCTTGGATCCTGTTTTTGTTGCATATTGCTAACTCTTAACTCCATCTTTCAGTGTATCCGTCATAGATATGTTTGTTACATTTGGGAATAAAGGCGTCTTTCCGTTCTTTTCCACCAAACCGATCTTGATAGATATAATGTTGATACCCCAATTCTTCCATTTTGGTGATATCATCCTCAACTACTTGGATAAATCCAAGTAGTCTCCCGTGTCCGCAGCAACAACCCATAGTCCTGATCCCTTTTTTCCAAAGGAAATAAACTTCTGCAGAAATACAAGCGTCCATTGTGATTTTTGTTTTAAATCCCTCTCCTATATTCACAGGGATCAAATTTTTCGGGCACTTGAGTGTGATCTTTTTGCAATTGTATGCACTCACCTACTACTCCCTCCCTTCAATTCTTCAAGGTTTTCCTGTAATTCCTTGTAATAATTGATCTGATCGTTAAAATGATTGTCTAGTATATCCATCATTTCCTTTTTTGCATCCTCTAAGGATTCTGCTTGCATGAAATACATGTACCCATCAATCACTGACTTCCATCCCTCTCCACCACAGTAAACAATGCTCCCTATGGTGACACTGCCGTCATAGGCAACTATATCTATTTGCTTTTCCCAGTCCTCTTGCTCCGGCTCGACTTCTCTCCATTTCATTGTTCTCATACCATCACACTCCTTCCGGCTTGTCACATCTTTCCAACTCAATTACCCATACCCACGGGTTTGCATCCCAGCCGTAGTAATCAATGTCTGATTTTTTGATTGCGCCGTTCCAACTCTCTGCAAATCTTTCAATGGCTGTTCTTCTCATCTTCTCTTCAAATCCAACATTCTTGCCATTCTTCCAGTTCGCCCCCTCTGCCTTTGCTCCGTCCTCTGTGATCTCCTGCAACCGTTCCACCCGCACATATGCAACTTTGAGCCAGATCCGGGCAGCTTCTTTTGGCATATTGATGGGTGATCTCCACGGCTCATTTGCATCTTCGGAATTTGCAATACTGGCTTTATATCCATAGAATTCTGCTAAATGGCACGATTCGCCTTCTCCAACTCTCTTAGTATATTTGTGCCATGTTTCCCGTACATACAGGATATCTCCCGGTTCATACGGAGCTTTACACAGTCTTCTTATGAGCCATGCATCCTTCACCTCGGGATGTTTCATGTAATACGGGCTATTCAGCACCGCATCAACATTGCTTTTTATAAGGCGTCTGGTACAGCTCTTTCGCCCGTCCAGAATCGCCCGAACCATCTCAGTGTTAAACAATATTGGTTTTACGCTCATGATTGCCTCCTTCTTTCTTTATTGATTTCTGCTATGTATCTGCCTGCTGCCTCGACCAGCTCCAGAATATTCCATTGAGTCTGATCCGATGGGCTTGTATCGATCACATACTGCAGGTATTCTCCTATAGCTTTCGCATACTTTTGTTCCTGCATTGTTTTTATCCTGGCTTCTTCTCTTCCCAAACATTGTGAGGCAGCGCATGTATCACACGGATTTTCTGTTGCGTACATATCTTTCCCTTTGTAGCAGCTGTAATAACTGTCTCTCCATATTTTTGCTGCCTCAGCCTTCTCTTTCTCGCTCAACTCATGCATTGCATTCCCCGCTTTCCCAGTCCAGCCTCTGTCCACATTTAGCACAGTATTTCCATGGAATATCTTCATTATTTTCCAAAAACTCATCGATTTCCGGTTCTCGACCTAATAATTTTCCACAAGAGCAATAATAGTCTTCATAATCGTAACCCATTCCACTTCTTGCTTTCCTTACAGGTTTCTTTGGTACTTGCTTCACAAGTGCACTGATAGCTACTTCAAGCGATTGTCTCTCATTTCTTTCCTGTGGGAATAAGTCACTATATTTTTTTATAATCTTTATTGCATCTGATTCGTTCATTTTCTCCATGTCGTTTTTCCTTTCGATTTCCTGCGCCTGCGTGGCGGGCGCTGATTATTTGATTGCTTTCGTTCCGATTACACAAGCCGGGGCGCAGCGAGTGGCCCAGTACGCGTAGTAGTCGGTGCCGACGTAGCCGCTAGAGTTCACGCACCACGCATTGCACGAATTGCCACGATAAGCCGTTCTTGTCCAGTGCCATTCTGTCTCATGCTTCGGATTGACTTTCACGCAATCCCGTTCAGTTCTGAACCTCTGGTATTTCTTTTCCTCGTCCTTCATCTCTTCCACGGACAGAAGGAAAAATGTATCCAGTGTCGCCTCTCTGTCTCCATTTTCCTTCAACACAGGAACAAGAAGCCTTCTGAATCCTTCCTCGAATTTTTCCTTGAAGGCAGTGCTGTTCATGTTTCTGCGAATGCTGGACTTCTCCCACTTGTTGCTGCCGTTTTCGTCAAACGGCATTTCATCGAACGGAAGATCCGCGAACTGTAATGTCATTGTTCGCATATCAGGATCCGCAGTCTTGTCCTTGTCGTAATCCAGGATATTCAGCAGAGCTGTTCCAATCCCTTCGACTTGAACTGTGATCTGTCCATCTTCCCCGAATGTTTCTCTTGCCTTACCTGCTGCCAGAATCTCCTCGATCTGTTCCCATGTGTACTCTGTTTCTCTAATCGTTCTTGCTTTCATTGTCTTTTCTCCTTTACATTGATTAAATTACACGTATTTTCTGTGGCTCTGCTCCAGTTCATTTTCCGATATATCCAGATAGATCTGCGTCGTTTCAATGCTCTCATGCCCCAGCAGTTTTGATACATATTCTATTGGCATTCCCCTTCTTAAGGCGAACGTGGCACCAGTGCGCCGGAATCTGTGAGGATGTGCTTTCTCTATCCCTGCTCTTATTCCAAGCTTTCTGATGCGGGCTCCAACCGAACTTTTATCCATAGGTTCATCTAGTACTATTTCCGGTATTTTCCACCAGTCGCACATTTTTTCCTTGTGCTCTGCGCATATTCTTGATACGCAGCGTCCTTTTCCGGATACTGCCAGGCTGGATGCCGGAAACAGCCAGATGCTGTCATCCGGTCTCTGTGACAGATATTCATTCAGATATATTTTTGCACGTTCTCCAATGTAGCAATATCTGTCCTTCTGACCTTTTCCATGTACAAGCACCTGCCCTCTGTCTTCAGACAGATCACTTATTTTCATATTGCACAGCTCTGATATCCTGCACCATGTCGATAACAGCATTTCAAATATAACTGTCATTCTCAGATCATCTTTTATTGCAATCCGCATTTTCTCGATTTCCTGCTCCGTAAATGCATTCTTCTTTGTCTTTGGCAGCTTGATCTTATCAACCTTATTCATTGGATTCTTAATAATGTGTTCTTCCTTTGTCATCCACGTATAAAACGAGCTTATTACTCTGAGTATGTCATTTGTATATACTTTGCTGGCATGATCTCTGACTTCTTTAAGTGCAAGGTATATTTTTATATCATCCGATGTAATATCCAGCGGCGACTTCTGCACATCTTTAAAAAAACGGAGTAATGTATCCCGATATTGTCCGATCGTCCTTTTCGTGCAGCCTGCAACAGTTTTGTTCATCAGAAAGAGTTTTATATACTTTTCTGTGTCGTCCTCGTTGACTACGGCGACTTCCGTACATCTTGCTGTTATCTCATAGTCATTCATCACAATGATCAGCTTTGGTTTTATCTTTTCTGTATCAATTCCTTCGCTCTGCAATGCTATAATGATTTTCTGCAGAAGTTCTTCTCTCATAACAATGCCCCCATTTCTGCAGGCGTCCGCAGCACTCTGTAACTATCATATCCTTTCCGGTACGGCTCTCTGAGCGTGTCTCCCTGCACAACAATTGCTTTTACTCCAAGCAGGGAAAGCTGTATGTACGTCATATAAACACCATTCCAGTCCAGATCCTGTGCCACCACATGCAGTTTTCTTTGATAGTCAACGCCTTTTTCTTTCAGCACCTGTGCAAATGCAATTAAAAAGCCTCCCCCGCCGGTTGATGGCTCATTCAGTTCAATATGATCATTTTTCATAATTTGATCAAATTGACTTTCAATGACTAAATTGGCACTCAGGTAGGACAAGTGGTATGGTGTGAAAAACTGCCCTGTCTGCCTGCTGCCACATCCTGACTTCATATAGATTTCTCCCAGGATATCTCCGAATCTCTCTTCCATCACTTCCGTGAGAGCTCCCGCCATATCACATAGCATTTTTATTTCTTCACTGCTGTACTTCTTTGCTGTTGTCATATACTGATCTTCTCTGTCTTTATACAGTTTGTCGTGAATGGGCTGGCATGAATTCTGGATTGCAATTGCAAGCATTCTGATCCAATCAGTAAAAATCTGATATGGCGTATATTTCCCGGACAGCTTTGTGATTGTGTCAATTATGAATTTTTCATAGTCCATTTACTGTATACCAGCTCCTCTCTGTTCCATCCCGGATAATGTGTTTTCAGGTGTTCCTCCATCATTGCCAGCATTTCGTTTCTCAGCCCCACATTGCCATTATCCAGCATCTGATGATGGTATCTGCATCCGATCACGCCATTGCCTTCTACTCCGAGGCCG
>DJNY01000030.1:0-144 GCA_002441865.1 Lachnospiraceae bacterium UBA6452 | reverse complement strand
GCCGATCACGCCATTGCCTTCCACCCCAAGTCCGCCCTGCGACCTCGGAATAAAATGCATGATGTCTTTGATCTCATAGGCAAGCTGTGAAGTACTGGTGCAATGGTAGTCCAAACTGCAGAAGAGGCACTGACCGTAGTCACG
>DJNY01000165.1:10141-10837 GCA_002441865.1 Lachnospiraceae bacterium UBA6452 | reverse complement strand
GGTCTTTGCCGTTTCTTCACCGGAATTCTCTTCTTCCTGCCCGGCAGGTTCCTCCGGTGCTTTGATTTCTTCCTCTGTCTTTTCATTTTCCCGGACGGGAAGCGTCAGAAGCACATGGCTGATCCTGTTCTTTTCGATCTTTTCAGCCAGAAGCGTTGTACCGTCCGCAAGTTTTACACTCTCGCCCTGCGTCGGCAGTCTGTCAAGCGCTTCTATGAGAAGACCGGCAATAGAATCATAATCCTCGGATTTATAAGAAGTACCGAGTGCATCATTGACATCATCGATCTTCACCGATCCGTCGATCCGATAGCGGTGTGCACTGATTTTCTGGATCAGCTGCTTTTCTTCTTCGTCATATTCGTCACGGATCTCACCGACAATTTCTTCCAGCAGGTCTTCCATCGTGATCAGACCGGCGCAGGCACCGTATTCATCCAGCACGATAGCAATGGAATTGCTGCTTTCACGCATTTCGTTGAGCAGTTCATCTGTTTTTTTCGTCTCAAATGTATAGTAGGCTTCCCGCATAATGGAACGGATCGAGAAATCCGTTCTGCCGTTGCTGAAGAAATCCTTTAAAGTCACAATACCGATGATGTTGTCTTTATCCCCTTCATAAACCGGGATACGGGAAAACATCGTTTCCTTGAAAACTGCCTGCAGACTTCTGTAGCCGGTCTCCACATCCACCAT
>DJNY01000165.1:0-10049 GCA_002441865.1 Lachnospiraceae bacterium UBA6452 | reverse complement strand
ATCAAATACATTCAGGATCATCTCCCTCTCATCCGATTCGATCACACCTTCCTCATGGCTGACATCCACATATGTCTTCAACTCTGTTTCCGTCATACCGGAGCCGGTTTTTGAGGTATCGATTCCAAGAAGCTTCATCAGAAACTTTGACAGCTTATCTACGATAAATACAACCGGTGTCAGAAGCCAGATCAGCTTTAAAATAAAGAAAGAATACGCCAGCGCCAGCTTTTCCGCGCAGAGATTGGCTGCTGTTTTTGGCAGGATTTCACCAAACATCAGGACAAGCACGGTCAGAACGCCTGTTGCGATACCGACTGCGTAATTGCCGAACACCTTTATGGTAAATGTCGTCACAAGAGAAGATGCTGATATATTGACTATGTTATTTCCGATCAGGATCGTACTTAACATTTTTCCGGGATTTGAAAGTATTTTCTCGACACGTGCTGCCCGTTTATCCCCACCTTCCGCCAGTGTATGGATACGCACGGGGTTTACACAGGTAAGGGATGTCTCAGCAGAAGAAAAGAATGCTGAAAGCATCAGCAGAATAATGATGGTTACAATTTGAATCAATAGACCCGAGTCCAAAAAAGTTCACTCCTTTTGTTCTAAATATATAATATGAAAAATACAATAAACTAATGAAAAAGTCAAGAACAGGACGGTAAATAATGGGTAAAATCCTTCTGAAATTCCTTATCACAGCATATGCCATCACAGCAGTCCTGCTGCTTCTTCTGGCTCTGTTTGTCTATAAATGCTATCTGCCGGATAAAGTGGTGAACGCCTGTATCATCCTGATCTACATTCTTTCCACTTTTCTGGCTGGATTCCTTTCAGGAAAGCGGATCGGTTCACAGAAATATCTGTGGGGGATCTGTATCGGCGGTCTGTATTTTCTTGTCCTTGTGATTGTTTCTCTGTGTATCAAAGGCTCTTTTACCGATCTGACCTCCAATTTCCTGTTTACCATGTTTCTCTGCCTCGCAAGCGGTATGCTTGGTGGCATGATCAGTTGAAAGGAGAATCGATATGGCGATTGTTGTATTAGATGCCGGGCACGGTGGAAGTGACCTCGGCGCAGCTTATCAGGGCAGGCAGGAAAAGGATGATACACTGGCACTGACACTTGCGGTCGGCCGTCTGCTTTCCGAGGATCCGGACATTGATGTCGTCTACACCCGGAAAACGGATGTATATGATACACCGCTTGCCAAAGCACAGAAAGCAAATGCGGCAAATGCTGACTATTTTGTCTCCATCCACCGCAATTCCACACCTGTTCCGGACACCTACTCCGGTGTGGAAACACTCGTTTACAGTAAGGGAACCCGTGCAGAAACACTTGCCCGCAATATCGCCTCTGCACTTTCCGCGATCGGCTTTGCGGATCTCGGCACAACGGAGCGCAAGAATCTCACGGTTTTAAAGCGTACCAACATGCCTGCAGTCATTGTGGAAGTGGGTTATATCGATACACCAAAGGATAATGCCTTTCTGGATGAAAATTTTCTTACCGTCGCCCGTGCGATCGCTGACGGGATCAAAAAAACAGTTCAGTGAGCCACGGAAACAACATAAGTATCGTTGAGCCAGAAGGATCGCACTTCTCCCGGCAGATGATTTTGCAAAATACCGCCGATCCCTTCGCCGGAAAGCTTGGAAAGTGCTTCCTTCTGTGTCCAGATTTCCGTAAAGCTTTTATCTGAGCGTTCCGCCGCCTTGGCTTCTTCCGGTGTAAAGCAGCGTTTTATCACAGATTCCTTTCTTTGCCGGACACATTCCACATCAATCCCGACCGGTGTATCTGCCATACAGCAGCAGACAAACGAGCCTGCATGGGAAAGATTATAAAACAAATGCTTTTCATCCGGAAAACAAGGCTTTCCATTGCCATCTTCCGCTTCCGCGGGGCATTCCATGACCAGCCTCTCCGCCTCCTGTACGGAAGGTAATGGCAACCAAATAAGAGAGTCAGCTTCTGCCGGCTCTCTTATTATTTGTCTGTTCTTTTCATATGCATATGCCTGTGCAAGCAGAATACCTGCTCGAATGCAGCGTACCCTGTCCGGCAGATTTTTCAGTTTTGCCGCCTTCCTGCGCCGCTCATCAGAGGAGATACACTCATAAGAAACAAATGTGTTATCCGTCCATGCACCCAGCTCAGTTACATAAATCAAAGCTTTCATATCTGTTCCTTTATGCCTGCTGTGTTTCTTCCTGAACTTCTTCTTTCTGCTCCGGTTTTACAACCTTCAGGCAAAGCTCATCCAGTTGCTTCTGGTCTACGACATTCGGTGCTTCACTCATCAGGCACGAAGCATCTTTTACCTTCGGGAATGCCATCACTTCGCGGATACTGTCTGCCTTTACAAGCAGCATGACCATACGGTCAAGACCGTATGCCAGTCCTGCGTGAGGCGGAACACCGTATTTGAATGCGCTTAACAGGAAACCGAAACGATCCCACGCTTCTTCTTTCTTGATACCAATGACTTCAAACATCTTTTCCTGAATATCATCCTGATGGATTCTGACGGAACCACCGCCCAGCTCAACACCGTTTAATACGATATCGTATGCTTTCGCACGGACACGTCCCGGATCGGAATCGATATACTGCCAGTCTTCTTCCATTGGCATTGTGAATGGATGATGCATGGCAACATAACGATTTTCTTCATCACTCCACTCTAAAAGCGGGAACTCTGTTACCCAGAGGAAATTGAATTTATTTTCATCGATCAGTCCCATCTTGTGTCCCAGATCCAGACGGAGGGCACCAAGTACATTCCAGACGATCTTATTCTTATCTGCTGCAAATAACAGAAGATCTCCAGGCTCACCATCCATTGCGCTGACCAGTGCTTTCAGTTCATCTTCTGTCATGAATTTTGCAAAGGAAGATTTGTAGCTGCCATCCGGCAGTACAGCCAGATAAGCAAGACCCTTTGCACCATTTCCTTTTGCATCATTGACAAGGGCATCGATCTTCTTACGAGGCATTTCAGCCTGTCCCTTTGCATTGATACCACGGACACTGCCGCCATCAGCCAGTGCTGATGTAAATACGGAGAAACCGCAGTCCTTTACAACATCGGACACATCTACAAGTTCCATGCCAAAACGGGTATCCGGTTTATCAGAACCAAAACGATCCATTGCATCCTGCCATGTCATTCTCGGCAGCGGAAGCTGTACATCCAGTCCGATCGCTTCCTTGCAGACATGCTGGATCAGACGTTCATTGACTTCCATAACATCCTCTGCATCCACAAAAGAAAGCTCCATATCGATCTGTGTAAATTCCGGCTGACGGTCTGCACGCAGATCCTCATCCCGGAAGCATTTTGCGATCTGGATATATCTGTCATAACCGGAACACATCAGAAGCTGTTTAAACAGCTGTGGTGACTGTGGCAGTGCATAAAAGCTGCCCGGATGGATACGGCTCGGTACCAGATAATCTCTTGCGCCTTCCGGTGTGGATTTATTTAAAATAGGTGTTTCAATCTCGATAAAGCCTTCCTTTGCCATAAAAGAACGTACTTCCGTACAGATCTTACTGCGCAGGATCAGGTTTCTCTGCAGATCCGGTCTTCTCAGATCCAGATAACGATATTTCAGACGGATTTCTTCCTTTGTCTTGCTGTTCTCTTCGATTGGGAACGGTGGTGTCTCCGACTCGGAAAGAATACGTACCTGTTCGGCGATCACTTCGATATCACCTGTTTTCAGGTTTTCATTCGTTGCGCCCGCTCTCTTTTCTACTTTACCGACAACTGCAATCACATATTCGCTTCTCAGCTTCATTGCCTTTTCAAAGTTCTCGCTGCCGCATTTATCCTCTTCAAAGATCAGCTGCAGGATACCGCTTCTGTCACGCAGATCCACGAAAATAATACCGCCTTTATTACGCTGTTTTGCAACCCAGCCCATGACAGTTACTGTCTCGCCGATGTTTTTTGACGTTATTTCAGTACATCTGTGGGTTCTTTTCAGCCCCTTCATTGATTCAGCCATTTTTCATTCTCCTCTTCCTAATTTTTTAGTGCTTCTTTATAGAAATCCCTGAATTCACAATAGCCTTCCTTTGTCAGCTGTTCCTTCTGGAATTTTTTGTTTTTGTTCATGCGGACAACCAGTACCTGCTTGCCCTCGCTTCTGAGCTTCTGTGCCTCTTTGATCACTTCACAGAGGCGGTCAGCATCCATGCCCTTTTCTACTAAAAATGCGATCTTTTCCGCACTGCCCGGTACCTGGAAGCCCTGATCGAGCAGGATCGTGATGATCCGTTCAAATCCGATGGAGAAGCCACACGCCGGTGTATCCTTTCCGGTAAACTTACCGACCATCTTATCATAGCGGCCGCCGCCTGCAACACTGCTGCCAAAGTCAGGCATTTCAATTTCAAAGATCGTACCGGTATAATAAGACATGCCACGTACCAGTGTCGGATCAAATACGATCTCAAAATTGCCGTCAACCGTTGCACTGACGCTTGTACGGATCTCACTCAGGCTGTCTGCCACGCCTTCTTCCAGATAGTCACCAAGTTCCCCAGCCAGATAAGCGATCGCATCTTCTGCCGCCTGCATTCCTTCAAACAGCTTACCGTACCTGTCTACCATTTCCTGTGTGAATCCGCTTTCCAGCAGTTCTGCCTTCACGCCATCAAGACCGATCTTGTCCATCTTATCCAGAATGATAAATACAAGATCATACTGTTCCTCCGGGAATCCGGAATAAGCAGCCATTGCCTTTAAAATTCTTCTTTCATTGATACGTACCTTGAAATTAGAGAAACCAAGCTTGCCAAGTGTCGTTGTCGTCGCCAGGATCAGCTCGATCTCAGCCAGATTGCTCGGCTCTCCCAATATATCGATATCGCACTGCACAAACTGACGGAAACGTCCCTTCTGCGGTCTGTCCGCTCTCCATACATTTCCCATCTGCAGCGCCTTGAACGGATTTGGCAATTCATTGGCATGATTTGCATAATAACGGGAAAGCGGAAGTGTCAGGTCATAACGGAGTCCGCTGTCTGCCAGATCATTTTCTTCCTTTGCCGTTGCCAGGTTCAGCTTTTCACCACGCTTCAAGATCTTAAAAATCAGCTTTTCATTTTCACCGCCCTGTTTGGAGCAAAGATTGCCGATGCTCTCCACGCATGGTGTTTCGATCGGTGTAAAACCGAACTTGCGATAGTTTTCTTTGATCACACCCATGACATAATCACGAATCTGCATTTCCTCCGGAAGAATATCCTTCATTCCGTTTACCGGTTTCTTATTCAGTGCCATATAAATTACCCTTTTCTTTCCTTTTGATTACCTGATTGTTTCACATTGTCTGATTTTACTACTTTTTTTATCTGTTCTCAAGAGTTTCTTATTATCTTTTGTTATAGTATTAAAAAAGTTATAATCCTTTTATCCCGGCTCCTCTTGACATAGTTTTTATTACTACATATAATATTATAAACAATATGACACGTCATGGTTTCATGATTACATGTCTATGACAAAAAAGAAAACAAAGGATACAGGTGACGATATGTTCCAGATAGTTGTTGACTCTGCAGCCAATATTCCGGCAGAGTTTGTGAAAAAGTACCAGATTCAGGTGCTTTCTTTTGTGAATTATGTAGATGGTAAGGAGCTTGTCTGCTTCGATCCGTCTCTTTCCCCGGAAGAAGAACGTCAGAAGGGGAAAAAATATTATGACGCCATGCGTGCAGGCATGGATGTCAAAACAGGGCTGATCTCCAGCGGAGACTTTGAGAACTGCTTCCGCAGCATTATGGAGCAAAATGAAGATGTGCTTTATTTTTCCCTCAGTAAAAACATCAGCGGTAATTTTAATTCCGCAAGACTTGCTGCAGAAGATCTGATGGAGAATCTGCCGTGTGGCAGAAAGATCCGTATGATTGATTCTCTGAATGCCTCTCTGGCACAGGGAATTCTGGCAATCTACGCCAGTGAAATGCGTTCGCAGGGTAAGGAAGTGGATGAGGTTGCCGACATACTGGAAACTTATCCCGCAAGAATGAACGGTGTTTTTACTGTCGGCGATCTGAAATATCTGGCAAAAACAGGACGTCTGACCGGATCCGCCGCTTTTGTCGGTAATCTTCTGCAGATCAAACCGATCCTGCGTGGCAATAAAGACGGCTATATCGTACAGTTTAAAAAATGCCGTGGCAGAAAAGCCGCACTGAATACCCTGATCAATTTAGTCTGTGACACGATCGTAGAACCGGAAAAACAGATCATCGGTATTGCACATGCAGATGCTTATGAAGATTCCCTGTATGTCATGGAAGAGATCCAGAAACGTATAAAAGTACGTGAGTTTATCAATACCTCTTATGATTACTGTACAGGCAGCCATGTCGGACCTGATACCATTGCACTGTTCTATATGGCAAAGGATCGCGAGCTCGGTGTTACCACAGATGCTGAGTAAAGTTCCGGCGATACAGAATACAGTCAAATAAAAACAGCCAGCAAAAAGCTCCGCACATTGCGGAGCTTTTCTGATACCCTATCAGGCTTTCTCTTCTTCTTTCTCTATCGTATATTTTCCCGAATAATAATTCAGGTCGGTGAGCACCTGCGAATCCGGTGACTTACGGATATCGCGCAGATATTCATGTGTATTGAAATCATCTGCTTCAAATTCGATCATCGCTACCGCGATATTGGAACAATGTGCTGCGATACGCTCTAAGTTGCTAAGCAGATCATTAAAGGCAAAACCATTATTGATATCACAGTTTCCTTTTTGCAGACGGATGATATGATTTTTCTTGATCTCACCGCAGAGCAGACGGATCGTAATACGCAGCGGCTCCACTCTGTGTGCCATTTCTATATCATCATGTTCAAAGGCATGAATGGTCAGCTCCATGATCTCTTTCACTGCTGCGATCAGAACCTCAGATTCCTTTTGTGCATCTGCGGAAAACCGTATGTTTTTCTCACTGATCTCCTTTGCCACTCTGGAAATCCCACAGGCATGGTCGGCTATTCGTTCAAAATCACTGACTGTATGCAGGAACTTTGCGCTCTGCCTGGTCTGCTGCTGGTTCTGCTCCGTTGCTGTGACACGCATCAGATAGGTGCCAAGCTTATCTTCGTATTTATCGATGATCTTTTCTTTATCCTGGATCTTATTATAGGCTTCTGTTGTATACTGCTCCATCAGATGCAGGGCACGCATCACGTTTTTCTGTGCGCCCGTTGCCATTCCGTTCATGACCGTATGCACCTGTGCAAGTGCAAGCTCCGGGTTGCGCAGGAAGCGTTCTTCCAGCAGATCGAAATCCGCCTGATCTTCCATCTCATCTTCCGTCTCTTTGATCAGCCAGAATACCAGCTTATTGATCTGTTTGATAAACGGCGCCAGGATCAGGATCGTTACAACACGATATACGGTATTTAAAAGTGCTATGGACACGGAAGTCATCTGCATATCCATAATGGCAAACTGCTTCCCTCCCGTCAGGATCGCCTGCAGGACATAAAAAATACTGCCGCAGATGATCATTCCAAATAAATCGTTGATCAGATAGACAAGCGCCGTTCTCTTACCGTTTTTATTGGAGCTGACACCGCTCATCAGAACCGGACAGGAAGCACCGATCCCGATACCCATAACGATCGGCAGTGCTGCTGAAAACGGTACATAACCGGACATAGCGATCGACTGCAGGATACCGACCGATGCAGATGCACTCTGCAGGATCGCGGTAATGAGAATACCGATGAAAATACCAAGTGCCGGATTGGAGAACTTTGTCAGAAGTCCCGTAAACTGCGGAACATCCTGCAATGGTTCCATTGCTGTTTTCATGGCAGACATACCCATCATCAGGATCGTAAAACCAAACAGGATATCACCAACCGCACGGTACGAATCTTTCTTTGAAATACTTCTGACCAGCAGACCAAGAATTGCCACGATCGCAGCAATGCTGGTAGAAGAAAGCAGGGATGCGATACCGCCTGCCCCCTGGATATCGGACAGACACAGGATCCATCCTGTAATACTTGTTCCAATATTAGCACCCATGATAATACTGATGCCCTGTACGACCTTCATCATACCGGAATTTACAAAACCGACTACCATAACGGAAGTCGCAGAGGAAGACTGGATAATAGCCGTTACGCCCGCACCCAGTAAAATACCCTTTATCGGATTGCTGGTCAGCTTATAAAGAAGGGTTTCCAGCTTATTACCTGCCACCTTCTTGATTCCGTCTCCCATGACGCTCATGCCATATAAAAAGAGTGCGATGCCACTCAAAAGTCCAAGCAGTAGCGTGATTATCTTCACCGTATCCATAAATGAATCCTCGTTCCTTGCCTGTATTTCACAGGCTTTTTTCTTACGCTCTGCTTCTATTGTATTTTTGTATCGGCAAAGTGTCAATTCATTTTTTCAAAAGCAGCCATATTTCTCCGCTTATACCATGATCTCACCCCCGGAAATCAAAGCGCTGTCCGACCTCACTCTCTGCTTTTGCCAATACGTTCCTTTCCGTGGAATCGTAAGCATATCTGGAAACCGCATCCACCAGATCTTCTATCGTATCTGCTTCAAATTCCAGATAATCCGGCTGCTGCTCTGTTTCTTTTGCCTTTTCTGTCTTTTCATCCTTCCGCTTTTCTATCCGGTCTTCCCTTGCTTCCTTTTCCGCCTTTTTCTTTGCCTTCGCCTTTTCTGCCTTCTTGGCTTCCTGTCTTTTCTGCAGTGCTTTTGTCTGTGCAGTATTTGCCTTTTCGACTGTCGCAAAGAAAGAAGCTCTGCCATCCTCACCGATACGCATGCCAAAATTCCTGACCTTTGCGCCGCTGCTTGTCAGACTGTTTTTCGCACGCATCATCTTGCTCTGGGACATGGCGATCAGCCCCTCATACTTTTTACGGAAGTTTTCATCCGTCGCCATTCTTTCCAGCTTTTCCTCATCGATCAGAACGACCGGTTTGCTGGCGTTGCCATAAGCAGAGGCATTTGCTTCCACCTGTGATTTCATATCCTTACTTACCAGAATGAAATCCATTCCGTGAAATTTGTTTTTCAGCTTGTCATAATAAGCCTTTGCTTTGTCTGACAGTTCTACATTTCCGACAACCGTTCCGTATCCCGCCTTTGTTGTCGGCGTAAGGGAACTGCCTTCAGAAACAGGCTTCCACTCGGACACTTTGACTGTGTCTGATTTAGAAGCCGTTTTTCCTGTCTCTTTCCGATTTTCAGTTTTTACCTGCTGGGAATTCTGATAGACCTGATTTGCCTGTTGATAAGAAACACCTGATATACTCATATTTACTTCCTCCTTGAAGTTTATTCCGTCTCAAATCCTTTTGAGAACCTTCTTATATAATATATCGGTTGTTTTTTCCGTTTCTGAAGAGGGAAATGCATCATCTGCATCCTATCATTTATGATCGATCCGCAAACAACTGTCGTTTCCGCTCCATCATTTCATCAATCTTTTCTATATACAACGCAACATCCTTCACATTATCACACCGTTCAATCCGTCCGTCCGGGAAAACACGTTTTGTAATGCTGCCCGCGCCGAGCGCTACGATCGTCTGCAGTTCCTCCATGATCAGAATATTATATATGCCATATTTCCCGTCCCGTGCATAGCCCACGTTTTCAAAATTACCGGACATATTTTTCTGCCGGTAGAGATAATAAGGCTGCATGGAAAGCATGCGTGCGCCCTCCGCTGCGATCCGCATCGTTTCATCCGTATTGTGGATGGAAAATACCTGATGCTCGTCCATATAGCGGCGCAGTCTGGAAGCCCGCTTGATTGCCAGAGAATGTACGGTCAAAGAATCCGGCGAAAGTGCGTCGATCTGGCGGATCGTCTCTGCCACATCTGCTTCATCCTCGCCCGGAAGTCCTAAAATAATATCCATATTGATATTATCAAAGCCAAGCTCTCTTGCCATATGGTAAGCGTCTACTGCCTGCCCTACCGTATGCCTTCTGCCGATCAGCTGCAGCGTTTTGTCATGCAT
>DJNY01000180.1:23520-23900 GCA_002441865.1 Lachnospiraceae bacterium UBA6452 | reverse complement strand
AAACTCACAACACAACACAAATCCCCGGGATCATTTCTGATCCCGGGGTATTTTATAATAGCTGTTCCAGTGTGACGCTGTCCAGATAGTCGTTGATGATCGTGTCCAGCTTCTGCCAGACGGGATGTGTAGGGCAGGTGGCAATGTTTTCGCATGGACCGGTAGATAAGGAAGTACAGGAAACGGAAGCAAGATCGCCTTCTGTCAGCCGGAGAATTTCACCCAATGTATAATCGGCAGCAGGCTTTGTAAGCCGATAGCCGCCGCCTTTTCCCTTCACGCCTTCCAGCAGGTCGTGTTCCACCAGGATCTTTAAAATACCTTCCATATATTTTTTTGAAATGTGCTGCCGCTCGGCAATTTCTTTCAGCGGTACATAT
>DJNY01000180.1:18281-23428 GCA_002441865.1 Lachnospiraceae bacterium UBA6452 | reverse complement strand
CCTCTGGTTGAGATCAGCATATGAAATCCATCCTTTTATCGGTTTCTAAGAGGCAATATACTTTTGCCTCTTATATGATTATACCATAAACTATAACCTGCTGTGCAGGTTATTTGGAACTTGCAGTGCATTTGCGTAGCAAATGCATTGCAAGAGTTGACAAAACCCTGGTTACATACTATAGTTTAATTACCTACCAAACAAGTAGGTTGAATAAAAGGAAAGGTGTGGATCAGAAAATGGCAGACAAACTTTTGCAGGTAAATGGTATCTCAGTTCGTGTAGAGAATAAAGAGATTCTGCATGATATAAATTTAGAAATCGGGAAGGGAGAAACCCATGTTTTAATGGGACCTAACGGCGCCGGAAAATCAACACTCGGTTATGCACTGATGGGCAATCCGAAGTATGAAGTAACGAAAGGGGATATTTTGTTCCGCGGAAATCGGATCAATGAGGACGGCGCAGACAAGAGAGCAAAGGATGGTATCTTTTTATCCTTCCAGAGCCCTCTGGAGGTTCCGGGACTTTCTTTAAGCTCCTTTATCAGAAATGCAGTGGAAAAGAGACGTGGCAGCAGAATCCGTCTTTGGGACTTTAAGAAGGAGCTGCAGAAGGAAATGGAGCTGCTGCAGATGGATCCGTCTTATGCAGAACGCGATCTGAATGTGGGATTTTCCGGTGGCGAAAAAAAGAAAACAGAGATTTTGCAGATGCTGATGCTCAGACCGGAGCTGGCAATTTTGGATGAAACAGATTCCGGACTTGATGTGGACGCAGTGCGTACCGTTTCAAAGGGTGTGGAAGAATATCAGAAGACAAGAGACGGAGCACTTCTGATCATTACGCACAGCACAAGGATCCTGGAAGCTTTACATGTGGATTACACGCATGTTCTGGTAGACGGACATATCGTAAAGACGGGGGATGCTTCCCTGATCGATGAGATCAATGAACATGGTTTTGAAAAATATCTGGATCTTTTAAAACAGGAATCAGAGACAGGGAGGTAAGCCGGATGAAAGAGAAAACCTATGTCGATGATGTGGACAGAAGCATTTATGATATCCGGAACGATGAAAAAGATGCATACCGTGTGCAGGAAGGGCTGGATGCTTCTATTGTAGAAAAAATCTCAAAAGAAAAGAATGATCCTGCCTGGATGACGATGTTCCGTCTGCAGTCATTACAGATTTATAATGAACTGAAGGTGCCTGACTGGGGGCCTTCCATTGACGGACTGGATATGAGCCATATTGCAACTTATGTACGTCCGAATACAAAAATGAGTGCAAAATGGTCTGAAGTACCGGAGGATATCAAGGATACGTTTGAAAAGCTTGGCATTCCGCAGGCAGAAAGAAAATCACTGGCTGGTGTTGGTGCACAGTACGATTCGGAGCTTGTTTATCATAATGTCCGGGAAGAGGTCGCAGCACAGGGCGTTGTGTATACAGATATGGAAAGTGCCTTAAAAGGCGAATATGCAGATATGGTCAGAAAGTACTTTATGAAGCTTGTACGGCCGAACGACCATAAATTTGCAGCTTTGCATGGAGCTGTCTGGTCAGGTGGTTCCTTTGTGTACGTACCGCCGGGTGTTTCCGTGGAAATTCCGCTGCAGTCCTATTTCCGTCTGAATGCACCGGGCGCAGGACAGTTTGAACATACATTGATCATTGTAGATGAGGGCGCAGATCTGCATTTTATTGAAGGCTGCTCTGCACCAAAATACAATGTGGCGAACCTGCATGCGGGCTGCGTGGAGCTTTTTGTAAAGAAAAATGCCAGACTGCGTTATTCGACGATCGAAAACTGGTCTAAAAATATGTATAACCTGAACACCAAACGTGCCATGGTGGAAGAAGGCGGTGTAATGGAATGGGTTTCCGGTTCGTTTGGATCCCATGTTTCTTACTTATATCCGATGACAATCCTGAAGGGAGATCATTCCCGGATGGAATTTACCGGTATTACATTTGCGGGCAAAGGACAGAATCTGGACACAGGAGCAAAGGTTGTTCATGTAGGGAAAAATACTTCTTCGTTTATCAATACAAGATCTATTTCAAAAGATGGCGGCATCAGTACATTCAGAAGCAGTGTGCAGGTAGAAAAGTCTGCAAAGAAGACAAAGTCGGCTGTTTCCTGCCAGTCCCTGATGCTGGATGACAAGTCAAGATCCGATACGATCCCGGCAATGGATATCCGGACAGCGGATGCGGACATCGGTCATGAGGCAAAGATCGGACGGATCAGTGATGAAGCTGTCTTTTATCTGATGTCCAGAGGACTTTCGGAAGAAGATGCGAGAGCGATGATCGTCAGTGGATTTGCGGATAATGTATCAAAGGAACTGCCGCTTGAGTATGCGGTGGAGATGAACAATCTGATACAGCTCGAAATGAAAGGCAGTATAGGATAGTATGTAATGATTGGCATAGTCCATAATTGTAGGAGGAACAAAATGAAACAAACAATAGATATGACTGTAAACAGACTGCCTGCAAAAACCTGGAACAGACTATCGGTCAATCAGGCGGAAATAAAGGATCTGACAGTGGACGGATGGCAGAGACCGGTTGTTACCGTCCGCTGCCCAAAGGATGAAAAGCCGGTTGTAAAAGAACTGACGGCCGGGCAGCAAGCTTCTCTCTATAAAGAGATGGAGAAGATCCGTACCGGAATGGGCGTGGAAGTAAGCCACCTGAAACCGGAAGATGCAACAGATATTTGTGTGGAGACAACAGGTGATTCTGAAGGGGCGATCCCAAATGATCTGCAGACAGCGCTTGTATTTGACTATCCGGATCAGGAAAAATGCTTTCAGGATGTGAAGATCCATGCGAAAGCAGGAGAAAGTGTGACAGTCTGGACTGTTGTAAGATCTGAAAAGGATGCAGAAGGAAAAGCCGTGCTGCGTACACTGATGCAGGCAGAAGAAAATGCAAAGATCCGGCTTGTGCAGGTAGATCTGCTTGGCGATCGGATGCAGCTTTTCAATGATATCGGAGCCGAAAGCGGCAAACAGGCACAGATAGAGGTTGTGCAGTTGTTTCTTGGGGCAGAGAAGATCTGGGCAGGAAGTTACGCCACGCTGACCGGAGAAAAGAGCAATCTGCAGCTTGCTGCAGGGTATTACAGGGAAAAGCAGCAGCTTCTGGATATGAACTACGTGGCACAGCATATCGGAAAGAAAACAGAAAGCAACATGAATGTGGGCGGTGTACTGCAGGATGCGTCTAAAAAAGTATTCCGTGGAACAATTGACTTCCCATTGGGCTGTGCGGGTGCAAAGGGAGATGAGATGGAGGATGTGCTCATCTTAGGAGAGGATGCCATCAACCAGACGGTTCCATTGATCCTTTGTGCGGAGGAAGATGTAGAAGGAAATCATGGTGCTTCGATCGGCAGACCGGCGGATGATGTGCTGTTTTATCTGGCAGGCAGAGGACTTTCGGAAGAAGATGCCTGCAATCTGCTGGCAAGAGCGAAGCTGGAAGCACTCTGTAATCAGATCGGAGATAAGGAAATCGCGGAACAGGCAGAAAACTGGCTTTGGGAGGTGACGGGTGATGAAGCATGAATTCAAACAGGATTTTCCGCTTCTGCGGGAAAATCCGATCGTATATTTGGACAGTGCAGCAACCGCGCAGCGCCCGGATGTTGTTCTGGAAGCAGAAATGGAATTTTACAAAAAATATAACGCCAATCCTTTGCGTGGTCTGTACTCTCTTGGAATAGAGGCAACAGATCGTTATGAGGAGGCACGGGAATGTGTGGCGAAATTTATCCATGCAGCTTCTGCAAAGGAGATCATCTTTACAAGAAATGCCACAGAAAGCCTGAATCTGGTTGCTTACAGCTACGGCTTATCGCATCTGCGGGAGGGCGATGAGATCGTCGTCAGTATTTTAGAACATCACAGTAATCAGCTTCCATGGCGTATGGTAGCTGAAAAAACAGGTGCAGTCGTTAAGTATCTGGAATGTGACCGGCAGGGACATATTTCGGATGCGGATCTGCGGGCTGCATTTTCAGAAAAAACAAAGCTGGTCGCAGTTACCCAGGTATCCAATGTACTTGGTATCAGGACACCGATCGAGAAGATCGTAACGCTGGCAAAACAAAGCGGAGCCGTTGTTGTACTGGATGCAGCACAGTCCACGCCGCATATGGAAGTGGATGTACAAAAGCTGGGCGTGGATTTTCTGGCATTTTCCGGGCACAAGCTGATGGCACCTATGGGAATCGGTGTATTATATGGCAGAAAGGAACTGCTTTCTGAAATGCCGCCTTTCCTGACCGGTGGAGAAATGATCCAGACGGTGACAAGAGATAAGGTGGTTTATGCTGAGCTGCCGCATAAATTTGAAGCAGGTACTGTCAATGGTGCAGGTGCATGGGCACTTGCGGCCGCGATCCGGTATTTACAGGAAGTCGGTTATGAGCAGATACAGAAGCAGGAACTTTTACTGACCACGCAACTGATGGAAGGACTCAAGAAGCTGCCCTATGTACAGATCCAGGGATCCCCGGATCCGAAGGAGCATTGTGGGATCGTCAGCTTTACCGTAGATGGCGTGCATCCACATGATGTCAGCAGTATTCTGGATGCGGATGGTATTGCAGTCCGTGCAGGGCATCACTGCGCACAGCCTCTGATGCAGCAGATCGGTGTTATGTCAACCACTCGTGCCAGTATGTATTTTTATAATACGGAAGAGGATATTGAAAAGCTGCTGACAAGTATGCAGACGATCAGAAGGAGAATGGGCTATGGAGAATAACAGGAGCTTTTACAATGAGATATTAACAGATCACAATCTGCATCCCATGCATAAGCATACGCTTGCGGATGCCAATATGCAGCTGGAGGGTGTGAACCCGAGCTGTGGAGATGATATTATTTTAAATCTCAAAGTGGAGAATGGAAAGATCGTAGACGGTTCCTTTACAGGAGACGGCTGTGCGATCTCGCAGGCTTCTGCCGACATCATGCTGGATCTGATCATCGGCAGAGAGGTGGAAGAAGCGGAAAAATTGAAGGAAAGCTTCCTGCATATGATCAAGGGAGAGGCGACAGACGAGGAAATGGAGCTTTTGGAAGAAGCAGGCGCACTTTCCGATATTTCCCATATGCCTGC
>DJNY01000180.1:17991-18152 GCA_002441865.1 Lachnospiraceae bacterium UBA6452 | reverse complement strand
CTGCACATATTTGCTTTTCATAGTCTGCATATGATATGCTGTAACAGGAAGATCAGACACTATGGAGGGTATATGTGGAATAAGACAAAGTCCCTGTATGATACGGATGCAGCATACTGGTATTCGCAATATGAAGAGCAGTTCCTTTTTGAAAAGGGAAG
>DJNY01000180.1:0-17895 GCA_002441865.1 Lachnospiraceae bacterium UBA6452 | reverse complement strand
GGCATTTTAGCGGCACTTGTATTACTGGTGCCGCTGGAAGCCGTTTTTATGCTGGCAGGCGGACTGGCGCTTTCAATTATTGCGGCCATCGGTCTGTTTATTCTGATTGCAGGGTATGCGATCGTTCTGCCGGTTATCTGCTATAAACTTGTAAAAGGATCTTTTTTATATCTGGTCTATCATAACAGGGATTTCGCAGCTTTTCTGAAAAACAAATATCAGATCAGTAATATCAATCATGAAATATTTGCGCTTCAGAAGCGGCTGCAGGAATTTGAAGCATACGAAAAGAAGCTGGATGCGTGGAAAATGCAGTTGGAAGACGGCATGACCGGGCAGCAGCTTCTTTCTTATCGGCAATATTTTGATCAGGTTGATTATGGAGCACCGATCACGATCATCGAAGGCAGTAAGGGCGGTTTGCAGTCGCTTACCAAAAAGGTCGCATGGATCGGCGGGATTCTATTGTGGCTTTTGCTTGTTTCTCTGGTGGTAAAAGTGCTGCTGTGGATCAGCGGCGGTATTGCAGCCTTATTCGGGCAGTTGTAAGTAGAAGAGTCGATAAAGAAATTAAGAGAAAGAATGGCAGAGATATGAAAGAAAATAACACAAATGAGATAAGAAGCGCAACGGATCTTCTGACAAGGCAGGCAGTATTACAATATGGTCTGTCCTTTCCTGCTACCTATCAGGAAGCACCGTTTCACGATCCGAACTGGCAGCTTGTCCGGGTGAAGGAAAGCAAAAAGGCATTCCTCTGGACCTATGAAAAAGACGGCTTTTTAAATCTGAATGTGAAAGTAAAGCCGGAATGGCGTGATTTCTGGCGAAGTGCATATGCTGCGGTTATCCCGGGCTATCATCTAAATAAAGAACACTGGAATACGATCATTGTGGATGGCAGTATTCCGGCAGAAGAGATCATGAGGATGATCGCAGAAAGCTATGACCTTGTCACAGACAGCCCCACAAAGCGGATCTATGAAGCAGTCAGGCAGGTGCCTGAAGGGAGAGTCGCGACCTATGGACAGATCGCAGAGCTGGCAGGAGATAAAAAGATGTGCAGGGCAGTCGGGAATGCTCTGCACAAAAATCCGGATCCGGAATATACCCCGTGTTACCGTATTGTAAATGCCAAGGGAGAGCTTGCAGGTGCTTTTGCATTCGGCGGGGCGCATGTACAGGCAGACCGCCTGCGCGCAGACGGGATCGAAGTTGTGGATGACAGAGTTGATCTTGAGAAGTACGGGATCCAGGTTGTGGATGGCAGGATCGTTTCAGAAAATCATCCAATACCGGGAAAAACATCAATTTAGTATGAATGATAGATCCTTAGCATGGAGAGTTTCGTCCATAATTTAGAATTCAGTAAATTGGGGATGAATGTTTATTCACCGGAAATATTGATATTCATACAAAATAAGAAAAATTAAATGAAAAGGCGAAAAATAACGCCAGATGCTTCTCGTAACAGAAAATCTTGTGCACGTAGCCAGAGAATTTCGGATTAATTTCATACAAAATTCGTGAAGACAAGAAAAAAGGGCGAAAAAACTGGAAAAGCATACAAAGGGGCGTCGCCCAAAATGGAAAAATTATTAAATGTGGGCGAATAATAAAAATGGCTACAAGGATTTCATTCCGTTGGAAGCAGAAATACCAAAGGGGAGGGAATAGATGAATACAAGAGCATGTATGATTCTCATTAAGGATGAAATAAAGACATCTGAGATAAAGTCATGTGTTTACAATAGAGAAATTCAGAAATGGGATATAAAATTCAATAATGGGAAAGTATACTCTTATGCATATCCTAATGTGAAAAAATTGACAGATCCTACTGTATTAAACCCGAATATGTACCACATTGGTAGAGAGGGAAGAGAGTTTTTTGATATTAGTGCAATATATGTATTTAAAAATGGATTAGAATCTTATTGGCATATTTGTTTTGGAGATGGTAGTGAGAGGGATTACAGACAAGACGATTTACATATCATAGAATCATGTCTTAATCAAAGTCAGGCAGCAAATGTATTTGAATATATAAAACAAATCTCAGGTTTGTGTACAATCAAGAATGATGATACGGGCGAAAAGTTATTATCAAAACAAATTGACAAAATTTCTTTTGTTGGTAATGATGTAGCATTAGCTAAATATTTAAATCCTTCTTCAGGAAAGAATAAAAAAAGCAGGGATCATTATATTCCGATTTTTCCATTTGGTTGTAATAGTAGTCAGTATAAAGCAGTAAAAAATGCTATGGAAAATCAGATCAGTGTTATACAGGGACCACCGGGGACAGGAAAGACACAGACTATATTAAACATCATTGCCAATATATTGTTGCAGGGAAAAACAGTACAGATAGTGTCGAATAATAATTCGGCAACCGAAAATGTATATGAAAAATTATCTGCACCTAATTATAATCTGGGGTTTATTGTAGCTTCGTTAGGAAATTCCAAGAACAAGGAATGGTTTATTGAACATCAAAAGACTGATTATCCGGATTTTTCATCGTGGAAAACAGATAAAAATCCAAAAGATATAAAACGGAAAATAGCTGAGCAATCTGAACAGTTGAAAGATGTATTCGAAAAGCAGGAAAGATTGGCTCATTTAAGGCAGGAACTTTCCCAGTTAGTCACAGAACAGAAATATTTTAATCAATATGTCGATGAATCTGATGTAGATACCAATAATATAAAATTCAGAAAAAAATTATCTTCCCGACACTGGATGGAATTATGGCAAGAATGTCAGATGTTAGCAGAAAAGAAAAATGTAACAGGATTTTTGTTTAAGATAAAAATAGCCTTGAAATATAGGTCGAGTAATTGGAATATTTACAAGCAGCCTATATCAAAAATGATTACGTCCTTTCAGGCTATGTATTATACAGCAAGGTTGGCAGAATTATCTGAAGAAATAGCAGATATAGAGAAATATTTGAAGGGGGTTAATAAGAATTTACTCGAGGAGTTATGCGAGCAGTCAATGATTTTATTAAAAGATTATTTAGCTGGAAAATATGAAGGCTTTAATCAAAGGAAATTATTTAGTATGGATGATTTATGGAAAAATCCATGCGATTTCCTGTTTGAATATCCGGTTATACTAAGTACAACATTTTCATCGAAAAATAGTTTGAACACAGATGTTGTATATGATTATCTGATCATGGATGAGGCATCACAGGTAGATGTTGCAACCGGAGCACTGGCACTTTCCAGCGCGAGAAATGCTGTTATTGTTGGAGATACAAAGCAGCTTCCGAATGTTATGAAAGATGAGGTAAAAGACAGAGCAAAAGCCATTTTTGATACATTTCATATAAATGAAGGATATCAGTATACAAAAAGCTTTTTACAATCTATTCTTGATATTATACCAAATGTAACACAAGTAATGTTACGAGAGCATTATAGGTGTCATCCTAAAATTATCAATTTTTGTAATCAGAAATTCTATCGTGGAGAATTAATTATAATGACAAAGGATGAGGGAGAAAAAGATGTTTTATCGGTAGTAAAAACAGCCAAAGGAAATCATGAACGAAACCATTACAGTCAACGACAGATAGATGTTATAAAGAATGAAATTATTCCTAAATATGTCTTGAATCCAAAAGAAACCGGAATTATAGCCCCATATAAAAACCAAGTAGAGGCATTGAACAGAGAAATTAATGATATTGATATCGCTACAGTGCATAAATTTCAAGGAAAAGAAAAGGAAAATATCATTATATCTACTGTAGATGATGAGATATCTGATTTTACAGATGATCCATACCTGATTAATGTTGCTGTGTCAAGAGCAAAGAAAAGACTGCTGTTGGTGGTAACCGGAAATGAACAATCAAAAGAACGTAATATAACAGACCTGATAAATTATATTCAGTATAATAATTTTGAAGTAGTGGAAAGCAGGATCTACTCTGTTTTTGATTATTTATATAAGCAGTATACAGAGGAAAGGATGGCATATTTGCAGAAATATAAAAAGATATCTGAATATGATTCTGAAAACCTGGTATATACACTGATCAGAGAAATTATATCCGATAATAAATATGCGAGTTTGGATGTAGTTTGCCACTTCCCACTGAATATGTTGATTAAAGATCCTGTGTTATTGAATGATCAGGAATGTCGTTATGCAATGAATCCGGCAACTCATTTAGATTTCCTGATATACAATAGAATTGGCAAGACACCTATATTAGCGATAGAAGCAGATGGATATGCATACCATAAAAAAGATACCGTACAGGCTTCCAGGGATTTGTTGAAAGATCATATAATGGAGTTATATCAAATTCCGTTACTGAGACTTAAAACCAATGGGAGTGGAGAAAAAGAAAAAATTATAGCGTTGTTGAACGAACTTTATGAGGAATGAAAGCTATTTTAACAAAATGGCAGGGAGGCAGTATATGGGAATTTTTTCAAAACCGGAACAGATTTTTTTGAAGGAAGCAAGTGATGCGAGAGCATATTTGGAAAGACTGGAGAAACTGTTGCCGCAAACAAGTGGAGAACTGAATACAAAATTACAGAAAGAAATAGCTATTACAAAAGCTGGAATTGCAGGAGAAGATAATATTGTCTTTGAACTGAAAAACAGTGGGATAGATATGGTAGTCTTACATGATATTTATATTGAGACGGAGAATGGATTAAGTGCACAAATAGATTTTATTGTTGTAACAACAAAACTGATATATGTTATAGAATGTAAAAACTTATTTGGTAATATTGAAATCAATAGCAGTGGAGCTTTTATCAGGACATTTGAGTATGGCGGTAAACGAGTCAAGGAAGGTATTTATTCTCCAATTACGCAAAATGAAAGACATCTTACCGTTTTGAACCAATGCAGAGTAGAAAATGCAGGTGCCTTTATGGGATTATTAAAACAATGGGGTACCAGAACTTTTTATAAACCACTTGTTGTTCTTGCGAATCCTAAAACTATTGTGAATGACAGGTATGCAAAAAAAGAAATAAAAGAACAGGTAATACGGGCAGATCAGTTAGTGGCAACGATAAAAAGAATGAATGCTGAATCCAAAGAGCCATCCTCCAACTTGAAACAGATGCAACAGGTTGCGCAGAGGCTGCTAGATATGAATATGGAAAGTAAGAAAGACTATTTTGCAAAATTTGATCTTCTGGCACAGGAAGCATTACGTTGTCCAAAATGTGGAGCAGAGCTTGTTCTTAGAACCGCACAAAAGGGACCTAATGCGGGTAAGCAGTTTTATGGCTGCAGTGCTTTTCCAAAATGTAAATACATAAGAAATATGAAAGCGTGAATCTTATATGAAAAGAAACCAGAAAAGAAATAAAAACATGGCATTCATAACCGGAATGATCTGCCTGGCGGTAATACTCGTAGTGCTGCTGATAGTAATAGTTAGCCATAGACAACAAAATGCGACGCCCACATTCGATTGGGCGGGGATAAACCAGTTCTCCGTAACAAGCGAAAATCTGCAAAGCGGTGTGTGGGATGACAGCATTGCCAATACGGAGCGCGGAAAGAATCTTTCGCCGCAGCTAAGCTGGGAAAAAGCAGAAACCGCACAGGCTTATGTGATCTATATGATAGACCCGGATGGAAATAACTGGATCCATCTGATCTCAGGTACTCTGACCAAAGAAGAAGTCGCACAGGGAGAGATCACATCAATCAGCGGTGGAACAAGTGAGACAGGCTATATCGGACCGTATCCACCTGACGGAACACATTCGTATGAAGTGTATGTGTTTGCTTTGAGGAAGGCAAAGACTTCCTATGCAGAAGAAGTGAATACCGTATGCGGTGGCATTGCAGAAATTGCACAGGCACTTAATGTGGACGATACCGGAAAGCCCGGAAACATAGCTGCCTATGGCAAGCTGAGCGGTACCTATACGAAATAGATACCTAAACCTGACTTTACCTTGACAGCTTACAAAAGTCGTGATAAAAAAGAACAGGATAACCGAAATCTGGGTATGCTATAAGAAGAAAGTGAGTGGAAGAATATGAATCAGTATACACAACAAAAATTTGTAGGAGAGCGTGCTTTATTTCAGAGCAGAGATTTGGAGCTTTCCTATTGTACCTTTGCGGACGGCGAATCGCCGCTGAAGGAAAGTAAAAATTTAAAAATAGCGAATTGCCTGTTTCAGTGGAAATATCCGCTGTGGTATTGCCAGAATGTAGAGGTAAAGCATTCTACTATGTTTGAAATGGCAAGAGCCGGTATCTGGTATACAGACCATATTTCCATGGAGGATATTACTTATCAGGCACCAAAGGGCTTCAGACGCTGCAAGGATGTCGTGCTCAAGGATATCAATTTCCCAAATGCGGCAGAGACGCTTTGGAACTGCAGTCAGGTAAAAATGCAGAATGTGACAGCCAGGGGCGACTATTTTGCAATGGGAAGCGCTGATATGGAGATTGAAAACTTTACACTGGTCGGCAATTACAGCTTTGACGGCGCAAAGAACCTGACGATCCGTAATGCCAGAATGCTGTCAAAGGATGCTTTCTGGAACTGCGAAAATGTAACAGTTTATGATTCCTTTATATCCGGAGAATATCTGGGCTGGAATGCCAAAAACGTTACACTGATCAACTGCACGATCGAGAGCGAGCAGGGCATGTGCTATATGGAAAATCTGAAGATGGAAAACTGCAGGCTGCTGAATACCAATCTGGCATTTGAATATGCAACGGTAGATGCGCAGATCGATTCCAAGATCGACAGCGTGAAAAATCCGATCTCAGGAAAAATCCGGGCAAAACAGATCGATGAGATTATTTTCGATAACCCGGATGTCAAGAAGAAAAATACAGATATTATTACCGAAGATTAACAGGTAATCTATAGTAGAAAAGAAAAATCCGCAAGAAAAGAAAGACTATCAGTTACATGAAACAGACAGGCGCAAGAAATAAAAGGGAAAACAGAGAAGAACTGATCTCCTATATACGGATGGGGCGTGAGCTTTCCGGCAGGCAGCAGATCCTGCTGGTGATACAGCTTTCGCTTCCTGCGATCATGGCACAGCTTACTTCTGTGGCAATGCAGTATATTGATGCATCCATGGTGGGACGGCTTGGCTCAGGGGCAGCGGCGGCGATCGGTCTGGTTGCATCGACAACATGGCTTTTTGGCGGCGTCTGCAATTCTTTTTCGGTTGGATTTGCCGTACAGGCTGCGCAGCTGATCGGAGCCAATAAGCTGGAAGAAGCAAGAGATGTTTTAAAGCAGGCGCTTTTTACCATTTCATGCATTTCCGTATTTCTGGCTGTGACCGGTATTGCGATCAGCAGCTTTCTGCCGGGCTGGCTTGGCGGAGAAACGGCTATTTTAAAGGATGCAGGACACTATTTTCTGATCTATGTCTGCTTTTTGCCGTGTTCGGGACTGAATGTGCTGGCAGGCAGTATGCTGCAGAGCAGCGGCAATATGAAAGTGCCCGGTATTTTAAATTCCCTGCTGTGCCTTTTGGATGTTCTGTTCAATGCCCTGTTTATTTATGGCTGCAGACTGGGTGTGGCAGGGGCTGCGCTTGGTACGGGCGTATCGGAGCTGATCATTGCGGGCATCATGTTATATTTTGCCTGCGTGAAAAGTCCAATCCTGCATATCCGGAAGGAAGAAGGCTTTCATCTGTCGGCGGAATATCAGAAAAAAGCGATCACCTTATCGCTCCCTGTGACATTTGAACGATTTGTTGTCTGTCTTGCCATGATCGTGACGACAGGGATCGTGGCACCGCTCGGTTCGGTGGCACTGGCAGCTAATTCTTTTGCGGTAACGGCGGAAAGCCTGTGTTACATGCCAGGTTATGGAATCGGTGAGGCAGCAGCAACTCTGGTAGGGCAGAGTACAGGTGCAGGACGTAAAAATCTGGTACATCATTTTTCAAGAATGACAGCGTGGATCGGCATTGGTGTTATGACCGTGACAGGCATACTGATGTATTTTCTGGCACCGCTTATGATGATGTCACTTTCCCCGGATCCGGCGGTACAGGCACTCGGCACAAAGGTGCTGAGGATCGAAGTCTTTGCGGAACCGATGTATGCGGCGTCTATTGTGGCATCAGGCGCATTGCGCGGGGCAGGGGATACGATGATCCCAAGCATTTTGAATTTTATCAGCCTCTGGCTTGTAAGGATCCCGCTTTCCTGGATACTGGCAAAGCCGTTTGGGCTGACGGGCGTATGGATCGCCATGTGTCTGGAGCTCATCTGCCGGGGAATCCTCATGCTGATCCGGCTTTTGAAAAAATTGTAACCGGTGGTACGAATGTATTATGTAAACTGCAAGCAGTGGAAAGGAAGGAAAATGGAAAACTTTCATTTTGATCAGATAACAGACAGAAGAAACACCTTCTCCTACAAATGGGATATCAAAGAAGGCGAACTCCCGATGTGGGTCGCAGATATGGATTTTGAAACAGCACCCTGCGTCAGGGAAGCACTGATCCGGCGGGCAGAGCATGGTATCTTTGGCTATTCCGTTGTTCCGCAGGAGTGGAATCAGGCAATTTGCGGCTGGTGGCAGAGAAGACATGGCTTTCAAATGCAGGAGGACTGGCTGATTTTTTGTACAGGCGTGATCCCTGCGATCGATGTGGCGGTCAAGCGCATGACAAATGTAGGAGATAATGTTGTTGTGCAGACACCGGTCTACAATATTTTTTATAACTGTGTTGAAAACCATGGCAGACATGTACTGGAAAACCGGCTTCTTTATGAGAACGGACAATACGAGATGGACTTTGCGGATCTGGAGGAAAAACTGGCACATCCGCAGACAACGATGCTGCTTTTATGTAATCCGCAAAATCCGGCAGGAAAGATCTGGAGCAAAGAAGAGCTTGCCAGAGTCGGCGCACTTTGCAAAAAGCATCATGTACTGGTCGTGTCGGATGAGATCCATTGTGACCTGACAATGCCGGGGTATGAATATGTGCCGTTTGCCTCTGTATCTGACGATTGCAAGTATAACAGCATTACCTGCCTGGCCCCGAGCAAGACCTTTAATATGGCGGGGCTGCAGTCGGCAGCAGTCATGATCCCGGATGAAGCGATCCGGGAAAGAATGGACAGAGGACTGAATTCCGATGAAGTAGCGGAGCCGAATGCATTTGCCATGGCAGGCACGATTGCGGCTTTTACAGAGGGAGATGCATGGCTTGACAGCCTGCGGCATTATTTACAGGAAAGCAGGGATATGGTAGCGGCATTTCTGGCAGGCAAACTGCCGCAGATACATCTGGTGGAAAATACAGCGACGTATCTGCTCTGGCTGGATTGTTCCAAGGTAACGGATGATACGGATCATCTCCAGAAATTTATTCGGAAAGAAACAGGGCTGTATCTGTCAAAGGGCAGCAGCTATCACGGAAACGGAAATCTCTTTTTGCGTATGAACATCGCATGCCCGCATGCAGTGCTGAAGGACGGACTGGAAAGGCTTGCACATGGCATACAGCTTTTTGAAAAAACAAAATAAGGGATAAAGAAGCAGGGAAAGCTTATCTGCGTGGCCATACGGAAAAAGGCTGCACAGATAAGCTTTATTTATATCCGAAATACAGTCTGCCAATTTGTATCTATAACGCTGGATTTCAGATAAAAATTATGATAGAATAAATCGAATATGCAAAGAATGGAGTCTTGGTATGCCAAAAAGTGAAGAGGAAAAGAGACGCAGCCGGATTTCTTCCATGAAAAGGCTGATAGTAACGTATTTACTTTTAGGAATTCTGATTCCGATCCTGTTATGCATTTTGTTGTTCATCAAAGTGGACAGGCTGCAGAAAGAGCTGGATCAGATGCGGCGGCAGATTACATCGCAACAGAGTGAAAGTACTGCCGGGGCTGAACAAACTGCTTCCACAGCGGCGATTGCAGAAGCGGGGCAGCAGACAGGCGGGGTACAGGCAGATAACAGCCTTGCAAAATGGCAGACAGAAGAAACGGAACCGGACGATGGACAGAAGAGAAAGGTTTATCTGACTTTTGATGATGGACCAAGCAGTAACACGAATGCCATACTGGATATTTTAAAGCAGTACGATGTAAAAGCCACTTTTTTTGTGACCGGAAAGCCGCAGGAACAGTACCAGGCAATGTATCAGCGCATTGTAGCGGAAGGACATACACTGGGTATGCATTCCTACAGCCACAAATATAATGAGATCTATGCTTCGGAGGAAGCCTTTGAAGAGGATCTGACCAGGCTGCAGGATTTTCTGTATGATACAACAGGCGTGTGGTCACATTTCTACAGATTTCCGGGCGGAAGCTCCAACCAGGTCAGTACGGTGGATATGCGTGAGCTTGCTGCATATATGCAGCAGCAGGATATCTATTATCTGGACTGGAATGTGTCAAGCGGAGATGCAACCAACAAAAAGGTAAAAGCGCAGACACTGGTGGATAATGTGCTGGCAGGCGCAGGCAAACATCAGACAGCGGTTGTCCTTCTGCATGATGCGGCAAATAAAAATGCGACAGTAGAAGCGCTTCCGGCGATCATTGAGGGAATACAGGCGATGGAAGATACCGTCCTTTTGCCGGTCAGTGATGACATGGAACTGGTACAGCATCTGAAAATACAACAATAAGCTGCACAGCAGTAATAATAAACGGAGGAGAAAAAATGGGATTTTTTCAGGAACTGAAAGAAGATCTGTCTCAGGCAGTCAATGAACTTCTGCCGGAAGAAGAGACGGGACAGGAAAGTAAAAAAGAAGACGACGATAAGGCACTGGATGATGCACTGAAGGAGGTGCAGGAAGCACTGGCGGCAGAAGTCGGAAGCCCTGATACGGAAGAAGCCGGAAAGCAGGATGAGGCAGTAGAAGAAACAAAAGGTGCAGAACCTGCGGATGAGGAAAAGCAGGAAGTAAAACAGGATGACCGGACTGCTGAAGAAGAACCGGAAGCGGAATCTGCAGTACCGGAAGACGAAGCCGGAGAACAGGCTGCCGAGGCAGAAGAAGTGCAGGAGAATGAAACAGAAGCTGTGGAAGAAACTTCAGAGAAGGCGGCAGAAGAACCGGAGGCGGTTACGCTGCAGAAAGCTGCTGCAGAACAGATGCAGAATATTGCAGGTATCGTAAAGCCGGATGCAGATGCGGAAGAAGACGAAGACGATTTCGCAGAGAGACAGATGCAGACACCGGAAGAAATGCTCATGCATATGGATCTGGGACAGCATACAGAAAAAGAAGAATCAGAATTGGAAAAAGAGGTAGGAAAAGCGATGGAAGAACAGAAAATGAGCCTGGAAGATACAGAAGTGTTAGATGAAACAGCGATCATCACAGCAGGCATGACATTAAACGGTGATATCAGTGCAAAAGGCAATGTGGATATTCTCGGTAAAGTAAAGGGAAAAGTCGAGCTGCTCGGCAAGTTAAATGTTTCCGGTACGATCGAAGGCGATTCCAAAGCCGCAGAGGTATTTGCGGACGGTGCACACATCACGGGCATGATCGTAGCGGAAGGCACAGTCAAGATCGGACAGAATTCCGTTGTGATCGGTAACGTGGCAGCTTCCAGTGCAGTCATCGCAGGTGCTGTCAAGGGTGATATCGATGTCAAGGGACCGGTTATCTTAGATGCATCAGCCATTGTGATGGGTAACATCAAATCAAAATCTGTCCAGATCAACAATGGTGCAGTGATCGAAGGTATGTGCAGCCAGTGCTATGCAGAAGTAAATCCGACAGATTTCTTTAATGATCTGATCGCAAAATAAACCAAGGAAAAGGGATAGGAGAAGGACAATGAAAAGAGTAATGCTGAAGCTGAGCGGTGAAGCGCTTGCAGGAGAAAAAAAGACCGGTTTTGATGAAGAAACAGTACGTGGTGTGGCACTGCAGGTAAAGCAGCTGGTTGATGACGGCGTACAGGTCGGTATTGTGATCGGCGGCGGTAATTTCTGGCGCGGACGTTCCAGTGAGAACATTGACAGAACAAAGGCAGATCAGATCGGAATGCTGGCAACTGTCATGAACTGTATTTATGTATCAGAGATCTTCAGAAGTGTCGGTATGATGACAGCGATTTTGACCCCATTTGAATGTGGTTCCTTTACAAAGCTGTTTTCCAAGGATCGTGCCAACAAATATTTTTCCAAGAATATGGTAGTATTTTTCGCAGGTGGTACGGGACATCCTTATTTCTCAACAGATACAGGTGTTGTACTGCGTGCCATTGAAGTAGAAGCAGATGTGATCCTGCTGGCAAAAGCAATCGATGGTGTATACGATGACGATCCGCATAAAAATCCAAATGCAAAGAAATACGATGAGGTTTCCATCGATGATGTGGTTGCGCAGAATCTGCAGGTTGTTGACATGACAGCTTCTATTCTGGCAAGAGATAACAAAATGCCGATGTGGGTATTCGGTCTGAACGAAGAAAACAGCATTGTGAATACTATGAACGGTAAATTCAACGGAACAAAGGTAACGGTATAGAATAAGGGAGGATATATAGAATGGATGCAAGAGTAAAAACATTTGAAGAAAAAATGCAGAAGACAGTTGACTTTTTAGGAGAAGATTTTGTCACGATCCGTGCAGGAAGAGCCAATCCGCATGTACTGGATAAGATCAAAGTAGATTATTACGGAACACCGACACCACTGCAGCAGGTTGGTAACATCACTGTTCCGGAACCTAGAATGATCCAGATCGCACCATGGGAAAAGTCCCTGATCAAAGAGATCGAAAAAGCAATTTTATGTTCGGATGTCGGTATTACACCATCCAATGATGGTTCAGTGATCCGCCTGGTATTTCCGGAGCTTACCGAGGAACGTCGTAAGGATCTGGTAAAAGAAGTGAAGAAAAAAGGCGAGGAAAGCAAAGTTGCAGTCCGTAATTCCAGAAGAGACGGAAATGATTCTTTCAAGAAACTTGCAAAGGAAGATGTTTCCGAAGATGAGATCAAGATGTTAGAAGAGCAGTTACAGAAAGTAACCGATAAATTCATCAAAGAAATTGATGGCATGGTAGAAGAAAAGTCAAAGGAGATCATGACTGTATAATGAGTGTACCAAAGCATATCGCCATTATATTGGATGGAAACGGCAGATGGGCAAAGAGCAAGGGAATGCCACGTAATTACGGGCATGTGCAGGGCAGCAAAAATGTGGAAACGGTCTGTGCTGTAGCATATGACCTTGGCGTGAAATATCTGACGGTCTATGCATTTTCCACAGAAAACTGGAACAGACCAAAGGAAGAAGTGGATGCGCTGATGAAGCTTCTGCATAATTATATGAAAAACTGTCTGAAAACAGCAGCAAAAAATAATATGCGTGTCCGTGTGCTGGGAGATAAGACAGGGCTTGCACCGGATATCCAGAAACGGATCGCGGAACTTGAAGAAGCAACGAAAGACTATGACGGTCTGAACTTCCAGATCGCTTTAAATTACGGCGGACAGGATGAGATCGTGCGTGCGGTCCGCAAAGTGATGGCAGATACCCAGAAAGGTCTTAAGCCGGAAGAAATGACGATCGAAAAGTTTGCAGACTATCTGGATACCAAAGGGATCCCGGAACCGGATCTTATGATCCGTACAAGCGGAGAACAGCGGATTTCCAATTTCCTGATCTGGCAGCTTGCCTATACGGAGCTTTATTTTACACCGGTTCCGTGGCCGGCTTTCGGCAAAAAGGAACTGGAGGAAGCAATTACAGCCTACAATCAGCGTGATCGCAGATTTGGGCTTGTAAAGGAGGAGTAATATGCTGACAAGACTGATCAGTGGAATACTGCTTCTGATCATTCTGGCATTTGCAATGAGTAATGGAGGCATCATTTTGTATGCCCTGACTCTTTTTATTTCACTTGTCGGATTTTCAGAGCTTGTGAAAGCAACGAATGTACGAAAAGAGGAGAAAAAACCGTCCGGGATCGAGATTGTCGGATATCTTGGCATTGTGGCGTATTATATTGTGCGCTATTTCTCGGATTCGGATACTTATGCCCTGCTTGCGATCATTCTGACGATCATGGGCATGATGCTTGTGTATGTCCTGACATTTCCGAAGTTTCATGCACAGCAGGTCATGTCAGCGGGCTTTTCTTTCCTGTATTGTCCGGTCCTGCTGTCTTATATTTATATGACCAGAAATCTGACACACGGCATTTTCCTGGTATGGCTGATCTTTTCCGCATCCTGGGGCTGCGATACGTGTGCGTATGCGGTCGGAAAGCTTTTGGGAAGACATAAGCTTGCACCGGTGCTGAGTCCGAAAAAATCGGTAGAAGGTGCGGTCGGTGGCGTGGCAGGTGCTGCACTGATCGGTTTTTTATATGCGTGGGGACTGCAGAAGGCTGGTGTAACGGCTGTTTCGGGTGATGCGATCTGGGCATTTCCGCTGATCTCCGGCGTTGGAGCTGTTTTGAGCCAGCTTGGTGATCTGGCAGCTTCCGGTATCAAGCGTGATCATAATATCAAGGATTACGGAAAGCTGATCCCGGGACACGGCGGTATTATGGATCGTTTTGACAGCGTGATCGTAACAGCACCGCTGATCTATTACTTATGTATCATTCTTCTGGAGCTGTAGGCATGATCCGGAGGAAGATGGTAAAAGGAGCAGAAAGATGAAAAATATCGTTTTGCTGGGTTCCACAGGTTCGATCGGAACACAGACACTTGATGTGGTTCGCAGCTATAAAGAGGATCTGCATGTGGTTGCACTGGCAGCAGGCAGCAGCGTGGAAAAGATGGAGCAGCAGATCCGTGAATTTTCGCCGTCTTATGCGGTCATGTGGTCGGAAGAGGCGGCAAAAGATTTAAAACAGCGTGTCAGTGATCTGCAGGTGGAGGTGCTGACGGGCATGGACGGTCTGCTTGCGATTTCGGTTCTGCCTGAGGCGGATGTCGTACTGACAGCGATCGTGGGAATGATCGGAATCCGCCCGACGATCGCAGCGATCGAGGCAGGCAAGGATATTGCACTTGCCAATAAAGAAACGCTTGTGACGGCAGGACATATCATTATGCCGCTTGCAAAGAAGCATGGCGTAAAGATCTTACCGGTCGACAGCGAACACAGTGCCATTTTCCAGTCCTTAAACGGAGAACCGAAGGATAAGATCAGACAGATCCTTCTGACTGCATCGGGAGGTCCGTTCCGTGGATTCACAAAAGAACAGCTTACCAATGTAAAGGCAGCCGATGCCTTAAAGCATCCGAACTGGACAATGGGACGCAAGATCACGATCGATTCCGCGACAATGGTCAACAAAGGACTGGAAGTCATGGAAGCCGGCTGGTTATTCCATGTACCGCCGGAAAAAATAACTGTAGTAGTACAACCACAGAGTATCATACATTCTATGGTAGAGTATGTAGACGGTGCAGTGATCGCACAGCTTGGCGTACCGGACATGAAACTGCCGATCCAGTATGCACTTTTTTATCCCGACAGAAGACCGATGCAGGAAAACAACATAGATTTCTTCAAGTTGGGCAGAATTACATTTGAAGAGCCTGATATGGAAGTGTTTACGGGACTGAAGCTTGCGTATGAAGCATTCCGGAAAGGTGGCAGCATGCCAACGGTATTTAATGCTGCAAATGAAAAAGCAGTCAGTCTCTTCTTACAGGATAAGATCGGTTTCCTGGATATTCCGGAACTGATCGGAGCATGTATGCAGAAGCATCAGGTGATCACAGATCCAACGGTAGAGCAGATCTTAGAGGTGGAAGCTGCATGCTATGACTATATTGAAAGCAGGTGTTAAAGATTGGGCATTGTCCTGTTTTTTGTCATTTTCGGCGTAGTTGTCATTGCGCATGAATTCGGACATTTTATCGTTGCAAAAGCAAATGGAATTTCTGTTGTGGAATTTACGGTCGGTATGGGACCGTGCCTCTTTTCTGTGAAAAAGGGCGGAACCAAATATGCGATCCGTTTACTGCCGATTGGAGGAGCCTGTATCTTTGAGGGCGAGGATGGCATCGAACGCGATACCGAGAAGAAAGAAGCGGAAAATGCAGAGGCAGATCCGCTGCAGGATGTGCAGCAGGCGGTAGCCAATACGGAGCTGGGCAGCAAAAAGAAGCCGGGCGCATTCCCGGATGCACCGGTGTTTGCAAGAATCGCGACTGTTCTGGCAGGGCCGGTATTTAACTTTATTCTGGCATTTCTGATGTCTACGATCATTGTTGGCAGCTACGGAACAGATCTGCCGGTCGTGCAGCAGGTTTCGGATGGCGGCGCAGCACAGCTTGCAGGTATGCAGGATGGTGACAGGATCCTTTCCATGAATGGCAAAAAGATCCATCTGTATCGTGAGATCAGTCTTGCTTCCATGCTGAATAAAGGGGAAGATATCGCAGTTACCTATGAAAGAGACGGCAGGCAGTATGATACGGTGATAAAACCGATTTATGATGAGACTGCAAAACGTTATTATATGGGATTATACGGTGTAGGATCGTATCAGAAATTCGGTATTTTCGGTACTGTAAAATACAGTCTGTACGAAGTGGGCTACTGGATCAATACGACGGTCAAGAGCCTTGAGCTTCTGATCCAGGGGCAGGTTTCAAAGGATGATGTATCCGGGCCTGTCGGTATGGCGCAGACCGTGACTCAGATTTATGACCAGTCAAAGCCGGACGGCATTTATTATATCTGGCTGAATATGCTGAATTTTGCGATTCTGCTGAGCGCGAATCTGGGCGTGCTGAATCTGTTACCGTTCCCGGCGCTGGATGGCGGCAGACTGGTATTCCTTTTAGTAGAGGCAGTCAGAGGAAAACCGGTTCCACCGGAAAAAGAAGGTCTGGTGCATATGATCGGTATGGCATGCCTGATGCTTTTAATGGTATTTGTACTGTACAATGATCTGACAAAGATTTTTTAAATTATCATATAGGTAACAATGAAAAGAGGATAAATATGTATCGTGATCATACAAAAGTAGTGCATATTGGTGACAGAGTGATCGGTGGCGGTAATCCGGTGCTGATCCAGTCCATGACGAATACACATACAGAGGACGTGGCAGCGACGGTTGCACAGATCCACAGACTGGAAAAAGCAGGCTGCGAGATCATCCGCTGTACGGTTCCGACCGAGGAAGCCGCAAAGGCGATCGGTGAGATCAAAAAACAGATCCATATCCCGCTTGTTGCAGATATTCATTTTGATTACAGGATGGCGATCGCAGCCATGGAAAACGGAGCAGATAAGATCCGCATCAATCCGGGCAATATCGGAAGCATTGACAGAGTGAAGGCTGTTGTGGAAGTGGCAAAGGAACGGAATATCCCGATCCGTGTCGGTGTAAACAGCGGTTCTCTGGAAAAGGATCTGGTTGAAAAATACCATGGTGTAACAGCAGAAGGCATTGTGGAAAGTGCTCTGGATAAGGTGCATATCATAGAAGATCTCGGATATGACAATCTGGTGATCAGTATCAAATCTTCGGATGTCCTGATGTGTGTAGCGGCGCATGAAAAGCTCGTAAAAGAGACCAATTATCCGCTGCATGTCGGTATCACGGAGTCCGGTACGGTCATGAGCGGCAATATCAAATCTTCAATCGGACTTGGTATTTTGCTGCATGAAGGCATCGGCGATACGATACGCGTTTCCCTGACGGGAGATCCGGTGGAGGAAGTAAAATCCGCCAGGCTGATCTTACGGACACTGGGACTGAGAAAGGGCGGTATTGAAGTGGTATCCTGCCCGACCTGTGGCAGAACGAATATTGATCTGATCGGACTTGCGAACGCAGTGGAACAGATGGTGGCAGATATCCCGCTGGATCTGAAGGTGGCCGTTATGGGCTGCGTCGTAAACGGACCGGGAGAAGCAAAAGAAGC
>DJNY01000196.1 GCA_002441865.1 Lachnospiraceae bacterium UBA6452 | reverse complement strand
CGTTTTCCATGGCATGGGAAAATCTGAAAAGAAATAAGAAGAGAACGACAGCAGTGCTATTATCCATGGTGCTCAGCGTTTTAATGATCAATGTTACAGTATCAATCGTTTCCTGCTTTGATGAAGATAAATATATTTCCATTTTTGCGAGCAATGATTTTTCCATCGCAGATGCTACATTATATAATCCCAGTGCTATTGACCAAAATCTGGAGGGTGTATCTGCACAGGATATGGAAGCACTCAGAAAAATGGATGGTGTTACAGAATCCGGTGCAATCTATATGGCGGAATCGGAGCAGAAGCTGGAAGGTGATGCATGGGAAAGAATGAAAAAAATATATGAGGAACATACTGACTGGTATGTGCAAAGCCCGGATGAAAAAGAATGGTGGGATTCGTGTGTTTACGACCGGAAAGAAATCAGCTCTCATCTGTATGGTGTGGATGAACTGATCTTCAATGCACTGGAACTGGAAACGGACAAAGTCGACTGGAATACATTTTGTTCCGGCGATTATGCCATTGTATCTTCCATGCTGGATAGTGATGACAATGATGCGGAGTTTGCACTGTATCAGGTAGGAGAGAAAATACCGGTTCAGTTACCGGATGGCAGTACAAAAGAATATGAGGTCATTGGAATCGGGGATGTGCCATATGCCATGGGACCGATGCATGGACATAAAATGGATATCTATGTAACCATCCCTGCTGCGGAATATCTGAAGGTTGTGCCACAATCGAAGGGTGCTCTGCAATTTATGATCAATGTAGGCAAGGAGTATCTGGATGCAGATGAGGCGTATGTAGAACAGTATTGTGATGTAACAAATCAAAAGTTAGATTTTAAATCCAGAAAAATGTATCTGAAGGAATTTAAAGATATGGTAAACATGTTTTTGATCGTGGGAGGTGCGTTGAGTGCGATCCTTGCGCTGATCGGCATTTTGAATTTTGTCAATCTGACTTACACCTCGATCCATGAACGGAAACAGGAATTGAAGACCTTATGGTCCGTTGGTATGACGAAAAAACAGATCGCTTCTATGCTTTCTTTTGAAGGTCTTATGAGAATGGGACTTGCGTTTGCTCTTGTACTGACAGTAGGGCAGCTTCTGAATTATTGCATTGTATATGCGATTGCCGGTGGTACGGTCATGTTTACCAGTCGTTATGTGGTCTGGCCGATGCTTGTATGTATCCCTGTATTTGGGGTGATCGCGGCATTCATTCCGAGATCTATGGTAAAGAAAATATTCTGATGCAGGTTTCTTTTTCAAATGATATAATGTGCCTATAAAAAAGCAAAGAAAGGCATAAGGCGAAAATGCAGGCGGAAGAGATGAGACAATTATATGAGGGATTCAAGAAAATTATAGTAATGGCGGGCATATGCATATGTTGTCTGGGGCTTACTGCGTGCGGAAAGAAGGATGCGCAGCAGACGGCAGAACAGGAGCAGCAGACGCAGGAGCAGGAAGCTTCGGACGAAAAGGCAGCAGATGCTTCGAAGGATGAAGTGGCAGACACAGAGACAGAAAACAGTGGTGCAGAGCATGATGCAGATGCCAAGAGCAGTACAGATGCAGCGTCCGAAGAAAATGAAAAGGATGCAGTGGCAGAGCAGAAAATCAGGAAAAACGGTGACTATATTCTGGCGCGACCGTCTCAAAATGGGGCATTGTCCGTGAAAGGCACACAGCTCGTGGATGAAAAAGGACAGGCGGTGCAGCTTCGTGGGATCAGTACACACGGCATTGCATGGTTTCCCGACTTTGTAAATCAGGATGCGGTGATGCAGCTTAGCGAAGACTGGGGTGCGAACCTGTTCCGGATCGCCATGTATACGGATGAGAACGGTGGCTATTGTACGGACGGAGACAAGGAAAAGCTGAAAGCACTTGTGACAGACGGCGTGGAATATGCAAAGCAGGCAGATATGTATGTGATCGTGGATTGGCATATCCTGCACGACAGCAATCCGTTGACCCATAAAGAGGAAGCTCTGCAATTCTTTAAAGAAATGACAGAGAAGCTGAAAGACGAAAAGCATGTGCTGTATGAGATCTGCAATGAGCCAAACAGTGGATGTAGTTGGGAAGACATCAAGGCGTATGCCAATGAGGTGATCCCCGTGATCCGTGAAAATGCGCCTGATGCGGTGATACTCGTTGGCACACCAACGTGGAGCCAGGAAATTGACAAGCCGCAAAATGATCCAATCAAGGGTTATGACAATATCATGTATACACTTCACTTCTATGCAGCAACGCATAAAGAAGATCTGCGCAGTAAAATGGTAAGTGCGGTAGAAGCCGGAACGCCTGTATTTGTCAGCGAATATGGTCTGTGTGATGCAAGCGGAAACGGCGGGAATGATCTGGGGCAGGCGCAGAGCTGGATCGATACGATGGACCAGAACGGCATCAGTTATGCGGTATGGAGCTTCTGTAATAAAGAGGAAACTTCGGCTCTGATCGCTTCTTCCTGCCAGAAAAACGTCGGTTTTACCAGAGAAGATCTGAGCGAGAGCGGTAAGTGGATCTATGATATGTTGCATGCGAAAGGAAACATCGGTGACAGTAAGACTTCCGCGCAGAGCCAGCAAAATCAGACACAGGAAAGCAAAACCGGAGCGACAGAGAATGCAAATGCTGCAGACCAGCATGAAAATGCCGCAGCCCAGACGGTGGAATCTGGAGATCTGACAGTAGATGCGCAGGTGACAGGAAGCTGGGAGTCAGAGGGCAAGACCTTTTATCAGTATCAGCTTACGATCACAAACAATGGAATGGAGGCGACGTCATCCTGGGAAGTATCGCTGACGTTCTCGGATACGATCACGCTGTCCGATGGCTGGAACGGTGAATATCAGGCAGACGGTAAGAAACTGGTGATCCGTTCAAAGGACTATAACGGAGAGATCAAAGCAGGAGAAGCTGCGACAGATGTCGGTTTTATCGTCAGCGCATCCGGGCAGTTAACAGTACAATAAGCAGGAACCGGAAGGGGGCTGTGAAAAAAGAATAGTCCCATAAAAAAAGAAGGACCAAGGGTTT
>DJNY01000213.1 GCA_002441865.1 Lachnospiraceae bacterium UBA6452 | reverse complement strand
CTCCTTTTGGATTTGGCCGGCGAACGGTTGCGATAGTACACCGGATGAGTTATTATAAGAAATATATGGAATAAAATATAAGGATGGAAGGGATTGCAGATGATCAACTTTAATATACCGCCCTTTACCGGAAATGAAATGGATTATATAAAAGAAGCTGTAGATGCACATAAAATATGTGGAGACGGACAGTTTACAAAAAAGTGCAGCGCATGGATAGAAGAAAAGACAGGTACAGCCAAAGCCCTCCTTACTACATCATGTACACATGCAACGGAAATGGCAGCACTTTTGCTGGATATAAAAGAAGGGGACGAGGTGATCATGCCTGCATATACGTTTGTATCGACAGCAGATGCATTTGTATTGCGCGGCGCAACGGCTGTATTTGTTGATATAGATCCGAGAACGATGAATATCAATGCAGATCTGATCGAAGATGCAATCACGGAAAAGACAAAAGCGATAGTACCGGTACATTATGCAGGGGTTTCCTGTGATATGGATAAAATTATGGCGATTGCATCCAAATATCACCTGGCAGTTGTGGAAGATGCGGCCCAGGGAATGATGAGTACATATAAAGGAAAAGCGTTAGGGACGATCGGGGATTATGGCTGCTATAGTTTTCATGAGACAAAGAATTACAGTATGGGAGAAGGCGGCGCACTGCTGATCAAAGACAGGGAGAACGCAGACCTCGCAGAAATTATCCGGGAAAAGGGGACAAACAGAAGTAAATTTCACAGGGGACAGATTGATAAATATACATGGATCGAGGCAGGATCTTCTTATTTGCCGAGTGAACTGAATGCGGCCTATTTATGGGCGCAGCTTGAAATGGCAGAAGAGATCAATAAAAACAGACTGATCTCCTGGAATGCATACTACGAGGCGTTAAAACCGTTGGAGGAATGCGGACGGATAGAATTGCCTTATATACCAAAGGAATGTACGCATAATGCCCATATGTTTTATCTGAAAACGAAAGATATAGAAGAAAGGACAAGATTTATCGCTTATTTGAAAGAGCATGGAATACTTGCAGTTTTTCATTATATACCATTACATACTTCGCCGGCCGGTAAGAAATATGGAAGATTTCATGGAGAGGATGTATATACTACAAAGGAAAGTGAACGACTTGTCAGGCTGCCAATGTATTATCATCTCGCAGAAGAGGACAGAGCATATGTGATCGAGATGGTGAAAAAATTTTATGCGTGAGGCTGGAAATATGATAATAGAAGGTACGAGGGTGCAGCTGCTTCCAATATCGGAGGATGATACAAAGAATATTGTGAAATGGCGGAATCATGTCAGGGGGCAGTTCCTTGATCGAAGGCTTTTTACGGAAGAAAGTCATAATTATTGGCTGCATACCATGGTTGAGACAGGAAAAGCTGCACAGTTTGTGATAGAAGTAAAGGGAAAAGATAAAATAGGATCAGTTTTTTTGCGGGATATTGATCGGAAGAATAAAAAGGCAGAGTTTGGTATCTTTATTGGGGAAGACCGGTATCAGGGAAAAGGATACGGAACTGAAGCAGCAGAATTAATCTTGCAATATGGATTCAGGCAACTGGGTTTACATAAAATTACACTCAGAGTACTGGAAAAAAATAAAAGGGCAATCAGAAGTTATGAAAAAGCAGGATTTAAAAAGGAAGGCTGCTTTGTGGACGATGTATTTGTAGATGATCAATATGAAAATATTATTTATATGGCAATCTTTGAGAAACAGAAGGAGACAGATTAATCATGAAAGTTTCATTTGTAATACCCTGCTACGCATCATCAAAAACACTTCCGGCAGTAGTAGAGGAAATAGATACAACTATGGCTTCTATGCAGCAATATACGTATGAGATCATTATGGTGAATGATTATTCACCGGATGATACATTTGCTGTGATACGAGAATTATGTCAGCAGAAAAAAAACAGAACTGGGATCAGTCTGGCAAAAAATTTCGGACAACATGCAGCTTTAATGGCAGGCTTTCATTATATTACAGGTGATATAGTGGTCTGCCTGGATGATGATGGACAGACTCCGGCAAATGAAGTGGGAAAACTTCTGGAACAGATAGAGAATGGATATGATGTTGTTTACGCAGAGTATGAGAACAAACAACATTCTGCTTTCAGAAATTTTGGAAGCAGGATCAATAAGTTTATGACGGAATATATGCTGGATAAGCCGAAAGATTTGTACATATCCAGCTATTTTGCGGCCAGAAGATTTATTGTGGATAATATGCTGGAATATGAGCACTCCTATCCTTATGTGATCGGCCTGGTGCTGCGGGCAACAAAAAATATTACAAATGTTCCGGTAAAACACAGAGCGAGACTGGAAGGAGAGTCCGGGTATTCTTTTAAAAAACTGCTTGCTTTATGGTTTAATGGTTTTACGGCTTTCTCTGTAAAACCGTTACGTCTTGCATCCTGTACAGGCTGCCTGCTTGCTGCATTGGGCTTTGCATATGCGTTGTATCTGATCATACGTAAGCTGCTTCATCCACAGGCAATATTGCTGGGATGGAGTTCTACGATCTCATTGCTTCTGATCATCGGCGGAATCATTTTGCTGGTTCTGGGTATTATCGGAGAATACATCGGACGTATTTATATTTGCATTAATCGTGCACCACAGTATGTGATCAGAGATATCATAGGAGATAAAGAACAATCACATGAATGAAAAAAAGAAAAGCAGAAAAAGTATATATATTAAGCTGCATATTATTTTACTGCTATATTCGATCAGTGCTGTCTGCAGTAAAAAAGCGGCGGCTGTACCGCTTTTTAGCACAAAGTTTTTTATACTGTACGGCAGTTGTATTTTGTTCCTTGGATTGTATGCGCTTGGCTGGCAGCAGATTTTAAAAAAACTGCCGCTTACAACTGCATTTGCAAATAAAGCGATCACGGTTGTCTGGGGAATCGTCTGGGGAAGTTTGTTATTTCATGAAAAGATAAATAGCAGACATATAATAGGCGCGGCGCTGGTTGTTTTTGGCGTGGTTTTATATGCCTATGCTGACAGCGATGGAAGGAGATGAGCGGTACTGTGATAATGTATGTATGTGTTCTTCTGCTGGGAGTGCTGATCAGCTCTGTTTCGCAGGTGCTGTTAAAAAAAGCGGCACTGCGGCCACATGCTTCTGTATGGGGAGAATATATGAATGCCAGAGTCATCGTTGCGTATATGCTGTTTTTTATCGCTGCTTTTTTATCTCTTCTGGCTTACAAAGGAATTTCGTTATCTCTGGGACAGATGCTGGAAACAACGGGGTATTTGTATATAACGCTGTTCGGAGTGATGCTGTTTGGGGAAAAATTGAACTATAGAAAGGGAATAGCTTTGATCTGCATTATAGCAGGAGTGACCATATATGCATTTGCATGAGCAGGTGGGAAACCGTCTGCAAAAGTGGGTAAAAAGTGTAAGACGGTTGGTCGGCGACCATCTTTCTTTTGCAAATATATCAAAAAAATAAATACGAAAACGATTGAAAATAGTAAAAGTGCCTAAAATAACATACAATTTTTGTGTACTTATTTAGGTACAAAAGGTTGTAATCGCCTTTACACAATCTTAAGAAAATGTTAAAATGATTTACATAAAATTCATACTTTGGGTTTGTTATGCCCGTAATGACCGAATTTTAAAAAGTAGGAAGTAGTATGAAAGGACAGTAAGATGGGGTTATCAGGAAGAAGAAAGATAAGAATCGGTGATATTCTTATTAACGAAGGTATCATTTCACAGGAACAGCTTGATGAAGCACTTGCCAAGCAGAGGGAGAATAAAAAGCGGCTTGGTGAAATCCTTGTAAATGATGGATATGTAACAGATGAAACAATGGCAAATGCCCTGTGCCATCAGCTTGGATATGAAAGAGCCGATCTGCAGAGCCGTATCCCGGATGATCTGATTTCCATGTTTGATGTGGATATATTGAAGAAATATTCAGCCATCCCTTACCGGTACGACGACCGCAATGTGAATGTGATCTGCATGGCAATGTCCGATCCGATGGATATGCTGGCGATCGATGATCTTTCGATGATCAGTAACCGGATGATCCAGCCGGCTGTTGCGACGCCGCGTGAGATCATGCTGGCGATCGATAAATATTACGGAAACGCCGAAGCGATCAAGGCCGCAAATGATTATGAGCAGGAAAGAGCCGATCTGTTCCAGGAAGATGAAATGGATCGTATGATCAATGAGGATGTTAACAATTCCCCGATCGTACAGCTGGTCAACAACATGCTTGAACAGGCAGTCCGGCAGAGAGCTTCCGATATCCATATCGAAGCACTGGAAAAGAAAGTCCGGATCCGTTACCGGATTGATGGCGCATTATTCGAACGTATTACATATAATATAAAGCTGTTACCTGCAATCGTAGCCAGATTAAAGGTTATCGGCGGAATGGATATCTCCGAAAAGAGAAAACCACAGGATGGCCGTATCACAACATTTGTTGATAACAGAGAGTACGATATCCGTGTATCTATCCTTCCGACGGTATACGGCGAAAAGACAGTTATGCGTATTACCAACAAAGGTAACCTGACACGAGATATTTCAGAGCTTGGTTTCAGCGACAGCGAGAGAAAAGTATTTACACATATCCTGAAGAATCCGCATGGCATCATCCTTGTTACAGGACCTACAGGTAGTGGTAAATCAACAACACTTTATACAGCATTGAGTGAATTAAATACAGAAGCAGTTAATATCATCACAGTCGAAGATCCTGTCGAAGCAAACGTGGCAGGCATCAATCAGGTACAGACAAATGTAAAGGCGGGACTTACCTTTGCAAGCGCACTTCGTTCTATCCTGCGTCAGGATCCGGATATTATCATGATCGGAGAAATCCGAGACGGCGAGACAGCAAGTATTGCGGTGCAGGCGTCTATCACAGGTCATCTGGTTGTCAGCACACTGCATACGAACTCGGCGGCAAGTACGGTTTCCCGTCTGGAAGATATGGGAATTGAATCTTATCTGATCGCGGATTCGGTTGTAGGTATTATCGCACAGCGTCTGGTACGACGTTTATGTCCGAGATGCAAACAGAAACGGCTGGCAAATGAAGATGAGCTTGAGATCCTTGGCATGGAAGGACAGGAAGTGGAGATCTACGAGCCGGTCGGATGCCCAAACTGTGATAACAGTGGATACCGGGGCCGAATCGGTGTATACGAGATCATGGAAGTGAATAATGATGTAAAGAGATGCATTGCAAAAGGCGGCGATGCGGATGCGATTAAGGAAGTGGCGCTTCAGAATGGCATGAGCACACTTCGTATGAGTGCAACAAGATATGTGCTGCAGGGTATTACATCGGTAAGCGAAATGGTAAAAGTTTCCTTTGAAAGCTAAGGGATACAGAAAAGATAGAAGAGAAAGAAACCTAGGAGGGTGTGCAGGTGACAACTTATAAATATTCTGCTGTTGATAAAAACGGTAAATCCATCAATGGCTCAATTGAAGCAGAAAACGAACAGAAAGCTGCAGAGCAGCTGAAAAAAGAAGGAAAGATACCTACTGAGATCAAAGAACAGACATTGCTTGATAAAGATATCAACATGGGATCTTTGTTTAAGAAAAAAGTTGCAACGAGAGATATGAGTATCTTCTGCCGCCAGTTCGTAAGTATGCACAGAGCCGGTGTAACGATTCTGGAATCTATGCGAATGCTGACAGAACAGACAGAAAATCCAACTTTAAAAGATGGTTTGCAGGAAGTATATCTTGGTGTACAGAAAGGTGAATCTCTTGCAAGCTCCATGGCAAAGAGACCTGATGTATTTCCGAAACTGCTGATCCACATGGTCAGCGCCGGTGAGGCTTCCGGTAGTCTGGATGTCGCATTTGAGCGTATGGCGGTACAGTTTGAAAAATCTGCCAAGATCCAGGGTCTTATTAAAAAGACAATGATCTATCCGATCATGGTATTGGTCGTAGCGGTAGTCGTTGTCATTGTTATGCTGACATTCGTTGTACCAACGTTTATGACTATGTTTGCGGATATGGATATTGATATGCCAAAGATCACGCTGGCAGTTGTGGCTGCATCAGAGTTTATGCAGGCAAGGTGGTATATCGTTGTGGCTGTTATCCTTGCAATCGTCTTCTTTATCAGATGGTTCAAACGAACAGAAACAGGTGAAACATTATTTGCAAAGGCGGCAATTAAGATCCCGATGCTGGCAGATCTGACAGTGAAACAGAATGCAGCAAAATTTGCGCGTAACTTATCGACAATGCTGGCAGCCGGTATTTCCATGCCGGATGCAGTTGAAATTGTGGCGGAGACAATGGGTAATAAGTTCTATACAATGGCGATGCGTGATGCGAGAGCAGATGTTATCCAGGGTGTTCCGCTTTCCCAGCCGATTGAAAAATCAGGACTGTTTCCACCGATGGTATATCATATGGTAAGAATCGGCGAAGAAACCGGTAATATTGAAAATATGCTGGATACATTGGCTGATTATTATGAAGAAGAAGTAGAAGTGGCAACACAGTCCTTGATGGCAGCACTGGAACCGTTGATGATCATTATGCTGGCTGGTGTCTGCGGTGTGATCATTGGTGCGGTTATGGCTCCTATGGCAGCTATGTATTCAGGACTTGACAGCTTATAAAATTGGGGGAAAAATGAAAAAGAAAAACAGGGGATTTTCATTGGTAGAGCTGATTATTGTAATAGCAATCATGGCGGTTCTGATAGGTGTTCTGGCACCGCAGTATCTGAAATATGTGGAGAAATCCAAAGTGACTGCAGATAAAGATTTACTGGATTCGGTGTTCCAGGCGTGTTCAACTGCATCGGCAGATGATGATATAACCGATCTGCCGAGGGCAGGAGCAACAAACATTGCAGTCGATACATCCGGCAGTTATCCCGGATGGAGCCAAAGAGTGTTGGAGCTTCTGGGTGTGACTGATTTTCAAAATGGCATAGAGAGCAAATTGAAATCGAAAGTTGCCACAAGAGCAGATATGGGAAACAGAAATATCATAATTGAAGTGGATAGCAAAAATTGCTTTACAGTTTATGTGGGGGCAAAAACAAATGCTAACCGGAACGCGACAGGAATTGTCGTGGGGGTTCAGGCTGATTGAGGTATGATTTTAAATGCTTTGTTAATAGGGGACAGAGCTTTTAAAATAAATTTTTAATAAGTCAAAAGGAGAGGTTAAAAATGAAAAAGACAAATAACAAAGGTTTCTCACTCGTTGAGTTAATTATCGTTATTGCTATCATGGCAATCTTAATTGGTGTATTAGCACCTCAGTACATTAAGTACGTAGAAAAATCAAGAGTATCTGCAGATAAGGATCTGCTTGACAGCGTTTACAATGCAGTTACAACAGCAGCTTCTGATCCTGACCTGACAGGTGTTCCAACAACAGCTGGTGCACAGTCTGTTTCAGGAACAGCAGGTGATGGCACATGGGGCGGTGAAGTTCTGAGCACATTAGGTGCTGCAAGCTTCTCTGACGTTGAAGGTAAACTGAAATCCAAGATCGGTAAATCCGGATCTACTATCAACATTTACATGGATTCACAGGGTAACTTCACTGTATATGTAGGTGCTTCTACAAACTCCGGCGCAAATGCAACAGGTATCTGTGTTGGTGCAGGTGCTGACTAATAACAGCATTTAGAATCTGAAAGAAAAGTCCGGAAAATAATCCGGAATATTTAAAGGAGACATTCCCCTATGACCACGTTACTATTGACAGATAAAATAATACCGGGAATCATCATATTCCTTTACGGGATTGTGATAGGCAGCTTTTTAAATGTCTGCATCTATCGCATTCCCGCAGGGGAAAGCCTTTGGAAAAAGAGAAGCCACTGCATGAGCTGTGGATATCAGCTTCGATGGTTTGATCTGATCCCGCTTTTCAGTTATCTGTTTCTTGGTGGTAAATGTCGAAAATGCAAGGCACATATTTCAGCACAGTATCCGATCATTGAATCGCTGAATGGTGCACTTTATGTGCTGATTTTTATCATTAACGGGTGGAGTATAGATTCAGTTATATACTGTTTATTGACTTCAGCGCTCATCGTACTGAGCGTGATAGACTTTAGAACTTATGAGATTCCGTTTGGAATCAATCTGTTTATACTGGCACTGGGGCTGATTCACTTGGGATTTCACTTAGGGGATTGGGTGACCTATGTGATTGGCCTCTTTGCTGTCAGTACTTTCTTAGAAATTATTTTCCGTGTTTCGGGCGGCAGAGCGATCGGGTATGGCGACGTCAGGCTGATGCGTGCTGCAGGTTTGTTGATCGGCTGGAAGTTATCGATTCTGGCTTTGATCCTTGGATGTATCTTGGGATCTGTCATACATATTATTCGTATGAAGGTGTCCGGGGAAGGACACGTACTGGCAATGGGACCTTATCTGGCAATGGGTATCTTTATATCCGTGCTGTGGGGTGAACCGTTTATCAATTGGTATTTTAGTTTGCTTGTGACACATTAGTCGGCGCAGCGGACTTTATATAAAAAGAAAAAAGAGGGTAAAACCTATCGCTTTTAGGGAGGTAAATCATGGCAAAAGCACAAAGAGTACTTAGTATCGAAATCGGATATTCCCTGACACAGGTCTGTGAAATGGATTTCCGGTCAAAACATCCACAGGTATATGGTGTTTTCAGTATGAAAACTCCGGATGGTATTCTGAATGATGGCGCGATCAGCCCGACAGAATCCTATATCCAGGAACTGAAATCCTATATTGCAGCAAACGGAATGAACGCAAAGAAGGTTATCTTTGCAGTTTCTTCTACAAAGATCGCGAGTAGAGAGGCAACCATACCTATGGTAAAAGAGAATAAGGTTGCAGAAATGCTCATGAGCAATATCACAGATTACTTCCCGGTAGATCCGAGCAGTTATCAGTTCGCTCATAATATTATGGATACTGTGACAGATGAAGCGGGCACAAAGCAGTACAGAGTTATGATCATGGCGTGTCCGTCCGAAATCCTGGAAGGCTACAGCTATCTTGCCCAGCAGCTTGGTTTAGAGCTTTCTTCTATTGATTACAGCGGTAACAGTATTTTCCAGGCACTGCGTCACAGATTTGCAACGGGTGTAAACTTAACAGTTAAGATCGATGAAAGAAGTTCCCTCTTAACAGTAACAAACAATGGAGTCATCACAATGCAGCGTTCCGGTATTTACGGTGCTGACCAGGTTGTAGACATCATGATGGATACAGATGTTTACGGAGAGCCGCTTTCTTATGAAGCAGCGGTTAAGACACTTCGTAGAAACAACCTTGTAATGAAACCGGATGAGGAAGCTACACTTGCCGATAAAGAAGCCGAAGTTGCTGAACTGGAAAGACAGAACGAGGCAGCAATCGCAGCAGCCGCTGCAACAGGTGATAATTCACAGGTCGCAAGTACTACCGTAAAGGCAAAACAGGCTGGTGCTAATCTGAAAATGCTTCGTCTGCGCAGGGATGTAACTTATGCATATGAACAGCTGATCAGTTCGATCGTCCGCGTAATCGATTACTATAACAGCAAAAACAGAGATGCAGCGATCGACAATATCATCATCACAGGTATTGCAGCCGATTTCTGGGGCTTTGCAGGGCTTCTTTCCGACGAACTGGGAAGAGAAGTAGAAGTGCTGAAAGACCTTGCAGGTACAAATATCAACCAGGGCTTACATCTGCAGGATGTATCTCTTGGTGATTATATCTCCGTTATCGGTGCAGGTCTCGGATCAGTCGGATTTATGCCTGCTTCCATGGCTTCCGAAAAGGGCGGCAAAGGAAAAGGTGCAAAGAAGAGCTCCGCATCCAATGAAAAATTGCCGGTTATCGTATTCGTAGGGGGACTTGCAGTTGCGATCATACTGATAGCATTATCCGTTCCAAAATATTTTACAACAAAGATCGAGGGCGATAATTTAGCGGAAAAGAAAACACAGCTTGAACCTGTACAGGACATTTATGATACATATGTACAGACAAAAGCAAACTGTGATTATCTGAACGCAGTATATGCACAGTCTGATAATTATAACAGAGATTTATATGACGTATTTACAGAATTAGAGCAGAAGCTTCCGAAAGATGTTGAAGTGATTACCTTAAATGTAACCACGACAGGAATTACTTTAAACTATTCCGTTGCGAATAAAGAAGAAGCAGCAGCTTCTATCATCAACCTCCGTTCTTTTGACTGCTTCTCAGATGTAGTTGTTACAACAGTTACAGAGATTACAGATGAAGACACTGGCACAAGTCATGTAGAAGTAACAGCAGATTGTACTTATGGTACAAATCCGGCTCTTTTAGAAGAAACTGATGACAATGCAGATTCTGCAGATGCAGAAGCAACAGCAGAATAGGAGGAATAGAGATGAAGTTAAAGAAATCAGATGTAAATATTTTATTGATTGTTTTGGGAATTGGTGCAGCACTTCTGACATATTTCCTCGTATTCACAAAGCTGAATGATAAAACAGATACATTAAAGATACAGAACGCTTCCCTGCAGCAGGAAGTAGACAGATTACAGGATCTGGCAAACAATAAACAGAAATATCTGGATGATACAGCTACCATGCAGGATGAGATTGAGAATATCAAAGCTCAGTTCGCAGCAGCGTACCAGCCGGAAGATGAAATCCTCTATGTAGATAACTTAGAGAAGAATTTTGATACTACAGCAAATGCAATCAATATGCCTGGTACATCACCCGTAGAAGTTGTTACCACAGCAGATACGACTACAGATGCAGCAGCACAGCCTGCAGCAGACGCAGCAGATGCGACTACTGAGGATGCAGCAACAGATGCAACAGCAACAACAGACGCAACAGCAACAACAGATGCAACAACCGCGCCTGCTTCTGAAATTCTGTTATATCAGACTCCTGTTACAATGGATTTTATTGCATCTTATAATGCAGTAAAAGATATTGTGAAGATCATGAACGAAGATCAGATGAGAAAATCCATCGACGGTCTTTCACTTGCTTTTGATACAGAAACAGGAGATCTGACAGGAACACTTATATTTAACATGTATTCTCTGACAGGTACAGATGCTACTTATACAACACCGGTTATTTCCAATGTTGTAATGGGAAGCAGCAATATCTTTAACAGTGCTGAAAAGAAGACTGCCATCCAGAATGAGAAGGCAGCACAGAAAGCAGCAGATGAGAGTGAAGAAGCCGAAGCAGCAGATCAGAAAGATGACACAAAAAAGAAATAATAATCAGTAGTTAGAGAAACCGGATAAAAGAGGTTCTTTCATGGGAAAAAGCAAGAATAACAAAGGTTTCACATTAGCGGAGCTGATCATTGCCGTAGCGGTGCTGGGCATTGTGATCTCTCCGCTGATCGCAAACTTTATACAATCAGCAAGAATAAATAAAAAAGCAAGGATCAGCCTGAACGCAACCAATATGGCACAGGACATTATGGAAGGTGCCAGTGCTTATACCGCTGAAGAATTTGTGGAGATGTTCGAAAGTGAGGCAACACTGATCAACAAAATTCTGCCGGCGACAACAAAGGGGTATACTTCGCATGGTGACTGTAATGATGATGGATCACCTCATTATGCAGCTGAGGCAGCATCTTTTGACACAGAAGATGGTGATGCTTCAACCAGACGGTATACAACAGAAGTAAAGGCCGGAATTGCGCAGAATATGCGCAAATTGTGGGATGACGGATCTGCGGTTTCTGATTATTACCTGTTTGCTGATGGTGTGGAAATCGGGAAAAGTAAATATAACCTGAAATTTCATCTGAGTACAGATAAGACAAAACACAAGCAGAATGGCAAGTATGTTGCAAATATTGCGACGATCAATACAACCTATGATGCGACAAGTAATCTTGGCAGTTCAGAGATTGATGCGGCAGCTGCGGAATTCCTGAGCAAGTCTTCAAAGGCTGGAGTAAAAACGGCGGCAGATTTTGCTGCAGTGATGAACAGAAATATTGAGATCCGGATTGAAAACAAAGATAAGAGTGGAATGGATTATGCGGTTGGTATTTATCGTACCTATACGATCCCATCTTCTTATTACAGTACTCTTGGCATTACTGCCACGAATGATACTGTGACAAGATCGGATGCCAATATCTCTCTTTTAAATTCTACACAGCTTCCAAGGAGTGTATATCTGTATTTTGAAGGCATGGAAAGTACTTCAAAGTCAAATATAACGGATACGATCACGGTAAATAATAACACGGAAAAGCCGATCACAGTGTATCTGATCCGTACACAGACGCAGGCGGAGATGGCAACCAATGTACTTTATAATCAAAATTATGGAACAAAGGTAGACATTGTGTCAACTGATTTTGATGGAGTAGTCGGAAACAATCTTACAAAAATTGTATCCAATCTGCGATATAATTTAAGTGAGGAAGCAAAGAAAAATATCCGTGTTTATCAGGAAGGCAGTACAACGGAATTTGTGGCGGACAGAGGTTATACAAGTGAAGATGCGCTGAACTCAAAATATGATGCAAACAGATGCAAGTATACATATAACGGTAGTCCGGTCAACGAAACTTTATATCTGAGTAATTTCTCAGATGGCTATGAAGAAGAAGAAAAGAATTTTGTATATGAGACAACAGTAGATGTATACGATGCGGAAACCAATAAAAAGGTTGCAACATTTACAGGAAGTTTATCAGATTAATATAAAGGGACAATTCATTGGGAAAGGATGTACATTCAATGATTGGATATTTGAGGAATTGGATGAAGAAACAGAAAAAGGATAACCGTGGTGCGGCAATGATCTTGGTTATTGTCAGTATTGCCTTTATTGGAATGCTTGTTGCTATGATCGTTTACATGGCATATTGCAACTATTTAATGAAGGGAACAGACCGGGTTGCTAAAGATAACTTCTATTCTGCAGAATCCGCATTGGATGCGATAAATGCAGGTCTGCAGCAGGATGTATCGGACAGTATGGCGGAAGCTTATGTACAGACGATGCAAAATTCATCAGGTCTTTCTGCTGATCAGATGTCACTGAATTTCCAGACAATGTTCTTTGGAAAGATCAAGGAAAAAATTGCGGATAATCCGACGGCAACAGATCCCAAATGGAAATTGTCTCACTTGACTGATATGTTGACAAATGACAGTATTCCGCTTGCATCAGCTTCCGGAGAACGAGGCGCCTGGCTGGAGCCAAGGGTGACAGATGGCAATAAACTGGTGCAGAAGGGTACTTCTTATATCACCCTTGAAAATGTAAGGGTTGTCTATACGGATGAGAAGGGATATGTATCTATCATTGAAACTGATATCCGTATCAAAGTACCGGAATTAAATTATGCGGTTGCATCTTCCAGACTTGATGTTGAAAATTATTCCATCATTGCAAATACAAGCCTGATCAATGATGGAAAGAACAGTGACGGTAACAGCGAGCATGCAGGCGGATCAATCGGTACCAATATTACAGGAAATGTATTTGGTGGAAATGACGGTGTTTATGTCAGCAACTCAGCGTCACTTTCTTTTGTGGATGATGCATCAGATTCGGTAGACAGCTATTATCTGATTTCCGGTTCTCTGAACGTCAATAATGTAAAAGACCGGAATGGTATTGTGGTTGATGATAAACATGAAAATTATACAGGTGGTATTACAGTCACAACAGGTAATCTGGATCTGGATGGTACGACATATGTGGCGGATGATCTTACAGTAGACGGAAATACAAGTAAGATCAAGTTAAGCGGTATTTACAGGGGCTATGGTGATTCTCTTTCCGGTGCAGATAACAGTAGTTCTATCCTGATCAACGGAGCAAGAACAAGTCTTGACTTTTCAAAATTGAAGGAACTGCTTCTGTCAGGGCATGCTTATGTAGGTACAAAGCATTATGATGCGGATATCGACAGATATAAAGCAGGTGGCGGAAAAGCAGATTCCAATTCCGATTATATTGAAAATATCGAAGAGTATGAAACAACCCTTGGCAAGAATACGGAATATCAGGAAACAGAAACAACAGTAAAGAAAAACACTTCCGATATTCTGCTTGGTGAATCTCTTTCTGTTAAGGCAGATCAGCTGATCTATATGATTCCGGCTGAATGTATGGGATACAATGCAAAGACCGGCGAACAGGTAATTGCAAAAAATCCTATGAGTTATGATGAGTACAGAAAGCTGACAGAAACATATGTACTTGACGAGAATGACCAGCCAACAAAAGAACTGGTATATCAGCCTGTTAATTTAGAAAAACTCTGGGAGAAACTCGGAAATTCTTATACGAATAATTATAAGGCTGTATTCAGAAGAGTAAATGGCAGTGTTCTTGTTTATTTCTATCTGGATTTCGGATCAAATGAAGTACAGGCAAATAATTTCTTTAAAGCATATTATCAGTATGATAAACAGGGATTGACAAATTATATTAAATCCTATGTGTCAGATATTAAATGGAATGGTGCTCTGAACAGTAATGATAATGATAAGCTGACAATTGCCGGTAACGCATTTTACTTCAATAATGCGGGAGAACTGGTGCTTCAGGACGATACATTAAACGGTGATACGGATAAGTTGGAGAATGCAATTTCCAATGCAGAAGTTTACAGTGATACTTATACATCTCTTTTACATATGCTGAAACCAAATATCCTGGACACAACGAGCCTGCAGCAGTCACAGACTGTATTTGAAAATATTGTAGATGCAAATGCAGTTAACAATAAGATCAAAACACAGGATTTCCAGAATGATGATGGATCTATAAAAGCACATGTAGATAAAGGAGATTATATCTATGATGGTGATGCAAATCTGAAACTGATCATTGCCATGAAAGATGTTTATCTGAGATCAGATTTTGACGGTCTGGTTATTGCAGGAGGTTCTGTATATATTGGTTCTGGCTGTAAGAAGGTGACATATAATCCGACAGATGTTCTGAAAGCACTTCGTACAAAATGTCCTTCCGGATATTATGCTTATGAAGCACTGGGTGACAGTGGTGTACTGAGTTATGCGGAGACGACAGAAGTGGTTGGAAATGAATACATTGATTTAGGATCACTTATCGTATATCAGAACTGGAAGAAAGAATAGGCGGTGTCTTATGAAAAAAAATAATGACGGTTTTACATTAGTAGAATTAATCGTAGTTATTGCAATGATGGTAATTTTTATCGGCGTTATTTCAGTCAACATCGGAAGACTTACCGGCTATGATGCAAAAGAGGGGTATAAAAAGATTTCATCGGCTATTACAGAGAATAAGATAGAAACACTTGGAAAAGCCAAGATGACCGGTGATATTTATTTAGAGATTTATAAGGATAGTTCAGATAAAAATCTATATGTACAGACGATCCATAACGGACGTAGTACAAAGGATGTTTCAGATAAGACGAAGCTGACAAAAAGGGGCCGTGCTTCTGTATCCTATGAATTATCAGACGGCACAAAAGTAGAAAATGTAGATAATTCAAATCCTCTTGTAATCTGCTTTAACAGAGCGAGTGGAGCCATTGTAGATATAAATGATGGTTATAATGTATCAAAGCTGAAATATATCTACATCACAGCCGGAAGCTATAAATATACGATTGAACTGGTACCACAGACAGGTAAGATAATCGGTAAATAAGAAGGTAAAGGGTAATTTCTTAGTAAGAGGAATGGAGGAGTTATGAAATTGAGAAAGAGAAAAACTGAAAAAAACAGGGGTTTCAGTATAGTCGAATTTCTGGTAGCATTTGGTATTCTGAGTGTTATTATTACGACAGTAGGCTATATGATGACAACATCCTCCAAAACCTATAGTGGATTAAGTACGGAAGCACAGCTGCAGTCAGAGGCACAGCTTGTGGCAAATGCGATTTCAGAGCTGGCGATCGATTCGTTTGATGCGGGTAATACCACAGAATCGGATTACACATGTCAGATAGATGATTCGGTAAGTGATAAGCTTGTCCTGCTTTCTAAAACAAGAACAGAATCCGCGAGATACAGAATTGAGCGTGGTGATCAGGCAGATCCAAGTGATAAAAACAAACTGTATTTATATACACAGACCTATGACAATGATGCAAATGCATATACCGGAGCGGAGTCCAAGGCATTACTTGGGCAGTATATTGAAGGGTTTGATGTAAAACTCGATCGTGTAAAAGATGAAAATATGATTTCTTTTTCACTGACATATGTCAAGAATGGCAGAAGTTATGTGGGAGATTATCAGGTATTGATGAGAAACCGTGCTTATGCAGATCCGGATGCGAAAGACCCACAGCCGGAGGATCCGCAGCTCAGAGCTCTTACTTTGACACCGAAGCTTGTGTTTATTGATGTGATCAATAATAAACCTGTTCAATATTATAAGGATACTTTAAGCGCTTCTCCGTATACGATCACAACAGGTAATGAGAAGATTGACTTTACCGCAACGCCTATTTATTCAGGTACGCCGGAAAGTACTGACAGCACATGGAGCCTTTCCAAGGCAGATACCAGTATTTTCAGCTTGTCAGCTGAGACAGGATCTACTACATCACTGGTCATGGATCCAAGCCAGTCCTTTATTGATTCAAGCTGTACAGAGCTTGACGTGGTAGCAGCACAGCAGTCCTTAAAGAAAACAGCAAAAGTAAAACTCAGAATTGTAAAGAAGATCGGAGTCAACAGTTCAAGCGGAATTACTTCCTGGAAATCTTCATATGAATCTGCTTTATATGGTGGAAGCAAGGCTGCGGAGGCAGAAGGATACGCACAGCCAAACGGAACTGTCATTGTAATTGCATCCATTGACCAGTACAATGTGAACAGTGCACTTGACTGGAAGCTGTATTATCGTTCCGCAGATGGAACAGGTGCTTGGGCAGAATGTACAGATAGCAGTTATGCAGCTATTGCAAATGCACAGACGACAAGAACGACCAATACGATCACGCTTGGCAGTAATGCAACAAACAGTATGGAATTTAAAATAGAAGCTACTTCTCATTTTGATCCGTCTGTAAAAGGTTCCTATATTTTTGGTGTGGTACCGACAAAGGGCAGTGGTGGAGATGGTTTCCACAGCCGTGGTTTCTATGTAAATATGAATGATTATTTTACAAAGAATGTTCCTGCACTGCAGGGTAACGGAAATGAAAGACAGTACAGAGTTGCAAAAGTACTTGATATGTGGTTTGATCCGGGTAGTAATTACGACGTAGACCCGAGTAAGGCATTTAAATGGGATAAGAATTCACAATGCCTGTATATCGACTACGATTCTTTCCAGTATTCCAGTGAGCAGAGAGCGACATTCTACGGATCTTTCGAGATCAATATTCATCTGCGGTATATTGATGTAGATGGCGTGGAAAGAGAATATGGTGTATATCATTATCCGGTACATGGCGTTGAAATTTCTCCGACCGGTGCAAGTACAATTTGTATCCAGAAAGGTAAATCTTCGGATCTGGATGTGCATACTTCTTACTATAATATCAGCAAGAGAGATCAGTTCGGTATTTATGTAAAGGAAGCAGGCGATACTGATTTTTCAGGCAATCTGAACCGGGAAGGACAGGAAGCAACGAATAAGTACCTGACACCAACAGTGACAAGTGCGTATGGTGATGTCAATACTTATGTAGACGATATGACGGTCAATATAGAGGCAAAGACTTCCACAAAGGATTATCCGGCAGATTACATGGTTGTGAGAACAACTGTAGATGATTTTTATAATGTATCAAAACACGGAAATGCAAAAGCATATTATGATTTTAAAGTATATGTTGCGAATGTAGAAGGACAGGGAGTTTATATTCCGGGCCCTAATTCCAGATTCGGTGGCTGGCCGTCAAGTGTTGGAACAGCAGCCGGTACGGCTACAGAAGTGTCAGGTATTGATACAACCGGAAAGACAGTAAAAGCAAAGGTTTATAAAGATGGCAGTAAGTACAAATGTATTTATGGATCATCTACGTATACGTATAATAAAACCTATAATTACTGGAAGAAATAAAAGTAAATTTCCGAGTGGGGAGAGCATATGAAAATGAACGGAAAAAGTAAGAAATTAATAGTTGGATTGGCAGGTTTTTGCATGGCAGCTGTTATATTTGCCGGAGAGATCATGACAAATGTTACGGATGTACAGGCAACAACAAAGGTATTTGATGCCATTACCGACAGATATAAGGACAGTAATACGTTTACCATCTTGGAAATTGAACCGGATGAGAGTTCATACAGTTTTACGGATGAGCGGCAGATCAATGTATCCAAACATGCTGAACTTGGTTATTTTTCATCTACTTCAAACAGAAGAAGATACGGAGGCGGAGATGGACTAGGCGGTGGCCTGCCAAATGCAGCACTTGGTGGTGTACACGGAAGCCCGGCTACCGGATATAATGATGCAGATTATCCATCACAGATCTATCAGTTACGTATGTATGGTCTGGTTAAGCCAAACGGTATGGATTCCCAGGGTATCAGCACAGGTATTGCAGAATACCCGATGTTTGCGGAAGTGGCAATTTTCTCTGATTATTACAATAATATGACTTCACATATGTATGATCAGAAGGATTGTTTTGCAAAAGGTGTTTATACGATGGTAGAATCCGGCGGAGACTATCAGCTGAGAGAAGGCTACAAGCTGGATGACACCGGCAGGATCTGTCTGGTTACGGTCAGTACAAATGAAGTTCCGGTTATGGAAAAAGATGTCAGTGGTAATGATGTGCAGGTCGGTACAAAAACTGAAGAAACAGAAATTCTCGAACCTGTAACGGACATTGATGAAACGAAGCTGCAGCTTCCGACATCTGCAACAGACGGTATTCCATACATCACACAGGTACAGGGCACAGGTAACCTGACTTTTAAGCGTTCCGAAAAAGCGACTACCATGCAGGAATACTATGGTATTACTGATCTGGCACTTTACTATGCAACGGATATACAGGGTAAGAAGTTTTATAACAGTGACTGGTTTAAAGAGTATGTACTGGGCAGCAATAAAAAATATGCCAACATGAAGATCGATTATAAGATGGTCGCAGCATCAAAGGTTACTACGGCAGATATTGATTCGGCGGATCTGATCTATATCAATGGTACCTATCAAAGCTTTGTAAAGGGAAATAATGATTTGAGTACAGTGATCATGGCATACCTTTACAATCAGGTAATCCAGAATCACAAAGCATTGATGATGGACTACGCAGGTTATGATGCTTCACTTTCCAATAATATCAGTAAACTGGCTCTTCTGCTCTGGCAGGAAGGACAGTCTGCTGTTGTGACAGATGCAAAGGATACAGGAATATTTAATCCGACAACATCTGAATTAGTGGATCCGGATGGATTGTTTAAAAAGACAGATATTATCAATAAGTTGAAGGATAGTATTCTTTCAGGCGGTAACGGAAACTTTGTCAGTGGTAATGTGTATGTCTATAACCACCATATGAGTGATTTCGTTGCAGCAAAATCATTGGTTGATGCACTTGATAATTTTGCAAACGGTGATTTTAATACCCCATACAGCGCAGCAGTAGCTTCAAGCGGCTTCAGTGCAGTTATCAGTTATATCAATGCCACAAATAAGAATTCCACATCAGGCACTATGTCTACCAATGTAACACCTGCTGTGGCAATCCAGTATATTCTTGTTAATGATGGCACCGGCATCAGTGTGGTAAAGAACAATCTGAAGATTCTGGAAATCGAGCCTACAACCAAATTCTTATATAATGAGAAATATGGCAGCGAAGAGTACAGTGATTTTGACGATGATAGTGAGTATAAGAAAAACAGAGATGATTTTGTATCCAATTATCTGAGCGCTTTTTATGCAGACAAAGCAAAATACATTGAATTTGAATCGATGACAATTGATGAATTCAATGGACGAAATGATGATCTGATCGAAAACTACGATATTATCTATATTGGATCTGAAACAGGAATAAGCAATAATAAGAGCTTGTTCTACACAGATTCAGTAAAAACCAGAGATACAAAAGACGGTATTTACGATTCGGCAAAATTTGTGGATCGGGATCTGCCTGTTTACAATGACGGGTATATGACCGGTATGGTATATTACAATATTGGCGATACCGTTAAAGTAAAAAATCAGTTAAAGGGATATCTTGACACTGATACGGATATTGCACGATATGCCGGAAGAGACCTTACTAAGAATAAGTTAAAGAAGATGGAAGCTTACCTGGAGGCAAAGGGACTGCTGATCGTTGCGGGTGATATGTACGGACCTGTTACAACAAAAGATAATCTTGTTGTGAATCCGACAGCAGTAACAGATGGTAATGAAACAGACAGAGACCATGGACGTGTAGATAATGCTTCTAATATGTATGAACTTCTGATGTTCGGTTGTGGTAAGCTTTATAATACAACAACAGGTCAGTACGAAGACAACAGCGGATCAACTCCATATACAAAATATGAGAATATGATCAGCACAAGCATGATCGAAGCGAAGAGCATTGAAAAAGATCTGATCAATACATATGTCGCAACAGAAAAACTTGTACTGACTGTAGACAGCCAGCCACAGGAATATATGTATGAGAGAAAGCAGAATTCTGAGGTTATCGATCCGGATAAGGTAAAATATTTAGAGCAGAATGCGGATGGAAGCAGAACGATGACATTTGAGTTCAACATTGCATCAGACAGCTCTGATCCGACCATGAATGCAACATACCAGCCACATTTATATATCGATATCAATAATGATGGTAAATATTCCAGCACAACGGAAGATATCAAGGATATTGTGGTAACAGTAAAAGGAACAGGTGCTGAAGCTGAAAAGAACGCAGATGGCAATTATGTTCTGAATAAAGATGTAGAATACGTATTAAAACGTGATATTTCCAATGAATACAGCGGACTTCTGAAGTGGAAGCTGGATGTACAGTCTTATCAGTACCAGAACGCACATGATTCAGCAGAAGGCTATACGCTGGCAGCTAATATCACAGGAGAAGATAAGATCTGTAAGATACTGCAGCTGACGAACAATACAGGTTCTAATCTGAATCTGGAAGCACAGCTGGCTGATCCGAATTCCAAATTCGGTAAGTATCTGCAAAATGTACCGGGATATACGGTAGAGATCAAGACTATGACAGTCAGTGAGTTTGAAAATGACTTTACTGCAAAATACAGTGCTTATGCAGCGTCAGCATCAACAGATGCGAATGGCAATACAGCAACAAAGAAAAGCCTGAAAGAATATGCGCTTGATTACTTCAATTCAATTGAAATCACAGCACCGGAAAAAGACAAAGACGATAAGGTAACAAAAGAAGGTGTATATGGCGCGAATATGTTAGTGCTTGGATTTGGTGATAACTTTGCCAATTTCTCAAGTGATGATGCAATTGCAGCAGTAGAAAGTTATATGGAAAGTGGAAAACCTACGCTTTTAACACATGACTTTATCATGTTCTTCTCAAACTACAAACAGGCAAAAAGACTGCGTAATATTGTAGGCATGGATCGTTATGGCATGACACAGAATATTATTGCAGAGTCAGATGGAACAAAGATTACTGTGAAAGAGCTGGTAAATGCGGCAACTTCTTCGAATGGCGCCAAATATCTGCATTCCTCCAATGATTATACAAGAGCGGCAAATGCGGATGAGATCATGACAATAGAAGCAACTGGTAAAACGGTAGCATATCAGCCTGGTAAAGGCCGTCAGACGGTATTAAGGACAACACAGGGTGTCAATGATACAACAGCTGCCCGTTTTATGAACAGTACAGGTGATAAGTACTGGATCAACTCTAATAAGGCAAACAGAGACAATAATGAAAACGGAGCAGATTCTTATACAGTAAATAAGTTAAATGAAGGCCAGCTTACAGTTTATCCATATGTATTACCGGATCAGTTTAAGGTAACATCTACACATTCCCAGTATTTCCAGCTGGATATGGATACAGATGATGATGGTGATGGAGAATCAGATGTCGTAGTATGGTATACATTAGGCGGAAACGGTCATAACTTTGACCCATATGCAGATAATGTCGGTGGTCCGATGGCATCTGACGGATATTATATTTACAATAAGGGTAATATTACATATACAGGTGCAGGACATTCTTCATTGACAAATGCATCTGAAACGGAAGCACAGTTATTTGTAAATACCTTATTTGCATCATTCACAGCAAGCTATACAGAGCCGTCTGTAGGCTTCTTTGAAACACCGGATCAAAATGCAGCACCAATCACAAGTGTATCAATACCTTATGATAAGAATGTGACAAATCCGGACGGAACAACGGCAATAGATTCCTCTATTCTGACAAATTCCAACGGAGTAAGGAAGTATCAGTTTGTGGATCCGAATATAAATGCAGGTGTGGACGCATCATCAGCCGGAACACCAATCTTCTTCAGACTGAATGATACAAACTTTGTCAGAGGAACGAAATATATGGCAATCCAGTATTATCTGCGATTGGATGGAATGAAGAAGGATGATGTTGTTACACTGAATGATAATTCCGCTGTGAAGGTAGAGGAGAAGGTTATCAACAAAGTGGCGGTTCCGGTTGTGAATATTTCAAAGGTGATCAAAACTTATTCAGTGGCAAATAATCAGCTGAATACAGAGATCGCAAGAGATGCAAACGGAAAAGTATCGAATCTGGAAAGTATGACAACGTATGGATTCTACTTACCGCTTTCCTATCTGAATACGACCGGTGAATTTACAATTTATCTGGAAGCACAGACAACGATCAATTCTGTTTCATCTACAACAGGTGAAACAACGACAACGGTAGTTCCGGAACTGGGATATCAGGAACTCACGGTAACCAAAACAGATCTCTTGGATCTTGACTAATTGAAAATCAATAACACAGAAGGGAAGGCGAACAGCCTTCCCTTTTTAGCCGGATTTGTCAAAAAAGATGCCGAAAATGCTGCAAACGGAAAAAATCCTTTACACATTCATTTTTTTAGTGTATAGTTTGAAACGATTATTACAGGACGCTAGGGGAAGCAGTATGGCAAAGTATTTGGTTATTGTGGAATCACCGGCAAAGGTGAAGACAATTAAAAAGTTTTTGGGCAGCAATTATGAGGTAATGGCGAGTAACGGGCATGTCAGAGACCTGCCTAAGAGCCAGATGGGAATTGATATTGAGCATGGCTTTGAGCCAAAGTATATTACGATCCGTGGCAAGGGCGATATTTTAGCAGCACTTCGTAAGGAAGTGAAGAAAGCGGATAAGATTTATCTCGCAACTGACCCTGACCGCGAGGGAGAGGCTATTTCATGGCATTTATATATTGCACTGAAACTGGAGAATAAAAAGGTTTATCGTATTACCTTCAATGAGATCACAAAGAATGCAGTCAAGGAATCGCTGAAGCATCCGCGTGAGATCGATATGGGACTGGTAGATGCACAGCAGGCGCGTCGTGTACTTGACCGTATGGTAGGTTACCAGATTTCGCCGCTTCTGTGGGCAAAGGTAAAGAGAGGACTTTCCGCAGGCCGTGTGCAGTCTGTCGCGCTGCGTATCATCTGCGACAGGGAAGATGAGATCAATGCATTTATTCCGGAGGAATACTGGACAGTGGATGCACTGCTTTCCGTTCCGGGAGAAAAGAAACCGCTCACTGCACATTTTTACGGAACAACAAAAGAAAAGATGACGATTTCTTCTAAGGAAGAAATGGAGAAAATAGAGAATGACCTGAAAGGCGCAGTCTATCAGGTGACGGATGTCAGGAAGGGCGAACGCGTGAAGAAAGCACCGCTTCCTTTTACAACGTCCACACTGCAGCAGGAAGCCAGCAAGGTGCTGAATTTCTCAACGCAGAAAACCATGCGTATTGCGCAGCAGTTATATGAAGGTGTGGAGATCAAGGGCAGTGGTACGATCGGTCTGATCACGTATCTGCGTACGGATTCTACCCGCGTATCGGAAGAGGCTGAGGCGATGAGCCATAAGTTTATTCTGGAAAATTATGGTAGTGAATATGCGGCTGATGTGCATACCAAGGAGAAGGAAGGCAAAAAGATCCAGGATGCACATGAAGCGATCCGACCGACGGATATTGAACGTGTTCCGTCTGAGATCAAGGATTCGTTGTCACGTGAACAGTTCAGACTGTATCAGCTGATCTGGAAGCGTTTTACTGCAAGCAGAATGGCATCTGCAGTCTATGAGACAACTTCCGTAAAGATCGATGCAAACGGATATCGTTTCACGGTAGCGGCTTCCAAAGTGAAATTTGACGGTTTTATGAGTGTTTATACACAGGAAGAGGATGAAAAGGCAGAAGGAAATAAGATGCTGGGCAGTCTGGATCAGAATACAAAGCTTTCCTGGGAAAGTTTTGACAGTAAGCAGCATTTTACACAGCCGCCTGCACATTATACGGAAGCAAGTCTTGTCAGGACATTGGAGGAACAGGGAATCGGACGACCGAGTACGTATGCACCGACGATCACAACGATCCTTGCCCGAAGATATATTGTAAAGGAAGCAAAGAATCTGTATGTAACAGAGCTGGGAGAAGCAGTCAACAATATTATGAAGAAAGCCTTCCCAAGTATTGTAGATGTCAGCTTCACGGCGAATATGGAATCACTGCTTGATTCGATAGAAGAAGGCGGTGTCAACTGGAAAGTTGTTGTTTCCAATTTCTATCCGGATCTGCATGAAGCGGTAGAAAAAGCAGAAAAGGAACTGGAATCTGTCAAGATTGAGGACGAGGTTTCGGATGTTGTCTGTGACCGGTGTGGCAGACAGATGGTTATTAAATATGGCCCGCACGGTAAATTTCTGGCATGTCCGGGCTTCCCGGAGTGTCGCAATACCAAGCCGTATCTGGAGAAGATCGGTGTGAAATGTCCGAAGTGCGGTAAAGAGGTGGTCATCCGCAAAACGAAGAAGGGCAGACGCTATTACGGCTGCGAGGATAATCCGGCCTGTGATTTCATGGTATGGCAGCGTCCGAGCAATAAGCTTTGCCCAAAATGCGGAAATGTACTTGTAGAAAAGGGAAATCAGCTTGTTTGTTCTGCAGAGGGATGTGGCTATAAAGAAAAGAAAGAAACAAAAGAAGCATAAGATTCTAAGATGTAATTGTCCGATTTTATTGTAAAATCGGACAATTTGTGTTATTATACATATAAATTCTGAATATTATATGCGCAGGCACTGTATGACAGAATGATCCGGGTGCGAATGATAAGAGCAAGAGGGAATGAAAATGAGCAGTGTACAGTTATTGGATAAAACCAGAAAGATCGGGAAGTTACTTCACAATAATAATTCCAGTAAAGTCGTATTTAACGATATCT
>DJNY01000024.1:8184-15406 GCA_002441865.1 Lachnospiraceae bacterium UBA6452 | reverse complement strand
CAGGAACGCCGCCTAAAGCATCGTAACTTGGATGGGCGCGCCTTGTGTAAGGCAGTGCATAAATATCATCCATCTCTTTCTGGGAAAGAGGCATTGCAGGCGGATTCTGCACGACATATACCTCGTGCGGATACGCTTCCACCAGCATTTTTCCGGTAAACGGATCGGTGTTGTCATTCTGGATCTTAAAGCTCTGGGCATACAGCTTTTTATCTGCCTTCATTTCTTCGTAAGACGGCAGATAGATCTCATCATAAAAGCTGTTTTTGTTACGGGCTTTGAATACGGTTCCTCTGACATACGTAATGTCGGAGACATCCATGCCGGATGCCAGTGCATCCGCGATCTCCACAATGGATTTTTCACCCATGCCATAGGAGATCAGATCTGCACCGCTGTCCAGCAGTACGGAACGTTTAAAGGAATTTGACCAGTAATCGTAATGGGCAAGCCTGCGCAGGCTCGCTTCGATCCCGCCGATGATGATCGGTGTCTTTTTGTAGGAGCGGCGGATCAGATTCCCGTATACGATCGTGGCGTGATCCGGTCTGTGATAGGGCTTTCCGCCCGGTGTGTAGGAATCTGTCTGCCTGTGCTTTTTGGAAACATAGTAGTGATTTACCATGGAATCCATATTTCCCGCACTGACCAAAAAGCCGAGCCTTGGCTCTCCTAAAATGCGGATGCTGGCATCATCCTTCCAGTCGGGCTGTGCGATAATGCCGACGGAATAGCCATGTGCCTCCAGCACTCTTGAAATGATCGCCACCCCAAAGGATGGGTGATCCACATAAGCGTCTCCTGTTACATATATAAAATCAAGTTGTCTGATATGCGCCTTTTCCATATCTTCTCTGGAAACCGGCAAAAAGTCATTCATTATTATCCTCACCTGTCAGTTGTTTCAGTTCTTCTTCTGTCAGTGCTCTGTAGGCGCCCTTTGCAAGCGACGGATCCAGCAAAACGCTTCCGATCGCAGTCCGCTTTAAATAGGTCACTTTCACGCCCAGCTTTAAAAGCATGCGTTTTACCTGATGGTAACGCCCTTCCTGCAAAATGATCGTCCCGCAGACTGTCTGCTTTTCCTGATCTGCCTCCGAAATCGCAAGCTGAGCGGGTAGTGTCGGCTTTTCGTCCCCGATATCGATACCCTGCAACACCTGCTTTTCGGCATCTTCTGCCAGAAGCCCTTCCGCTTCAAAATAATAGGTCTTGTCCACATGGTGGCGCGGGCTCATCAGCCGATGCGAAAAAGCACCGTCATTTGTTACGATCAGAAAGCCTTCCGTATCCTTATCCAGTCTGCCACAGAGGATCAGATGCTTTCTTTCCGCTTCCGGGAAATAATCAAGCACTGTCCTGCCGGCGTCTTCCGTTGCACTGACACAACCTGCCGGCTTGTGAAACATATAATAGACATTGCCAGGCTGTCTGATCTGCCTGCCCTGATAACAGATGCTGTCCTGCTCCGTTACCTGAAAGCCGGGATCTGTTACAGTCAGATCATTGACCTGTATCTGCTTTTTCCGGATGTAATTTTTTACTTCACTTCTTGTACCGACGCCGGCATCTGCCAGCCATTTATCCAGTCTCATCTGATTCATCCTATTGCATATTTTTTACTCATAAAAATACTATTTTAGTATACACTATTTTATTTGATTTATGGAGTGGTTTATGAAAATTTCACAGAAAAACCTTCTGACCGTATGCTTTCTGTTTCTGCTGCTTGTCTGTATTTTATGTAACAGCAAAAAAACAGCTGAGTTTGCCTATATCGGGCTTAACACATGGTATCTGAACATGATCCCGTCACTGTTTCCGTTTATGGTTCTTTTGAATCTGCTGATCTCCACCGGACTTTCCTACTGGTTCATGAAGCCATTTTCCTTTTTCCTGAAACCGTTCCGTAATACCGCAGATGCTTACTTTGTTCTCTTTTTCGGATTCCTGTGCGGCTTTCCGCTGGGCGCAAAATGTGTTGTAGATCTGTACCGGCGCGGCAGGTTGTCCAAAGCTAACTCAGAATATCTGCTCAGCTTTACCAACAACATCGGGCCTGCATATTTCTGTGGCTTTGTTCTCGGGCAGATCTGTCCGACGCCCTCTGTAGGCAAGTCCTTGTTTGTTATGTACGGTCTGCCTCTTTTATATGGGCTTTTCCTGCGTCATACCATGTATCGCCGTGTTCTGGACAGGGAGCTTACGGCGCAGCGGGCAGAACCGTCTGTCATGAAGCCGCTGCTGCAGTGCCTGCCGGATGCGATCTCTTCTGCGCTGACGCAGATCACTGTTCTGGGCGGTTATATGATCTTCTTTAATGCACTCCGTATTCTGCCGGAGCTTTTGTTTTCAAAACAGCCAGGTCTTTATCTTGCCGGACAGAGTGTTCTTGAAATATCAGGCGGTCTGTTGTGTATCAAAGCGCTTGTACCGTCCACAATTCTGACGATCGTTCTGGCACATGCCTGTCTTGCTTTCGGCGGCCTGAGCTGTTTCTTCCAGACAACGGCTCTTTTTCAGAACACACCGTTTTCGGGCAAAAAATATATGCTGCACAAGCTTTTGCTATGCAGCATATCTGTGATCGTTTCTTATATTCTGTTTCGTTAATTACATAGGCTGTGGGCCGTTATCTGTCGTTTTTGCGGGAGCAGATGCTTTATTGTCTGCCTCTACCTGTGCCATTTCATCAACCGGATACAGCTGTGCCCTGTTGTTCTGGATGATCGTAATGCAGTCCTGCAGCTGTGTCATCAGCTTTTCGTAGTTGAAAGCCGCAATATCGATCGAATGGGATAAGATATCTTCTACATTGCCAAGATTATCATCGGTATAACTGATCGCAGCAGCTCTCATTTCGTTTGCTTCTGTTGTTGCCTTATCTAAGATCTCCTGCGCACGCTGTGTGGCAAGCTCGACGATCTCCTGTGCCTGTGCATGTGCCTGCTGCATGATCTCATGCTCGCTGACCAGCTCATTTGTATGGATGGCAGCTTCATTGATCAGTGCTTCCGCTTTCTGTCTGGCATCATTTAAGATTGCTTCTTTATTGCTGATGATCTTCTGATACCGCTTGATTTCATCCGGTGTCTTCATTCTGAGATCACGAAGAAGCTCTTCGATCTCATCTTTGTTGACCTTGATCATATTATTGGATAACGGAACGTATTTACAATTTTCAATATAGTCTTCGATCTCATCAATCAACTGTTCGATTTTTGTACTCATAACGATTCTCCTTACTAAATCTTATCTGCCACCTTATATTTGTCATAAATCTGTTTTGCGACAAAATCCGGAACGCACGCTTCAATATTACCGCCGAAGCTCGCAATCTCTTTCACACTGGAAGAACTGAGATAGGCATATTCCAGAGATGTAGTCAGAAACATTGTATCAAGTGTTTCACCTGATAATTTCCGGTTCGTCTGTGCAATCTGAAGTTCGTATTCGAAATCTGTGATCGCTCTCAGTCCCCTGATCACAACATGAATATCTTTAGAACGTGCATAATCGATCAAAAGTCCCTGAAAGCTCTCTACTTTCACGTTTTTAATGTCTTTTGTCGCTTCTTTCAATATATTAACACGTTCTTCTACAGAAAACAATGCAGTTTTATTTACATTATTTAGTACACTTACCGTTAATTCGTCAAATATTTCAGCAGATCTGCGGATGATATCCATATGTCCGTAGGTCATCGGGTCAAAGCTGCCCGGATAAATTGCTTTGCTACTCATCTTTTGCTCCTCTGCACAAAGACATGCTTGTTTGTCTTATATTTTTTCTCTTTGATCAGTTCATACCCAAGATCCTCCAGATAAGAAATATCCGTATCCAGAGATGCTTCAAAAATGATCAGAGTATCCTCATGGATCAGCTTTGACATCGTCAGGTATTCCAGCACACGGCGTTCTAGTTCTTTATCATACGGCGGATCCATAAAAACAATGTCGAATTCATATTTATATTCCAGTGACTGCAGGCTGACAAACACATCCTGCTTATAAATGCCCGCCTTATCATCCAGCCCTGTGTGCTTCAGGTTTTCCTCAATACAGGTCAGGGCATTTTTATCATTTTCCACAAAAACCGCATAACCGGCTCCGCGGCTGAGTGCTTCAATACCGATCGCACCGCTTCCCGCAAAAAGATCCAGGAACACACTGCCCGGTACTTCATTTTGTATCATATTGAATAAAGTTTCCTTGATACGGTCTGTTGTCGGTCTTGTGTTGTCACCAAGCGGTGCCTTTAACAGAAGCCGCCTTGCGCTTCCTGCTATAACTCGCATATGATTCCTCCTTTTATACCCGGACTTTGACACCCTTTGTGTCACGTTTGCCCAGCTTTAATTTATTCAGTTCGATCGTCTTTTCCCTGTAGACGATGCTACGGTCAGAAATTGCCTGTGTCAGATAGGCTTCCTCAAGCAGATCTCCGGTGCCCAATTTCATGCCTCTGACACCGATCGCATTTTTCTTTTTGTCCGGTATCTCTTCCAGTGCAAAACGCAGGAAATATCCCTCTTTGCTCTGCAGGATCATGTTGCGCTGGTCTTTGATCACTTCAACAAGCAGAACACGGTCATCGTCCTGCAGCTTGGTGGCTGCCACGCTCCGTTTGCTGACATCAAATTCACCGCCGTCTACGATCTTCAGCATTGCCTGTTCCGTTACAAAAGCGATCCTGTACAGATTCAGCTCTGACTGGCTGGCAGCACAGATGATCCGTTCCTTTGCCGTATCATAGCCGCTGACGTTATCGATCGGAATTCCTTTGTCACGGAATTTTCCGAATGGCAGATCGGATACCTTGACGGTGTAAAGCTGCCCCAGATCGGTGAAGATACAGATCTTACCAGTGTTTTTACAGGTGAAGACATATTTATTTTCCGCAAGTACAGCCTCTTTGTTCCGTTCAAAGGTCGGCAGATCGATCGTCTTGGCATAGCCGAAACGATCCATCAGGAAGCAGACATCCATTTCGTCCATCTTCTTTTCCACATAAACGGTCTGCTCTGTATTTTCGATCACAGTTCTTCGTTTTCTGCCGAATTCTTTCTTCAGATCGTCAAGCTCTGATTCGATCACCATAGTCATGGAATCATGACTGGATAAAATATCCTCATAGCGGTAAATATTTGCCATTGTCTCATCATGTTCTTTGATGAGGGCTTCAATCTCCAGTCCGATCAGCTTATACAGACGCATTTCCAGAATGGCATTTGCCTGTCTTTCGGTGAACTTGAGCTGTTCTGCCATGATGCGGGATTCTCTGGATTTAAACTGGATCCCTGTTGTGTCACCTTCGACCAGACACTTCTTCGCCATTGCCCGGTCTTTGGAACCGCGCAGTATCTCAATGATCAGATCGATCACGCTGCATGCCTTGATCAGACCTTCCTGTACCTCTCTCTTTTCTTTTTCCTTTTGCAGAAGATTGTTGTATTTTCTTGTATTGACCTCAAACTGGAAGTCGATGACATGCTTCAGGATCGATTTCAGCCCCATTGTTTCCGGTCTGCCGTCTGCAACCGCCAGCATATTGACACCAAAGGTGTCTTCCAGCTTGGTCTTCTTGTATAACATACTGATGAAGTGATCCACATCCGCATCTTTGCGCAGCTCGATCACAATACGGATACCGTCTTTGGAGGACTGGTTTGTGATATCCACAATATCGTTTGTCTTTTTCGTCTCGGATAAGGCAGCTACATCAAGCAGGAATTTGGAAATGCCCATTCCGATCATTGTATATGGGATCTCGGAGATCACAACATTGGTCTTGCCTGCTTTTCCCTTTTCAATATCCACTTTGCCGCGGAGTCTGAGCTTTCCGCTTCCGGTATCATAAATGGAAACCAGATCATCTTTATTACATACTATGCCGCCGGTCGGGAAATCGGGGCCTTTCAGGTAATGCAGAAGCTCCCGTGTGGAAATTTCCTCATTGCGCATATAGGCTTTTGCCGCATCGATCACTTCCCCTAAATTATGTGGTGGAATACTGGTCGCCATACCGACCGCAATACCTTCTGCACCGTTTACAAGAATATTGGGGATCTTGACCGGCAGTACGACAGGCTCTTTTTCCGTCTCGTCAAAGTTTGGCATGAAATCCACAACGTCTTTATCCAGATCTTCCAGAAAGGCAATCTGTGTGATCTTCTGCAGTCTGGCTTCCGTATAACGCATGGCAGCAGCACCGTCTCCTTCGATTGAACCGAAGTTACCATGCCCGTCTACCAGAGGAAGTCCTTTCTTAAAATCCTGTGCCATGACAACAAGTGCGTCATAGATGGAGCTGTCTCCGTGCGGATGATATTTACCCATTGTATCACCGACAATACGGGCGGATTTACGATACGGCTTATCATATCGGATCCCCAGCTCCTGCATATCGTACAGGGTTCTTCTCTGTACCGGCTTCAGACCGTCTCTGACGTCCGGCAGAGCTCTTGCAATGATAACAGACATCGCATAATCGATATAGTTTTTTTCCATAACCTCCGAATATTCCGTCTGTATGATTTTTTCGCTCATGTAAGTCCTTCCTTTGGTTAAAAGTCTAATAATGCTTCTTCCGCATGTTCATAAATAAATGCCTTACGCGGCACTACATCCGTTCCCATCAGTTTTTCCGTGACTCTGTCTGCCAGGAAACTGTCATCGATCTCCACCCGTTTTAAATACCGGGTTTCCGGATCCAGTGTTGTTTCCCAGAGCTGCTGGGCATCCATTTCACCCAGACCTTTGTAACGCTGCAGGGTAAAACTGCTTTTATGTGTTTTTCTGTATCTGGCAAGCGCCTTGTCGTCATACAGATATTCTTCTTTTCCTCTTGCCGGGATCACTTTGTAAAGCGGCGGCATCGCAATATATACATGTCCTTCCGCGATCAGTTCCGGCATAAAACGGTAAAACAGTGTCAGAAGCAGTGTACAGATATGCGCACCGTCCACGTCCGCATCCGCCATAATGATGATCTTGTCATAACGAAGCTTTGTAATATCAAAATCATTGCCATAGCCTTCCGAAAAACCACAGCCGAACGCATTGATCATCGTCTTGATCTCAGCATTGGCAAGTACCTTGTCAATACTTGCTTTTTCCACATTTAAGATCTTGCCGCGGATCGGCATGATTGCCTGATAAAGGCGGTTTCTTGCCATTTTTGCAGAACCGCCGGCGGAATCACCCTCGACGATAAAGATCTC
>DJNY01000024.1:0-8006 GCA_002441865.1 Lachnospiraceae bacterium UBA6452 | reverse complement strand
GTTTCCAGATTGCGGTCAAAATATCTTGTGATCTCTTCCCCGACAACCTTGGAAACGACCTTTGCAGCATCCTGGTTATCCAGCTTTGTTTTGGTCTGTCCTTCAAACCGCGGATCCGGATGCTTGATGGAAACAACCGCTGTCATACCGTTACGGACATCGGGACCTGTGAAATTCGCATCCTTGTCCTTTAAGATATTGAGCTGACGGGCATAACTGTTGATGACCGTTGTAAAGCTCGTCTTAAAACCGGTCAGATGTGTTCCGCCCTCTGCGTTGAAAATATTATTGCAAAATCCCATGACGTTTTCATGGAACTCATTCACATATTGGAAAGCGACTTCTACGGTAATCCCTTCGCTCTCACCTTTGATATAGATGACATCATGCACGGTATCTTTTTTCTGATTGATGCTTTTGACAAAGCCTACGATACCTTCCGGCTCGTGGTAGGTAATGCCCTCTACTTCACTGCCTCTCCGGTCTTCAAAATAGATCGTCAGGGCAGGATTCAGATAAGCCGTTTCATGCAGACGGTTTTTGACTTCTTCCGCTTTGAAAACAGTATGGTCAAAGATCTCATCATCCGGCATAAACTGAATGCTCGTTCCGGTATCTTTTGCTCTTCCGACAACCGGCAAAAGTCCGTTCTGCAGCTCCACAGTCGGAATACCGCGCTCATAGGCATCTTCATAAATATGTCCGCCGCGTTTGATCCGCACCTTCATCCAGACGGAAAGTGCATTGACGACCGAAGAACCGACGCCGTGCAGACCACCGCTTGTCTTATAGGCGGAATCGTCAAATTTACCGCCCGCATGCAGCGTTGTAAAAACAAGACGCTCCGCACTGATCCCTTTCTCGTGCAGATCGACCGGAATACCACGGCCGTTATCCTCCACAGTCACGGAACCATCCTTTTCCAGATATACATGTATTTCACTGCAATAACCGGCAAGATGCTCATCCACTGCATTATCCACGATCTCATAGATCAGATGGTTCAGACCTTTTGTTGATACACTACCGATATACATACCCGGTCTGACACGGACTGCCTCCAGTCCTTCCAGCACCGTTATATTTTCTGCATTATATGTCTCTTTTGGCATACTAACTTCCTCTTTACAATTATTCTACTGCACGACAAGATCCTGTGTGCAGGCAAGCGCAAGTGCGCCCGGGCCGATATGACAGGCCACGCTTAAAGAAAGCGGCGCCATCATAAGGCGGAAGCCCGGAAATGCTTCCATAACTTCCTGCTTCCAGAGCTCTGCTTCCTTTTTGTCTTTTGTATAAGCGATATGCAGCGTTATACGCTCTTTTGCACTCTCATTAAAACCGCCGAAGCGGTTTTCAATATCATTCCTGATCGCCTGCAGCATCATGGACTTACCTGCGGACTTTGTCCTGGCTTTTGCAAATGCGTCCAGCTTTTCGCCCTGGATCTGCAATACCGGTTTCAATTTTAACAGGGAACCGAGTGCAGCAGCCGCAGGTGTGATCCTGCCACCCTTTTTCAGATAAAAAAGGGTATCCAGCATAATATAGATGCTGGAATTGAACTTATCCTCTTCCAGTATCTTTTTGATCTGTGCGCCGTCATAGCCTTTTTTTGCAAGCTCCATGGCATCAAGCACAGACTGGGTCTGCGTAACGGAAATACGCTGATTGTTCACCACAAATACTTTTCCGGCAAATTCCGGCTCCTGTGCCAGCATACAGGCTGTCTGACAGCTTCCGGAAAGCCCGCTTGACATCGGGATATGCACCACCTCATCATATTCCGCCAGAAGCTTATGAAACATATGGATCAGAGAATCCGGCGACGGCTGTGAAGTCGATACGACCGCATCATTTTCCAGAAATTCATAAAAATGCTCCTGCGTCAGGTTGATATCCTCAAAATATGTTGTGTCATTGATCATGAACGGCATTGGTAATACGGAGATACCAAGCCCTGCCGCTTCCTTCTGGGTAATGCCGCTGTTGCTGTCCGTCATTATTGCAATCTTCTTCAATTTCATTTCCTCCCTATTTGAACCGGAAAGGCTTTATAAAACATGCAGATATCCATGCGTCTGATAGCTTTCCAATTTCCTTTTTAATGGTAAATGAGAATCCGAAAGAAGTAAAGAGTTACTTTTCAAAATTTTGGCAGCATCCGCCGCCGCATCCATCAAAAGGGCACTGTCCTGATAAACATCCGCAAAACGGAAAGCAAACGCACCGCTCTGCTGGATACCCATAAAATCACCCGGGCCACGCAGCTTCAGATCGGCATTCGCAATCTCAAAGCCGTCATTGGTTCTGTTTAAGATCGCCAGTCTTTCATTCTGCTTTTTCTTTTCTGCCGTTTCCATGAAAATACAGTAAGACTGCAGATCGGATCTGCCGACCCTGCCACGGATCTGATGCAGGGTTGCAAGCCCGAACCGCTCTGCATTTTCGACCATCATAACAGTTGCATTCGGCACATTGATCCCCACCTCGATCACCGTTGTGGAAACGAGAATATCAATCTCTCCCGCCGCAAATCTTGTCATGATCTCATTTTTCAACTTCGGACGCATTTTGCCGTGCAGATAGGCAATTCTTGTCTGCGGCGAAAAATATGCCTGTATCGTTCTGGAATAGTCTACTACATTTTCAAGTCCATCCATAACCCCCGGCTCTGCCATCGGACAGATGATATAAACCTGGTGTCCTGCATCGACTTCTTTTTGCATAAACTGGTAGGCAGTCTGCCTGTAGCTCTGGTTGACCACGCAGTTTTTGACCGGCAGTCTTTTCGCCGGAAGCTCCTTCAGCTGTGTCACTTCCATATCACCGTATAATATGATCGCCAGAGAACGGGGGATCGGCGTTGCACTCATGACGATCGTATGTGCCATCCCGTTTCCTTTGTCAGAAAGTGTTTCTCGCTGCCGGACACCGAATCTGTGCTGTTCGTCCGTGATCACAAGTGCCAGATTTTTAAATATAACATTATCCTGAATGACCGCATGCGTTCCGATCACGACATTCAGACTGCCGTCTGCGATCTTTTCGTAAATATCCCGTTTCTGTTTTGCGGTCTGGGAACCTACCAGAAGTGCGGGACGAAATGCAAGGCCATACTGCTTTGTCATATTACAGAGCATTTCATAATGCTGCACGGCAAGCACTTCCGTAGGCGCCATCATGGCCGCCTGATAGCCGTTGGAAACACAGAGCAGCATCACAAGCACCGCAATGATCGTTTTGCCGCTTCCGACATCCCCCTGCAACAGCCTGTTGATACATGTCCCCTGCAGCATTTCTTCTTTTAAGCCGGCATATGCTTCTTTCTGGGATGCAGTCAGTTCATAAGGAAGCTGTTCCAACAGTCTTTCCGGATCCGCCGTTTCAATCATCGGGCAGGCATTTTTATGCTCTATTCCTGCCTGCTGCAGTTTCATGGAAAGTAAGAACAGCAAAAACTCTTCATAAGAAAAGCGTTTTCTGGCGTTTGCAAGACTTTCTGTATTTTGCGGAAAATGAATTGTATATAAGGCTTCCTTCGCGGAACAAAAATGATACTTTTCACAAAGATCCGGCGGAAGCGTTTCCGGGAGATCCGGCATATTTTCCAGCACCTGCCGGACATACTTGGAGATCGACTGATTGGTCAATCCTTTTGTCCTGGCATAAACAGGCAGCAGCTGTCCTTGCAGCTTCTGGTATTCCACCGGCTGATAAAGCTTTGGATGGCTCATAAAAAGAGCGCCGCCCTTTTCCTGGACCGCCCCGTGAAAAACGTATTGTGTTCCTGCTTTCAGTGTATTTTTCAGATAAGGCATGTTAAAAAACGAGATCTGAAGAAGTGCCCCCTTCTCATCCTCTGCCTGCAGCTTCAGGATAGACAGGTTCCTGACATGCACAGGAACAGGCGTGCTTTTTACTGCAGCCAGAATGGAAGGATCTGAGATCTGCTGCTCTTTTGCTTCCTGCACTGACATGACCGGAGGCAGACTTTCATAAGACTTTGGAAAATGATAAAGAAGATCCTCTACCGTCTCAATATTCAGTTTATGAAAAAGGGCAGCGTTTTTTTCACCGATGCCCTTTAATTCCATAACAGACTTTGTTAAATCCATTTCTATTCCTTATTCGGCTGAGATCACATAGTAATAGATCGGCTGACCACCATACTGCAGTTCCACATCGCAGTCAGGATATGCTTCTTCCAGCGCTTTCTGCAGTTCTTCCGCTTCTTCTTTCTTGATATCCTCGCCATAATATACGCTCAGAAGCTCTGCATCTGTTTCCTTCATCATTTCAGCAACCATTTCAAGTGTTGTATCTGCGATCTTGGAGCCGACTGCCAGGATCGTCTTGTCACCGATACCCATAATATCGTTTTCTTTGATAGTCTTTCCGTCAATCTCTGTATCACGTACTGCATATGTTACCTGACCTGTGCTGACATTTTCCATTTCAGCACACATATTTTTCAGGTTTTCTTCACCTGACATATCCGGCATAAAGTTGATGATCGCTGCTATACCCTGTGGGATATTCTTACTCGGTACGACAATGATCTCTTTGTCTTCTGTCAGATCGCGCGCCTGATTGGCAGCCATGACAATGTTTTTATTATTCGGGAATACATAAATCGTTTTTGCATTGACTTCATCGATCGCACCGAGAATGTCTTCTGTACTCGGATTCATCGTCTGTCCGCCTGCAATGACTTTATCCACACCAAGATCTTTAAATATCTCATTTAAGCCTTCTCCGATGGAAACACTGATAAAACCATATTCTTTCTGTGGCTGCGCCGGCTTTGCGGCTTCTTTCTTCTCAGCTTCCTTAAACAGCTTCTCTTCGTGCTCTAAACGCATATTGTCGATCTTCATATTGGAAAGTGCACCATACGTCAGCGCCCGCTGGATCGCAAGACCCGGGTCGTTGGTATGTACATGTACCTTAACGACATCATCATCTGCAACAAGCACGATAGAATCTCCGATAGACTCCAGATAAGATTTAAAATCCTGTTCCTGTTTTGCAGTAAATGTTTTATTGCCAAGCAGCACGATAAACTCTGTACAGTATCCGAATCTGATATCAGATGTCTCTACATCGGATGTATCGATATTATTGCGTTTTACCGGTGTTTTGGTCATATCGATGCTCAGATCCAGTTCTTCGCCGCGGAACGCCTTCTGCGCACCTTTCAGTACCTCCAGAAGACCCTGTCCGCCGGAATCCACTACACCTGCCTGTTTCAGAACAGGAAGCATATCCGGTGTTTTATCCAGCACTTCCTGTGCATACACGATGATCGCATCGATAAACACATCCATATCTTCTGTGCCTGCATATTCAGCCGCTTTTTCATAAGCACCCTTTGCCACGGTAAGGATCGTTCCTTCCTTTGGCTTCATAACTGCTTTATAAGCACTCTCTACCGCTTTCTCAAATGCAGCAACCAGTACATCAACCGTGATCTCGCCTTCTGTAGCACCGATCACCTTACAGAGTCCACGCAGAAGCTGTGACAGGATAACACCTGAGTTACCTCTGGCACCTCTGAGGGATCCGGAAGAGATTGCCTTGGAAAGTTCTTTTAATGTTGCATTTTCATCCAGTGCAGCTACTTCTTTTGCAGCGGACATAATGGTCAGCGTCATATTTGTACCGGTATCGCCATCCGGGACAGGGAATACATTCAGTTCGTTGATATATTCCTTTTTAGACTCCAGATTTTTAGCACCTGCCAAGAACATTGCTTTAAACATCTTAGCATCTAATTGATTTCGTGACACGTTCTTTTTCCTCCTCTAGTCAATTACTCTGACACCTTCCACAAATATATTGATCTTTTCAACCGGAAAGCCCGTAAATTCTTCTACTTTGTATTTGACATTGCTGATCAGATTATCTGAAACCGCCAGAATATTAACACCATATGCTACGATCAGATGAAAATCGATTGTCAGCCCTGCATTATCCACATGTACTGTAACACCTCGGGATAAATCGTTTAACTTTAATAATTTAACCAGACCGTCTTTGACATTGACACTAGCCATTCCAACGACGCCGATACATTCGATTGCAACGCTTCCTGCGTAATTTGCAATTACATCACTATCTATAGAGATATTGCCAAGATGTGTATTCATCATTGTCTTCATGCATGTATCCTCCTTTTATTTGCGTCTGCCCTTCCGTGCATCATAAATGCGAACAGGAAAAGACATCATAGTGATTATACCCTGTTTTTCGGAAAAAGGGAACCAGAAAATCAAATTTCCATGGAAAAACAGGAAAAAAGATCAAAAAATGGATAATTTGTTATTGCATTTAAAAAAACTTTCTGATAGAATAAGCTTGTTGTGAGTTTAGAATCTATTCAGTTTAGGAGGTGCTATCATGGCTAAGTGTGATGTTTGTGGCAAAGGTGCTCATTTTGGTAATAATGTAAGCCATTCTCATAGAAGATCCAACCACATTTGGAACTCAAACGTTAAAAATGTGAAATGTAATGTTAACGGTTCTACAAAGACAATGCATGTTTGTACATCTTGTTTAAGATCCGGTAAAGTGGAAAGAGCTTAATAATGAGTCAGTAAAAAAGGAACCGTACGGTTCCTTTTTTTATGCCTTATATCTGCAATTAAGTATGATCTGCTACGCTTTTCTCTGATACGTGATCACATTTTTGAGCCGGTCATATTCTTTGTTGATCTGCTGCAGGATCCATTTATCTCCGCAAGCATTATCCGGATGATAGATCTTGATCAGATCCTTATACCGCTTCTTGAGCGCCAGTGGATGTGTCACACCACGGAAAAACAGCATGTCCTCTTCTTCGACCAGTTCCGAAAACGGTTCTTTTTCCTGCTTTTCCTGATAGAACTGTCTGCTGTATTCAAAAGCACGTTTCTTCGCTTCAAAGCTCTTGCGGTCTGCATCCAGCTGTGCAAATCCCATTTCCAGGATCTTAAACTTTTTATCAAAAAAGCTTTCCTGCTCTTTCAGCTTTTCCATCGTTTTATCCCGTTCTTTTTCAAAAGCGGAACGTTCTTCCTGCAGGCGGTGCGCTTCTTCCAGCAACAGTTCTTTTGCAATTCTTATTTTGTTTTCATCCGATTCCTGCATAAGATCCGGCATATCTTCTTTCCCTCCGGTCTGATAAGTCTGCTTCCTGTCAGCATCCGCAGGAGAACAGATTATATCCCAATAACAATAACAGTACGATCAGAATAACTGCTACGAGCGTATTTCCGATCAACAGATCGAGCAGTATGCCAAGCGCTACTGCAAAACAACAGATGCCGAGTATCCTTTTCATAACAGATAACCACCGGCTTTTTATTATAGTATGTCATTTTCCCGGCAAACGATACATCCCTGCGCCGATTACGGTGTATCCTGTCCGAATGCGATCTCCTGTGCTTTTTCATCACTTACCATATCATCAGCATCTTCCTTTGGCGCTGTAAATTTATCCACCAGATCAGGGATCATATCAATGATCTTTGTCACTGCATCCTGGTTTCTGACATTGACAAGCTTTGTCTGTCCGTTCTTGATCACCAGAACAGCGCTTGGAGACATTTTACCGGTAATACCGCCAAAACCGGAATTCTTCTGCTCACCGGCTGCAGCACCCGCACCGACACCGAATGTCACATCTACCAGTGGCAGAATAATGGTGTCTCCGATCTGTGTTGCCTGTCCTACCACAGTTTTTGTAGACAGGAAGTTATCAACACCGCTCAACAGGGAACTTACGACTTCTGAAAAATTATTATTCATACTTATTTATCCTCCTTGCCCGATGGCTTCATTACATCTTTTAAGTACTTGATTTCTTTGTTAAACAAAATAACCCAGCCTGCACGCAGCAGTGCAAATACGGTTAAATGTCCGCGGAACCAGACATCGCAGTCAAAAACCGTCTGTTCCATTTCAGGTTCTATCATAACATAATTCCCGATAAATGGGTATACCATACCAAGAAAGGCACAAAT
>DJNY01000008.1 GCA_002441865.1 Lachnospiraceae bacterium UBA6452 | reverse complement strand
CTGTAAATATCGGCAAAGATTACTTTTCCGTTACGGATCTGCGTTGGCAGGCTTTCGTAATCTTCATCCCAGTTGATATCCTCATCCTTCGGATAAGTATTTGCATACTCTAAGAGTTTAATGAATTCATCACTGTCAAAGCTGCATTTTCCTGTATTCCAGTCGATGTAATCTTCATAGTTTGCTGTACAGATCATATTCAGCACGCTGGAATTGGATCTCATGTAAAATGCCTTCGTATCTCCACCCTTTGACTGTTCCAGATCGATCAGATCCTGTACAGTAAATTTATCTCTGCCGCCGATATCAGAAGTTTTGCCGATCAGCACATTTACGCCGAATGTTGGAGTGATATGATACAGCTTACCGTCTGTCTCCATCACCTTTAGAATATTGTCAATAAAATCGTCCTTTTTGATATCAGGATCTTTATCCATCAAAGTATACAGATCCAGCAGCATACCCTTGGAAATATATTTCTCTGCGGAAATGCTGGAAAGATCAATGATATCCGGAATATCTCCCGCAAGGAGATCATTGTTCATCTGTGTAGTAGGATCATCGTAAGAAGAATAATCCTTTACCATGATCTGATATTTATCCTGGCTCTTATTGAATTTTACAGCCTGTGACTTGATGCTGTCATCCACATAAGTACCTGCATAAGTGATCGTTACCTTATCTGCCACTTCACTCGGATCTACCTTTGTAAAGATATATAATCCGCTGTCTGCGTCTTCATCTGAGCTGTAATCAGAATAGTTTGTAATAAACTGACCGCCTTTGAGCGCTCTTGTATCACCCACATAACTTGCATTGATGTTACTGCTGATCCAGTTTAAGATCTCTTTGGACTGCTTTGTCTGGGTATCATAACCGTATACACTGCTGCCATCACTGAAGTAGAAGCTGTAATCCGCACCGTCGATCAGGGAGTTGCTTCCATAACCGGAAATAGAAACATCATATGTTTCGCCAAATGCTTTCTTTGCCAGATCGACAGTCTGTACCTGCATGCCATCCTGACCGTTCATTGCAACAATGATCTGTCCATCGCCTGTTCTTGCCATTGCCATCAGATAGCTGTTACCTGAATTATCCGCCTTGATCTGTGCGATCTTATTGCCATCCTTATCCAGAACATAAACAGACTGGTCACCAAGCAGATAGATATTGGCGTCTTTATCCAGTCTTATGGACTGTACATAATCATTTTCATCCAGAATACCGCTTAAATTGATCTCTCCGGTCTGACTTCCGCCGGCATCCAGAACTTTGATCAGATATGTAGACTGCTCTGTTTTGTCATCATATCCGCTGTACAACATATATAATGTGCCATCATCTGTTGCTGCGAAGTAGTTCAGCCAGTTATTTTCATCCTGTGCCACGTCCATCTTGATCTCCTGCAGATCAGATCCGTCCGCTTTACAGGTGTAGAAGTACTGATTGGTTGTACCATAATAATCGTCCGGGACATCATCTGTCGCATCCGTTGTATCACCGGTCTCCTCATCTGCGCCGTCTGTTGCTGCATCTGTAGCTTCCGCATCATCGACCGGCTTTTCTTCTCCTTCTTCGGAGATCGCATTTGTACCGTCTGTGCTGTCAGTCTGCTCATCGCCATCCACCGCAGCATCTTCCGCCGTCATGGTAGCAACATCACCGTCAGTAGCACCTTCCTTATCTTTTGCTACTACATCTTCGCCTTCCTCATCTTCTGCTACTACTGACTCTCCAGCTTCTGCATCCGTATCATCCATGTTGCCCGGACCCGGAATCCATTCTGTTGTGTAGATGTAAATCTTATCTCCCGCAACGGTAAAACTGCTGATATCTCCCTTGATATCGTCTGTGCAGCTTAATTTCTCTGATTTATAAACCAGATCTTTCATATCTTTGTCGTCCTTGCCAGACTTTCCGCCACATCCGGTCAACAGCATTGATATGGCAAGCACACCGGCAAGTCCTTTTGCAATTATTCCTTTTCTTTTCATACTCAGACTTTCCTTTCCCAGTTTTTCTAAGTTTGATTATATGCTATAACTCCCTATCTTTCCACAAAAGTATTCTTAAGATTTGCAAAAGAACTTCTGTATACAAATGCTAAAATGATCACATACAAAGGTCCCAGCACAATCCCACCGATTCCAAATACTTTGACACCCGCGTAGATCCCCAGCAGCGTCAGAACCGGTGATACTCCCATTTTATGGCTGATCAGCTTCGGTTCCAGATATTCTCTTGCAAAAACAGCCGATGCATAAGTAAGCAGCAACACAATTCCCGCAAACAGATTCCGTTTTAAAAACTGCCAGACCGCCATCGGCAGGATCACGATCCCCGTTCCGATAAAAGGGAGCACATCCAGAAAAGCCGTCAGCACGGCAAGTCCCGGAGCATTGGAAAGCCCTGCGATCCGGAAACCCAGCAGGCACAGAAGTGCGATCGCCGTCATGATCTTTCCCTGTGCCAGCAGACTCACGCGCAGATAGCGCATGATTTCACCTATCACCTGCCATAGTCTGCTTTTCTGATCTTCCTGTTCTCTCCATTTCTGCAGTTTTTCCCAGTCCTTTGCATATAATAAGATCGCGGTCACTGTCACCAGAAAAAAAGCCCCTGCCTGTATCGCACCTGTAAAATACTGGTAGGAATTTCTGTAAGCCATGGCAGACAGTTTCTGACAGACTGTCACGCTGCCCTGCTGCAGCTTCTGCCAGAGCATGCCTTTTTCAAGGCGCATTCCGGTTTCAATGTATCCACAGCAGTCCCTGACTGTGCACAGAAATGTTTCCTGATATTCACTCCGTCTCTCCCAGAACAGCATTCCACAGGCCAGTATTTTTCTGCCGGACAGCCAGAAAAGCAGAATCAGAAGCAGCACTGTCAGCAGGAGCAGAACAGCTGTCCAAAGCTGTCCGCCGATTCCTGTCTTTCGTTTCAGACAGCAGACCGGCTTTTCATAAACCGCCATCAGTATTGCCGCCACCAGAAACGGTGCCAGAAGCCCGATAAAGTAACGGAACAGGATAAACAGCAGAATCGCCACCATGCAAAACTCTATTTGTTTTCGATATGTTTCCCATATTTTATGCATAAAAAATACCCACCTGCTCTGTTCTCTTCCAGATTAGTATGGGCATTTTTTCTTAATTCATAGCTGTTAATAAATGGCTGATCGCCGGGTTTTCAGATTTTGCCTGAAATGCCATCTGTTTTCCTGTTTTTGGATGTGTAAAAGCAACCGCATAGGCGAAAAGCGAAACATTTTTGATCCCGAGCTGCTCAGAGTGCTCCATAGATGCCTGCGTTCCGTACTTCTGATCTCCTAAAATAGGAAATCCCGCATGTGCAAGCTGTGCTCTGATCTGATGGAACCTCCCGGTTTCTATTCGGACATCAAGCAGTGCTGTATCCGCTTCCTTCGTCAGTACACGGTAATGCAGCTTTGCACATTTTCCTTTGCCCGATGCCTGCGCCACAATTTCCGCTTTCCGGGTCTGTGGGTTCTTCCATAAATGATCCACCAGCGTTCCTTCTGCAGGGAGCTTTTCTGCTTCCTGATGCACAAGTGCATAATACTGCTTATTCAGCGTTCCTGTCTGAAGCTGTTTATTCAGCCCCGCTGCAGCCTGCTTTGTCTTTGCCAGCACAAGCAGTCCTTCTACCGGCTGATCCAGTCTGTGCACCACATAGACAGGCGCTCCTTTCAAATACCGCGTCACGGCAGAAACCAGATCCGGACTTGTCACTCTTGCAGACTGGGTCGCCAGCCCTGCGGGCTTATAAACAACCAGCAGATCTTTGTCTTCATATTGTATCGTATTGTCTGTTATCATCTGCATCATACCTTAAACCTGTAACCAACACCCTCATATTTATATTTAAACCTATATTCCACTCCCCAAAGACATATCGCTCCAGCGATATGGGCGCGCGTAGCTGCGCATCCCACGAAACTATTTGGGGGCACTCATATTTATACTTTAAATCTATATCCCACTCCCCAAATAGTTTCTATATACTGTGGCTTGGAGGTATCGTATTCGATCTTTTCCCGGATCTTCTTGATATGCACTGTGACAGTCGCAATATCTCCGACTGAATCCATATCCCAGATCTCACGGAACAATTCATCTTTTGTAAAGACATGGTTCGGATTCTCTGCCAGAAATGTCAGAAGATCAAATTCCTTTGTCGTGAATACCTTTTCTTCTCCGTCCACATAAACTCTTCTCGCTGTTTTATCGATCTTGATGCCCCGGATCTCCACAATATCATTCTGCTTCTGATTGGAACCGATCAGTCTTTCATAACGGGATAAATGTGCTTTCACACGTGCTACCAGTTCGCTTGGACTGAATGGCTTTGTCATATAGTCATCTGCACCGAGTCCCAGTCCTCTGATCTTATCAATATCATCCTTCTTTGCCGATACCATGATGATCGGGATATTTTTCTGGCTTCTGACCTGCTTACAGATTTCATAGCCATCAATACCCGGAAGCATCAGATCAAGGATGATCAGGTCAAAATCCCCGGAAAGCGCTGTTTTCAATCCTTTTTCCCCATCATTTTCTATCGTTACTTCAAAATCACTGATCTCCAGATAATCCTTTTCCAGTTCTGCGATCGCTTCTTCATCTTCAATAATTAAAATCTTATTCATCACGTTCTACCTCTTTGTACTTTCTGATCACGAAATGCATACAGGTTTCTTCACCTTCCCTGCTGGTTGCCCAAATGTAACCACCGTGATCTTCTATGATCTTTTTTACAATGGAAAGACCGATGCCACTTCCGCCTTTTGTCGAATTCCGGGAAGAATCCGTGCGGTAAAACCGTTCAAAGATATGTCCCAGATCTTTGGCAGCGATCCCTTTTCCGTTATCTTCAATCTCCACACGGATCGCATCCACTTCATCCAGAATACGGATCTCAATCTTTCCATGCTCCTTATCCAGATATTTCACACTGTTTCCTATAATATTGCTGATCACCCGGCGGAGCTGCTCCGGATCTGCAATGATCTGTGTTTCCGGCGAAACCAGATTATAGAAATTCAATTCAATATTCTTTGACTCCAGATCCAGTCCGACCTCTTCCACGCAATCCTGGAAAAATTCCGCAACATTCATCCTTCTGAAATTATAGGGGATCCTGTTACAGTCAATGCCCGCATAAAATGTCAGCTCATTGATCAGACGGTTCAGTTCGTTTGATTTATTATAAATCGTACGGATATATTTATCCATCTTCTCCGGCGTATCCGCCACGCCATCCATAATGCCTTCCACATATCCGGTAATGGAAGTGATCGGTGTTTTCAGATCATGTGTGATATTGCTGATCAGTTCCCTGTTTTTCTTTTCGTTTTCTATGGACTCTTCCGTCGATTCCTTCAACCGGAGCCGCATCTCTTCATAATTATGAAACAGTTCTCCGACTTCTCCCGTATATTGGACATCCAGCTGGTATTCCAGATTGCCTTCCGCAATGTTTTTCATAGCTACGCTGAGTTCATCGATCGGCCTGACAAACCATCTGTGCAACAGTCCCCTGAACATGTAAACCGAGAAAAACATGATCAGGACGATCGCCATAAACATATCAAAAAAGAATGTCCGGCTGATCTTCTGCTCAGCAAAGATCAAGGCAGCCTGGGATCCCATACGATGTGTCATATACAAACGGAGCAGGCAAAAGGATAACAACGTCAAAACAAGCGGAATCAGTACCATCGCCGTACACGCCATAATCAGTTTTGTACGAAGCGATACATTTTTCATCTTATCTTTCATTGCGTTTCTCCTGTAAAATTCTACATTGTACCTATAGTATAGCCTGTTCATTTTCAGTCGTCTATGCAGTTTCGAGGAATATTATCCTTTTTAGAAAATTTTTATGAAAACCTGTTGACAATTTTTTATTTTCTGCTATTATAATAACAGTAATCATTACTGTTTCTAATACCAGAAAGGAGAAGTCAGATGGCCGGATTAAAATACAGCAGACAGCGCGAAGCCATATTGCAGTTTTTAATGACCCGTAAGGATCATCCCACTGCAGATGTTGTATATGCCAATATCCGGGAAGAATTTCCCAATATCAGCCTTGGCACCGTATATCGGAATCTGACACTGCTTTCCGATCGCGGGCAGCTCCTCAGATTGCATTTAGGCGATGGTGTCGATCACTTCGATGCGGATACCTCACCGCATTATCATTTCGTATGTGAGCGCTGCCATGCAGTTCTGGATCTCGAAATGCCGGATATCGATTCTATCGACAAGCTGGCAGGTGAACATTTTGCCGGGAAGATCAAAGGACACTGTACTCACTTTTACGGTCTTTGTCCCGCCTGTGTCAAAGCAGAATAAAAGGTAACTTCTGTGATGAAAATCACAGTTTCATGTTTGAAATATTTCAAACAACATAAAATAAAATGAAAAATATGAAAAAGAAAAGGAGAAATGAAGTATGAAGTATGTATGTCAGGTATGTGGTTATGTTTATGAAGGAGACAATCCTCCGGCAGAATGTCCGGTATGTCATGTAGGTCCGGATAAGTTCAAAGCAGTAGAAGGTGAAATGACACTTGCTGCAGAACATGAATATGGTGTTTACGGACAGACAGTAAAGAACAACCCGGAAATCTCTGATGAAGATAAGAAATATATCTTCGAGCAGTTAAAAGCAAACTTTGAAGGGGAATGCTCTGAAGTTGGTATGTACCTTTGCATGGCAAGAATCGCTCACCGTGAAGGTTATCCCGAAATCGGTCTTTACTGGGAAAAGGCTGCTTATGAAGAAGCAGAACATGCAGCAAAATTCGCTGAAATGCTCGGCGAAGATCTGGAGCCAAACATGAAGGCTACAACAAAGGACAACCTCAAATGGCGTGTTGACTGTGAATTCGGTGCAACAGCCGGAAAGGCAGATCTTGCAAAATGTGCTAAGAAAAACAATCTGGATGCCATCCATGATACAGTGCATGAAATGGCAAGAGATGAAGCAAGACATGGTCGTGCTCTCAAAGGATTATTGGATAGATACTTTGGTTAAGCTGTAAGCCGAGCAAGGATAAAATAAAAATGGCTGGTGGGCATTTTATGCACTACCAGCTATTTTTTATTTTAGACTTATTGGGCGCCAGCATTTTATAAATGAGCATGGTATCTATCTGTCTTTCTTCTTTTCCCCCTGCTCACGAAACAGTTCTTCGTATCTTTCCTTTGCTTGTGCATAATATTTTCTGCTCATCAAAATTTTATTTTCCGTCTGCAATATGATCCCACCGCGCTGAAAGCTGTTAATATAATGGAAATTGACTGCATAGCTCTGATGCACACGGATAAAATAATCGGGCATCTGTGCCAGACATTCATCCATCTTCATACGGAACTTATGCGGAATACCATCCTGATAGATCATCACATTATGTTTCCTGCTCTCTATGTAAGAAACATCCCGTGCATTCACCGCGAGCATTTTCCTTTTGGTATGGAAAGAAACCAGATTCTGATCCTCGATCATCCGGCGGTTCACACATTCTACGATAGAACTTTGTGAAACAGGCTTTGTCAGCACATGCGCCTTATCCATCACATAAACAGTCTGCAGATCCGGATTCATCTCCCACATCTGATCGAGCATCTGCAGTTCATCTCTGTCCTGATTTAACTCTGCTACCAGTATATCCGGTCGTTCATTTTTTCTTTCTGAAATTTTAACATAATAGTCATTGAAATTCTGGCTTTCTGAGATTTCCTGCACTTCTCCCCTCTCATCAATGACTATTTCTTTTACAAATAGAGTATTCTCTGCAGCCTTACCATCATAAACGCACACTCTATACATATAAGACCCCTCACTTATCCCTTGTTTTAGATTATCCCTTAAATTATCCCCTCATTCTGGTAGTATAGCATACCAAAACAGCAATTTCACTCTTTTTGTCACAATTTGACATGTTTTGGCAAATTTAACCTTTATTGTGTCACAATTAGCAAAAGAATCAATTTATTTGATATAATATACCCGGTTTTCTTTTCTGGCAGGTTCTGCCGGATATTCTCCATCTATATAACCAAGTGCGCAATGTCCGATCCCTTCATATTCTCCTTCAATGCCAAGGGATTTCAGAAGTTCTTTACCCCACTCCGTCTCAAATTCTTCCTTTGCACGATGGATCCAGCAGCTGCCAAGTCCCAGCTCATGTGCTGCCAGCATCATGTTACCCATCACTAAGCTGCCATCATATACATGCGTCGGCCAGTCTTTTCTGCCAAGTACGATCAGCATGGCAGGGGCTCCGTAAAACGGATCAAAGCCCTTATCCCAGCCACCGATTTCCGCATTCATTTCTGCGATCTTATCACGAAGTTCCTTCCGGGTCACCTGGATAATGATCGTTGCCTGCTGCCCTTTTCCGCTTGCTGCGTAAAGTCCTGCTTCAATGATCTGATCAAGCAGTTCCTGCGGAACAGCATCCGGCTTATATTTTCTGATACTTCTTCTTGTTTTCATTTTTGTAAGTACGTCGCTCATGTCCATTCTCCTTACTTTAATTTCATTCCGTCTTTGAAGGCATTTCCAACCTTTTCACCCAGTCCAAGATATGCATTATTCACCGGATCGTATGTGATCGGTTTCAGCTTCTTCGGATCGATCTTTCCATCCGTCAGCACGCTCTCATCTGCACTGACATTTACGATCTCACCTACTAAAATACCGTTTTCAAAGCTCTTTACTTTGCATTCCAGTGCCATTGGCAGCTCATCGATCAGCGGTGCGTTGACAAAGCTGCTCTTTGTTGCATGAAATCCCGCCTTTGCAAACTTGTCAGGTACTTTTGCTGCGGATTCCACACCAACATAATCACATGCCACAACTGTGTCCTCTGTTGCCATGCTCACGGTGAAAGCACCTGTCTTTGCTAGATTTGCTGTTGTTTTGTGCTGTGACATACTGATAGAAATCTCATTCATATCTGTAATGATACCCCACGCCGCATTCATGGCATTCGGTGTTCCATTCTCATCATACGTTCCGATGATCAGTACCGGCATCGGATACATTTCCGGTTTTGCTCCAAAATTAACTCTGCTCATATTCAAAAACTCCTTTCTGACTTTTCACAGATCATGTCTGCTGTATTTATTATAGAAGTATAAAGGAGAAATATCAATTTTTTGTGAACAAAATACTGACTTGTCTGTTTTTCCACATTATGTTATATTAAACATACTATATTACAATCTGCAAAAGAGGGGGATTCCATGTACAAGTATAAACCTGTCCGCTATATTTTTCGTCTGCTTAACTTAATCATCTATGCTGCCATCATATCATTTTCTTTTATTGCCATCCGTGATGATCTTCGCATTACTGATTTTATGACATCTATATTTAAAGATAACCTGATGGATTCTAAGCGTAGTGTCTATCTGGCAGTCTTTTTGCTTGTGAATGTCTGTATTATATTGCTGTTCAAAGCATTAAGCAAAGAAAAGACAAAGGCACTGTTTTACTACATATGTGACTTTATCATCCGGTTGACTTTTTCTGTCCCGCTTGCTTTTATCACACTTTATTTCCTGTTATATCGTCTGATGCCCAATTTATTATTTGACGCAATCACACAGATTATGGTCTTCTTGCTTCTGTTTGCGATATATGATTATCTGATGCGCTGGCAGATCATGTTCCGGCTTGATGTCAGTTATTTCCGCGTCAAAGATAAATTATAAAACGCCGACTATCATTTACTGCATTTTTCTTGCCGCGCCAAGCAGCTCCACCAGTCCTTTTTCTTTGATGATGGCAATTCCCTGCCCTTCATCTCCAAGTATGATCAGATTATCTCCCGGCTTGATATCAAACAGCTTTCTGGCTTTTGCCGGGATCACGATCTGCCCTTTCTCCCCGACTTTTACCATGCCAAAGATATGTTTTCCTTTTGGTGGTACACCAAGCCCCATATGATCTTCTTTTTTATATTTCACAAGATCGTCAAGCGATACGCCAAATACCTCGGCAAGTGCCTGACTTTTTTCAATGTCCGGCAAAGATTCTCCCGTTTCATATTTTGACAAGGTCTGTCTGGATACACCTATCCTGTCTGCCAGCTCTTCCTGTGACAGATTATGATATTTTCGAAGTTCCACCAGATTTTCTCCAAGCATTTTTTATCTTTCCTTTCTCCTGATTCCCAAAACACACCAGCGAATAACCGGTATACGGCTTATGATCCGATATAAAACCATCGCGCCAAGAAACGCTGCAGCCCCAGTCAGGATATAAACTGCAGTGACCGGCAGATTTTTTGCATATGCATGCAGATAATATGCACACATTGCCAGTGGCAGATAATGCAATATGTAAAGTCCCCACGATTCTTTTTGCATAAATAATGTGAAGCCATTTTTAAAATTGCCGAACCTGCTCATGCCCGCCAAAATCGCAAGCACACTGATCCATGCAAATGCGTTGCAAAGCGGTCTATCCAGTACGGAATGCTCCGCATAAGGAGCTCCCCAATATCTGATAACAAACAAGATCCCAAGCACCACTGCGGCAAATGCCAGTGGCAGCCAGTATTTCTGCAATCTTTCCACAACACTGTCATGTGACAGACAAAAATATCCGACAAAGAATCCAAAGCCATAGATACCGAATCGATATACAACAATCACAGGCATGTTGAGTATCTGCGCAGATCCATATATGACAATTGTAAACAATAGCAGAAGCCAGACCGGAGTTTTTTCGCACTTGGGGTACAACCGGTCTTTTTCCAGCTTACGGATCACTACCAGAATAACAGAAAACAGCCAAAGCATCTGCAAATACCATAGAGGTCCGACGCCGCTGACCGCCATAATGATATAGCGTATCACTCCGGGGATTTCCTGCATCGTATCCGTAAAAACACCACTAAGCATCATATTATAATAGCCCAGTATCCACTGAAAGACAAATAATCCTATTGTGGAAGGAACAAGCAGCTTCTGCGTTCTCTTTTTCAGAAATTCTTTATCTAAGCAGCCTTCCAGGCAAAAACGGGCACACATACCGGATATTACAAATAACAGCAGCATAAACCATGGATATACCATGTATTGATAGACATCCTGATATTGCGTTTCCGCAAATGGTCCGATCACACCTGCCGTTTCGATTCCGTTAAACATATAGATCACATGATAGATCACAACCAAAACCACAGTGATCCATCTGATATTATCAATGTATACCTTTCTCATAAAAATACCACCTTTGCTATTATTTTTAACATAATTGTAAAAAATCACAAAGGTGGTGTCCAGCAAGTCTGCTTTACAGATTCATGTTATTCCTGTTAAAAAAAGTGGCAGATGCCCTGCTCTGTCTGCTATTCCGTCTCTGCCTCCTGCAGTTCTTTCGCACCGTCCAGATAAACCCACTTGATCGTATAGGTCTTTCCTGTGCATGCACCGATATTATTCACGTAATCTTCTAACAGCTTCTGCGCCCGCTGCTGTGCACTTGCCAGCAGAACAGTATCTTTTTCGGCTTCTTTGCGCATGTTATCCTGTGCTTCCTGAAAAGCCGCCGTCTGATGCTCGGCTTCTACTTTGGCAGAATCCTTCGCCACAATAAAGGAATCTTCCGTCAGTGTCGATTCATCCACCTTGCATCCCAGTATTTTGGCAGGCGGAAGCGTAATGGTTACCGTGTCATCCTTCACTTCCATATTGACCAGCGAGGCATCAATTCCAACCGTAACAACACCGGCGTACTCTATCCAGAACTTTCTATCCTTTTTCCAAAGCCATATACCGGAGGCATCTTCCTCATTATACTTTGCCACATTATGATAGTAACAATCCATCGTAGCCAGTTCACAAATGGATTTCATCTGGGAAGACTGCGGTATGATTTCTTTTTTATCGTCCTCCTGATTGCCACATGCGACAAGAGAAAGACTCATGAACACAAGCAAAACAGTACTTATCACTTTTTTCATTCTGCATTCCTCCTACTCGATCTGCAGCTGATATTCTTCATCAAGCTGCTCCATAAAAGGCTGAATGATCGCTTCCATCGTATTTTTTGCATTCTGCTTTGCCAGCTCATAGATTGCTTTTTCTTCAGCACTTTCCTTTGTCACGTCCTCAATACACTTCTTATATGCCTGCTCAGACACCGTCTCCGTATTTGCCTTCTTATTTTCAAATATGTAATCAAGTGATCCGATATCCACATTGACATCTGTAATTTTGATCTCCGGGATTTTCACCGTGATCACCTTCCGATCCTGATCTATCTGCATATCCAGCTTTTCAAAATCAAAGCCCGCCTTTACCTTCGCTTCATAAGAAACATAATAATCGATCTGCGCCGGATCTGTTTCATTCTCTACCTCCGCAATTCCATTATAGATTGCCTCAAAAGTAGACATGTCGCTGACATCGACCATCTTTTCCAATGCTGTCAGACTGATGATCTCCGGTTCTTCCTTCTTTGCATTACGCGTAACCACAATAGCGACTGCTGCCAGAATTACCACGGTCAGCACCGCGAATATGACTATTTTTCCCTTTTTTCTTCGTTTGTGCTCTTTTTTCATGCCTGTCTATCCTCTCTTTTTACACAGAGTTAGTTTATGCTTCATTCGTAACTTCTACCTGACAGGATTTCATTGTCTGAAGTGCTGCAGCATGTGCTTCTTTTGTTACCCCTGCACAACAGCCTGCATCCACCTTGACAGTTGCTTCCGGGTAAAATGCCTTCAGGATAAG
>DJNY01000046.1:2574-2733 GCA_002441865.1 Lachnospiraceae bacterium UBA6452 | reverse complement strand
GCTTTTTGATATATCCCATCAGAAAACGAAGCACAAACAGGGATACGATGAAGGATACCACCGTGCCGATCAACAGGCAGGCCAGTTCCATTCCCGTAAACGAAAAACCGAATTTTACAACCTTCAGAAGACTTGCTCCGAACATGACGGGAATCGCCA
>DJNY01000046.1:0-2491 GCA_002441865.1 Lachnospiraceae bacterium UBA6452 | reverse complement strand
CAATAGCTCCCAGGATCGTTGCTCCGGAGCGGGAAGTTCCGGGCAATGCCGCTGCAACCAGCTGGCACAGACCGATGATCAGTGCATCTTTATAGGTCAGCTGTGACAGTTTTGTGGTGGTGGGTACGCGATTCTTATTCCAGTTCTCGATCACGATAAACAATACACCGACCAATACCAGCATAACTGCCACCACGATGACCTGAACCGTCACACCACTGCTTCCGATCTCTTTTTTGAAGGCTTCACTCACCGCATCATCAAATAACAGTCCGTAAACGACCGCAGGGATACATGCCACCACGATCTTCACCCACATCCAGAAAGCGTCCATACTCAATGCCACTTTTCCCACTGTGAAATCTTTTTTGGATCTTACGATGCCGCCCTTTTTCGACTGTTGGTTTTTCTTCAGATAAAAGGGCCAGATCTTGTTCCAGAACAGAACAACTACCGCCAGAATAGCTCCCAGCTGAATGACCACATCGAACATAGCGAAGAATCCCTCACTGGTCTGCTGAAAGGGAATCAGTCGTTCCACCAGGATCAGATGTCCGGTGCTGCTGATGGGCAGCCATTCGGTAATACCTTCCACGATACCGTAGATAATTGCTTTGATAATTTCTAACATTTCTTTTCTCTCTATACTTTCTTATATATTTTGCACAAATAAGCCTATATTTTAGCCATCTGCGCAATGGTTAATTAAGTTACAAACAATGACAAACTCTTAATAATGGGCGAAAACTGTGTCATTTCTGGTTCAATGCACTTCGTTTTCCAGTCAGAAAGGTACACGAAATAAAACGTCATCCTTTTTTTGAAGGCGAATCTGTGTCCCATTCTTCCCTATGGCTGCTAACCTCTCATGTCTAACAGGATCATCTTATTTAAAAGAGTCCTAAATTCCTTCGTCCAGCCTACCCATAGTGGGGTGCCGCCTTTGCTCCTTATCAGGGTCGTGCCCTATAATATATGTCTTAGCGGCTTCGCTCTGCTTTGTCATTGCCTAGAGAGCACTCCTGTAATCCAGCACCAATTGAATCCTTGGTGGACGTTATCTGTTACAGTATGTGCTTTTTGTTATGCTGCTTCTGGTCTGATGATGTCCTTTCGGAACTTTTCTTCATCAAAGTCACAGCCTGTTTGTAATACTACATAGAAGATCCGTATCGCTTTACATGCAACTGCTATCTTTGCCTGCATCCCTCCAAGCGGATTTTTTGTCCTGTTCCTGTAATAAAGGAACACATCCTGAAACGCTGGATTCCAGGTCATCAGTGCACGCGCTGACTCATACATTGTTCTTCGCAGTTTTCGTCTGCCCCTTTTACTGATTCTTGGCTGTCCTTTCTTTTTACCGGAGCTTTTCTTGACTATTTCCAGCCCGGCAAGCTTCTGTATCTGCTTCGGATCAGTGAAACGTCCGATATCACCAACCTCTGCTATAAAGCCAATCACAGTACTCATCCCTACTCCTTTAATGGCGAGCAGTTTCTCCACATTTGGTACTTCTTTTACTTTTTCTTCCAAATATTCATCTAATCTTTTTAGCTGTTCTGCTTTAAGGATGTAGTCATTTACAAGAACCCATATCTCGAGTCTTGCAGCTTCACCGGCTTCCAATCCTACACTATTCTGTGCAGCTTCTACCAGGGTCTTAGCCCTCTTTATTCCTGCTGCACGCACCTTTGCATTGCGCCATATCTGATTGATTCCACCTGCACCGATTTTAAGGATATCCTGTGGAAGCGGGGCTTCTTTAAGAAGCATCAGTCCACTGGTTGAATCCCAATCAGCATAACACTCCAAATACTCTGGAAAGAACTTCTGGATCCATCCCTGTATCTGATTTGACAGACGTACATGCTGCTTCATGATCTGATCCCTACAAACAGATGCTTCCCTGATCTCCGCATATACTCCACTTGGGAGATAAGAAGTTGAGAATCTTCCATCTTTCACAAGCAACGCTATTGTTTTAGGATCCTTCAAATCACTCTTTTCTGGACTATTATCATCTAATTCCATACTTCTGTTTACGGTAAACGGATTTACTGTTACAAGCTGAATATCATGGTCTTGTAAAAATTTCTGAAAAGTGAGCCAGTAGCAACCGGTAGGCTCGCAGCCGACAATAACCTTTTTCATTTCAGTTTTATTCATGAGTTCCTCTGTCCATCGAAGGAAAGTAAGGAATCCCATTCCGGTGTTGCTAAACTTAAATACTCTTCTTGAAAGCTCAAACCCTCTCCAGTCAAACGCTCTGCAGAAGTGAGTTTGTGATCCTACGTCCACTCCAACAATTAAAGTGTCACTTGTTACTTGCTTTAGTCTGTCATTCTGTGTTAAATTCATTTTGAACCTCCAGTGTTTTGATTGTTTTGTTTACATCCGCCAAGATGCAACTCAATCATACCTTGAGGTTCTTTTTTATTCAATTGGTATTATTTCTGAATTACAGGAATGCTCCTTACAGCAGTTAAAATTC
>DJNY01000077.1 GCA_002441865.1 Lachnospiraceae bacterium UBA6452 | reverse complement strand
CCGGACTGCCATGAGAGCATTGCAGGGATCATAGCGGGCAGACTGCGGGAGAAATACGCCCATCCGTTTTTTGTGCTGACAAAGGCGGAGGAAGGCTTGAAGGGCTCCGGCAGATCCATTGAGGCATATCATATGTATGAGGGGCTGCATAAGGTGGAAGATCTTCTGACAAAATACGGCGGACACAAACTGGCGGCGGGTCTTTCTTTGGAAGAAAAAAATCTGGAAGAGCTGCGAAAGCGGCTGAATGCAGACTGCCATCTGACAGAGGAGGATTTTGTGCATAAAATACTGATCGATGTACCGATGCCTCTTTCCTATGTGAATATGCAGTTTGTGGAAAGCCTGTCTTTGCTGGAACCGTTTGGCAACGGAAATAAAAAGCCGGTGTTTGCCTGCAAGGATGTACCGGTTTCACATGTGCAGCTGAGAGGGAAAAATAAAAATGTGGCAAGCTTTCTTTTGACGGATGAGACAGGGAGAAAACTGAACGGTATTTATTTCGGGGAAGCAGAACGGTTTTATGACGAGATGCAGGGCAGACAGAGTATACAGATCGTGTATTACCCGGATATCAATGAATTCCGCGGAAACCGGAGCCTGCAGATCGTGGTGACAAATTATAAATAAGGATATAAGCCGACTGGATTTACAGCACAAAACCGGCGCAGAATTTTCTGCGCCGGTTTTGAATTCTTATGAGGGGGGAGTGATAAATCTCTCTATCACTGTTTATAAGAATAAAAATAAAATGTGAATAAAGTGTGTAGAAAGTATAAAAAGAAACGAAAAAGAATAGAAAAGAATTAGAAACAGCCGGAAAGCAGGGACGGAAATTGTAAAGTGAACAGAAGTGTGATATGATAAACAGTAAGTTTTGACATCATAACAGAAAGCGGGGAATGGATATGGTACTGGCAGCATTACTGGAAAAACTGGAATATGAACTGGTCAGCGGATCAGCAGATGTGCAGATTAAAGAGGTAGTATATGATTCACGTAAGGTAACAGAAGGTTCTTTATTTATCTGTATTGAAGGCGGAACGGTAGATGGGCATACTTTCATACCGGATGTGGTAAAGAAAGGCGCGAAGGCACTGATCGTGACAAAGGATGTATCGGATCTGCTGCCGGAGGATGCGGATGTGACCGTGATCAAGGTAAATGACAGCCGTTATGCACTGGCATTTATATCTGCTGCTTACTTTGGACATCCGGCAGAGAAGCTGAAGGTGATCGGTATTACCGGCACAAAAGGAAAGACAACGACCACCTATCTGGTAAAATCGATCCTGGAACATGCGGGACATAAAGTAGGGCTTGTCGGTACGATCGAAGCGGTCATCGGGCAGGAGCATATCCCGGCAAATAATACAACACCGGAGTCCTATGTATTACAGGAATATTTTGCCAAAATGGTCGAGGCGGGCTGTGACACTGTCGTTATGGAGGTCTCCTCACAAGGGCTGATGCTGCACAGAACGCAGGGCTTCATCTTCGATTACGGTATTTTTACCAATATCGAGCCGGATCATATCGGACCACTGGAACATAAGGATTTTGACGATTACATGCATTGTAAAGGACTTTTGTTCAAACAGTGCAGAGTCGGTATCGTCAACTGTGACGATGCCCATTATCAGAATGTGATCAAGGATCATACATGCACGATCGAAACATTCGGCTTTTCCGAGAATGCAGATTACCGGGCGCAGGATCTGAAGCTGATCAGCGGCGCAGGTTTCCTGGGCATTGATTTTAAGGCAAGAGGAAAGGTAAATCTGGATATCGAGCTGCATGCACCGGGCAGATTCAGTGTTTACAATGCGCTTTGTGCGATCGCGATCTGCAATCACTTCGGTGTCACGGCAGAAGAGGTCAAGGAAGCCCTTCTGCAGGCACATGTCAAAGGCAGGATCGAGCTTGTCAAAGTATCGGATGATTTCACACTGATGATCGACTATGCACATAATGCCATGGCGCTGGAAAGTCTGCTTACAACACTGCGGGAATATAAGCCAAAACGCCTTGTCTGTCTGTTTGGCTGCGGCGGAAACCGCTCCAAGCTCAGACGTTATGAGATGGGAGAGGTCAGCGGAAAGCTGGCGGATCTGACGGTGATCACCTCCGACAATCCGCGTAACGAAGAGCCGCAGGCGATCATAGATGATATCAAGGTGGGGATTTCCAAGACAGACGGAAAATACGTGGAGATCATCGACAGAAAAGAAGCGATCGCTTATGTGATCCGCCATGGACAGCCGGGAGATGTCATTGTACTTGCCGGTAAGGGACATGAGGATTATCAGGAGATCAAAGGAAAGAAATATCCGATGGATGAAAGAGATATCATTGCGGATGTACTTGCCGGAAGGATTTAAAAATGGAAAAGAAATATGCGGATGTGATCGTGGGGATCTCCCACGAAAAGATTGACCGCGCGTTTCAGTATATCGTGCCACAGCGTCTGCAGACAGAGCTGGAGATCGGTATGTGTGTGCATATTCCGTTTGGCAGAGGTAATCATATACAGGAAGGGTATGTGATCGGATTTTCAGAGCAGGCGGAGCTTCCGGATGATAAGCTGAAGGAAATCAGGGAGATCGTTCCGGCTTCTGTGAAAGTAACAGAGCGCAGTATTCAGTTAGCTGCCTGGATCAGAAGCTATTACGGCTGTACGATGATCGCCGCATTGAAAACGGTACTTCCCGTCAAGCAGGAGAAAAAAGCGGTGATTTACCGGGAGGTAACGCTGGCGGTAACGGAAAACGAAGCAAGAGAATATCTGTGTCAGGCACAGAAAAAGCATCAGGCGGCAAAAGTACGGCTCCTCGAAGCACTGCTGGAGGGAGCGGCGCTCAGTTATACAGTGGTAACCGGTAAGCTGGCCGTTTCGCCGCAGACGGTAACGAGTATGGCGGCACAGGGCATTTTGCGGGTGGAAAGCTATGAAACATACCGCAATCCGGTACATTTTGATGAACTGCCCGGCGAGAAAAAGAAGCTGACAGAGGTGCAGCAGGAAATTGCGGATGATTTTATCCGTTCGTATGATGCAGGAGACCGGAAACCGGTGCTATTGCACGGCATTACGGGAAGCGGCAAGACAGAGGTCTATATGGAAATGATCGATGCCATGCTGCAAAGAGGAAAGCAGTGTATTGTGCTGATCCCGGAGATCGCCCTGACGTACCAGACGCTCCTGCGGTTTTACAGAAGGTTCGGCGATGCGGTTTCTGTGATGCATTCCCGGCTGAGTGCAGGAGAGCGTTACGATCAGATGAAGCGGGCGGAGCGTGGTGAAGTACAAGTGATGATCGGGCCGCGAAGTGCGCTGTTTACCCCGTTTCAAAAGCTGGGGCTGATCATTATAGACGAGGAGCATGAGACAAGCTACAAAAGTGATTCCATGCCAAAATATCATGCCAGAGAGGTAGCAGTCCATCTGGCGGAAATGACGGATGCCTGTGTGGTCATGGGATCCGCAACCCCTTCTCTGGAAGCCAATTACAGGGCGCAGCAGGGGATTTATAAAAAATATGTACTATCGGAGCGGATCGGAGAAGCGGTTCTGCCAAAGGTGCAGATCGTAGATATGCGGCAGGAGTTAGCAGGCGGTAACAGCTCGATCTTCAGCAGGCATCTGGAAGCTGCGATCACCGACAGACTGGAGAAAAAACAGCAGGTCATGCTGTTTCTGAACCGGAGAGGTGTTTCGGGATTTGTATCCTGCAGGGCATGCGGCTATGTCATGAAATGTCCGCACTGTGATGTTTCCCTTTCCGAGCACAGGCAGAAAATGGTCTGCCATTATTGCGGCTATGAGGAGCCGAAGCCTTCTGTCTGTCCGAAGTGCCAGAGCAGATATCTGTTCGGCTTTAAGGCGGGAACACAGCAGGCAGAGGACAGCCTGCGGCTGCGGTTTCCAAAGGCTCGTATCCTGCGGATGGATGCGGATACAACGAAGAAAAAGGATGATTATGAGAAAATACTGGCGGCTTTTGCAAACCGGGAAGCAGATATCCTGATCGGTACGCAGATGATCGTGAAGGGACATGATTTTCCGGGCGTAACCCTGATGGGCGTTCTGGCTGCGGACCTGTCATTTCTGGCGGCAGATTACAGAAGCGGTGAGCGTACGTTCCAGCTTCTGGTACAGGCAGTCGGAAGAGCAGGCAGAGGCAGTATGGCGGGCGAGGCTGTGATCCAGACGTATCAGCCCGAGCATTACAGTGTAGTCTATGCGGCAAAACAGGATTATGACGGTTTTTATCAGGAAGAAATGACCTATCGTAAGCTCCTTGGATATCCGCCGGCAGCCCATATGCTGGCAGTCCTGTTTGCAGGGAAAAACGAGAAAGAAACTTTGTTCTGGGCAGAGCAGATGCTGTCCATGCTGCGCAGGCAGACAAAGGAGCGGAAGGATCTGGTGATCATCGGCCCTGCGCCGGCTTCCATCGGCAGGATCAACGATATGTTCCGTCAGATCGCTTATTTCAAATCGCCGGACGAAGCGCTTCTTCTGCGGCTTCGCGGCTGGATAGAACTTTTTTGCCAGAAAAATGAAGACAGAATGAAATCTGTACTGGTATATTATGATATGGATCCGGTACACGGTTATTAACGACAGATAAACAGAAAGATTGTGAGGAAAAAGAAATGGCACTGAGAAAAATCAGAGAGATCGGAGATCCGATCCTGAATAAGACATGCAAGGAAGTAAAGGAAGTCACAGACCGGACAAGAGATCTGATCGATGATATGTTTGATACGATGTATGAGGCACAGGGTGTCGGGCTGGCAGCACCGCAGGTCGGTATTTTGAAGCGGATCGTTGTCATTGACTGCGGGGATGATCCGTTACTTCTGATCAACCCGGAGGTGCTTGAAACATCCGGTGAGCAGACCGGACAGGAAGGCTGTCTTTCCGTACCGGGCAAGGCGGGTATTGTAACAAGACCGAATTATGCGAAGGTAAAAGCCTATAATGAAGATATGGAAGAGTT
>DJNY01000141.1 GCA_002441865.1 Lachnospiraceae bacterium UBA6452 | reverse complement strand
ATAAACGTGCGGCAAAGCAGGCGGGCATGAGCGGTCATATCGCCAAACCGATCAAGGTGGAAGCATTGCGGCAGGAGCTGACAAGATGCCTGTAGAAGGATGAGGCTGCATCTGTGCAGAGGGATGTGGAAGATCGTGGCTTGACAGGTAATGATCGATAGAAATGCTATGGCAGACCGGTTCTCAGTCTGGTTTCTTTTTTTCTGTCCTTTTGGGAATTGTTTTCCTGCAAGGCTTGACAACAAACTACAAAAAGTGTTACACAGATATAGGATGCATTTGGATCCACAATAAAATGGCATCGTGCCATTGTAAAATAAGGAGAAAAAAGATGCAGGAATTAAAGCCGATCAAAGAAGGTAAAGTACGTGAGATTTACGACAATGGGGACAGCCTGATCATGGTAGCAACAGACCGTATCAGCTGTTTTGATGTCATTCTGGACAATGTGATTTCCAAAAAAGGAACAGTCCTGACACAGATGTCTAAATTCTGGTTCGATATGACAGAGGATATCATTCCTAACCATATGATTTCCGTTGATGTAAAAGATATGCCTGAATTTTTCCGGCAGGAGAAATTTGATGGTAACAGCATGATGTGCAGAAAGCTGCAGATGCTTCCGATCGAGTGTATCGTGCGCGGATACATCACAGGCAGTGGCTGGGCAAGCTACCAGAAGGATGGTACAGTTTGTGGTATCAAGCTTCCGGAAGGTCTGAAGGAATCCGATAAGCTTCCTGAGCCTATTTACACACCTTCCACAAAAGCTGAGATCGGCGATCATGATGAAAATATATCCTATGAACAGAGTATTGCCCATCTGGAGAAATATTTTCCGGGCAAAGGGGAAGAATATGCAAAGAAGCTGAAGGACTACACGATCACGCTTTATAAAAAATGTGCGGAATATGCCCTGACAAGAGGTATTATCATTGCAGATACCAAGTTTGAGTTCGGTCTGGATGAAAACGGAAATGTTGTACTCGGTGATGAAATGCTGACACCGGACAGCTCACGTTTCTGGCCTGCAGATGTATATGAGCCTGGACATGGTCAGCCATCCTTTGATAAGCAGTTCGCCCGTGACTGGCTGAAAGCCAATCCGGAAAAGGGCTGGAAATTACCGGATGATGTTGCACAGAAGACGATTGACATTTATCTGGAAGGTTACGAAAAGCTGACAGGTAAACCACTGGGAAAATAAACAGCCGCAGTTCTGTTAATATGTTAATTTATGAAAATATAAGGGAGCATCAAAAGGTGCTCCCTTATTGTGTACTGTAGAAATAACCGGGGAAAGGAAACAGAGCATATGGAAGAAAAAGCACATAAACGCCGTGTCCGCTATGCGGGCAGGTATCCGAAGAAGTTTGAAGAAAAATATAAAGAACACAATCCTGAAAAATATGCCGACACTGTGGCTCATGTGATCGAAAAGGGTTCGACACCTGCGGGCATGCATATTTCCATTATGGTAAAGGAAATACTGGATTTTCTGGAGATCAGACCGGGGCAGCAGGGGCTGGACTGTACGCTGGGCTATGGCGGACATTCCCGTAAAATGCTGGAAAAGCTGGAGGGAAAAGGCAGACTTGTCGGGCTTGATATTGATCCGATCGAATCGGAAAAGACAGTAAAGAGGCTGCGCGAAGCAGGATTTTCCGAGGATAATTTTCAGTTTCGTCTGACAAATTTTGCCAATATCGACAAGGTGGCGGAGGAATTCGGACAGTTTGATTTTGTGCTGGCAGATCTTGGCGTTTCTTCTATGCAGATCGATGATCCGAAGAGAGGATTTTCCTATAAAACGGAGGGCCCTCTGGATCTGCGGCTGGATCCGCTGCACGGCGACAGTGCAGCAGAGCGTCTTTTGCAGATCACCCAGAAGGAATTTGAAGGAATGCTTATCGAAAATTCCGATGAACCGTATGCGGCGGAAATTGCCGCCAGTGTATTTGGCAGATTAAAAGCCGGAAAAAGGATAGAGACGACAACAGATCTGAGAAATGCCGTGGAAGCGGCTCTTGTCCGTCTGCCAAAAGCAGAACGGGAAGAAGCGGTCAAAAAATCCTGTGCCCGTACCTTTCAGGCACTGCGCATTGATGTCAACAGTGAATTTGAGGTGCTCTACAGCTTTCTGGAAAAGCTAGACGGCATATTAAAGCCCGGCGGAAGGGTGGCAATCCTGACGTTCCATTCCGGCGAAGACCGTCTGGTCAAAAAAGCCTTCAAGGAACTGAAAAAAGCAGGCATTTATGCTGAAATATCTGCTGATGTGATCCGTCCGTCCGCTGAAGAATGCCGACTGAACCCACGTGCCCGCTCCACGAAGATGCGCTGGGCGGTGAAAGCGGAATAACGGTTTCAAAAATAGAATAATTTCCAGTTGTTTTCCACATACTAACTCCAAATCTAATATATAGCAAAAAGAGTGGTGAAGCGCTCTGGCTAAAATATGAAATTGGAGGAAAATGAATTGAAAGCGACAGGTATTGTACGAAGAATAGATGATCTGGGGCGCATTGTCATTCCGAAGGAAATCCGAAGAACTTTGCGGATCCGCGAAAGCGATCCATTGGAAATTTTTACCGATCGAGAAGGCGAGATCATCCTGAAGAAATATTCACCGATCGGTGAAATGACAACTTTTGCCAAACAATATGCGGAAAGTCTGGCGCAGGTGTCCGGCAAGATCGCACTCATTGCAGACAGAGATCAGTTTATTGCAGCAGCAGGCGGGCTGAAAAACTTACTTGGAAAATCAATCAGCCACAGAATGGAAGAAAAGTTAAATGATAGGGAGATCCTGCTTCTGTCAAAGGCAGATAAGAACTTTATTGAAATTGCAAGTGAACCTTTACCGGATCTGACGCAGTATGTGTCTGCTCCAATCCTGGCGGAAGGAGATGTGATTGGTGCTGTTATCCTTGCTGCAAATGATGAGAAGGAAAAACTTGGTGAAGTAGAAAAGAAGCTCGTGTTATCCGCTGCCGGTTTTTTGGGCAGGCAGATGGAGCAGTAGAGGCGAACCGAATGAACAATCCCCGGTGCTAAGCGCCGGGGATTTTCTATGTGCTATGGCATATTCTTTATTCTGTTGTTTTGTCAGAATGACATCTTATATGGTGCTAAAATTGACGATTTTGCGGAAAAACGGCAAAATAAAAATAACGATTTTGCGGAAAAACATCAAAACAAAATTGACGATTTTGCGGAAATACAGTAATATAAAATTAACGATTTTGCAGACGGGAGATTTCTGTATATGTTTAAAAGAAAAATATATGATCAGCTATTACGCTGGAAAAGCACATCAAATGGAAAAACTGCTGTTTTAATAGAAGGTCCGAGACGTGTAGGGAAATCCACTGTAGTAGAGGAATTTGCAAAAAATGAATATGAAAGTTATATTATTGTGGATTTTTACAGAGCATCTTCTGCTACAAAGCAGTTATTTGATGATCTTTCAGATTTAAACTATATTTTCTTACAATTACAGCTTACCTATCAAACAAGTCTGCAAGATAGAAAGTCTTGTATTGTATTTGATGAAGTTCAATTATGCCCTAAAGCAAGGCAGGCAATAAAAGCCCTGGTCAAGGATGGAAGGTATGATTATATTGAAACAGGATCTTTGATATCCATTCATAAAAATGTAAAAGATATTTTAATTCCGAGTGAGGAAAGAAAGCTTCATATGTATCCAATGGATTATGAAGAATTCAGATGGGCTCTTAATGATACGATATCAGTTACTATGTTAAAACAGTTTTATGATGCAAAAAGACCTCTGGGACAGGCGGCAAATCGCAAGATGTTGCGGGATTTCAGATTATATATGCTTGTTGGGGGTATGCCACAGGCGGTTGAGACTTATATAGAGACAAATGATCTGAGAAAGGTTGATGAAATAAAGAGAGATATTCTTACACTGTATGAGGACGATTTCAGAAAAATTGATCCAACAGGAAAGATTTCAGCATTATTTGATGCAATTCCGGCTCAGCTTATGGGAAATGCTGCAAGATATCAGGTTTCAAGTGTTTTATCTGGCAGCAGAGCGGGAGATATTTTAGAACAGATTGCGGAACTGAAGGATTCCGGGACAGTACTTGTAGCATATCATGCGAATGATCCGGGGGCTGGAATGGCACAAAATAAAGATCTGGAAAGATTTAAACTTTTTACTGCAGACATTGGATTATTTGTAACACTTGCATTTAAGGACAGAAGTTTTACGGAAAATGATATATATTCACGTTTACTAAATGATACTCTGCAAGCTAATTTGGGGTATCTTTATGAAAATGTGATTGCGCAGACATTGGCAACAAACGGACATGAACTGTATTATCATACGTTTCTGAATGCGAAAACACGACATAATTATGAGATAGACTTTTTAATAACTGAAAAGAACAAGATATGCCCAATTGAAGTAAAAAGCTCCGGGTATAAGAGTCATGCATCAATAGACGCATTCTCTCAAAAATTTTCATCTAAAATTATTCGTAAAATTATGCTTTATACGAAAGATTATATGCGTGATGGAGATATGGAATGTATTCCGGTTTATATGGCACAGTTTTTGTAAAAAAATCCCCGGAGCAGACACCGGGGATTTTCTATGCCATATTATGGTTTACAAATTCCGCATGGACTATAGCCCTGTGCAATGATCTCCTCTCTGGATGCGGAAGATGGCAGCTTGTTCCATTCGTTCATTTGTGAAACACCTCTGCAGTCAGGATAGTGAAACTTTTTCGTATTGGTATTTAATATATAACTGGCAGTAGATGGTGTTGTATTATTTGTATTCGAATCTGTTGGTGACACAGATGGCTGTGACGGAACATAGGAAGGAGCCGGCGCAGGGGCTGTATGATTTTCGGAATCTGCTGCTTTTTGGACAATGACTTTAATGGTCTTCCTGATCTTTTTCGGCTTGTAGAAATCAGTTCCTTTTGCGTAGATCAGTACTTTTATTTTGTAAGTGCCCGGTTTCGTTCCTTTTTTGACAGTTACCTTTCCGTTGCGACTGACAGAAACTTTCTGACTGCCGGAAGATATGCCATATGTGATCTTACCGGGAGCTTTACAACCTATTTTAAAAGACTGGTTTTTCTTTTTCACCGTTGCAGCATCAAAAGTTTTCGTATATGTACCATTTATAATATATTGACTGATCCGCTTATTCCCCTTTGTGACACCGCCTGCAAGGTAGTCAATCTTATAGCCGGGTTTTACGTTGTATACAAAGACATTAAAGCATACACCCTTACCGTTATCTTCTACAGAATATGCTTCCATCTGTACTCCTGAGGCAACCAGATTTTTGGAAAGATACACAGGTGTTACACGATAGAGAACATGATTATCTGTTTTTCTGACATAATCTGCCACAAGGTTTTCAAAGGGTAACATGCCGGATTCATTAAAATAGTGTGTTCCGGTGATCAGGTTCTTTTCATTTGCATTTTCTCCGGCGAGTTGGAAACCAATCAGATGGCAACGTTCCCATTTCATGCCAGATCTCCAGCCGGAAGGATGGATCATAAAAATATCTTCCCGCGGTGATGTGGGCATAAGCTCTTTGCAAATGTTAGCATAGGCTACACCGCATCTGCCAAGTGAATCCAGATCACTGTAGGTTTCAAATGCAGTTGTATTCTGCTTTTCTGTTTCTGTGAATGCAGGGATATTATTGTCTATGATCTTGTATGGCTGATTGGTGTAAGACTGGATATCCTTTTTAGTGACCTGTGCCTGACATTCGTAAGCCTGAGGCATCGCTAATGGCATGCAGAAAGTCATGGCAAAGACAAATAAGAAAATACTTAGTTTCTGTTTTAGTTTCAACTCAAATTCCCCCTTTTAACTGTCAGTCATGAAAAGTTACCCTTAGCTTATTTTACAACCCGCATTTATATATGGCAAGGGGGCAAAAACTTTTGACAATAAGCCTGAAATGTGGTATTTTACCACTTGAGCGTTATTCGAAAGAAAATGCATCAAGAAGGAAAATATCTTACATATCATATATGAAATATGGAGCAGACGAAGCAATAGCAGGCATTGCCTGCGGCGTCTGCGATGAAGAGATGACCTTATGGCATCTACTTGCAAGATAGTGACATTCTGTTTGGTGTATCTGCCGGGGTTCCCGGACTTTTCCCTATAACACTTATTCCCCAAAATAAAATAATTCTGAAAGGCAGGGGACAATAGCCGCTTTATCAGAGAAAAAGGAGATTTGTTATGACACAGAAAAAGAATTTTGACACGAAATTTATGGTGGAGCTTGCTTTGATGATCGCGATCATTATCATCATGTCGCTGACACCGCTTGGCTATATCCGCACACCCGGATTATCCATCACACTTCTGACAGTACCGGTTGCTGTCGGTGCAGTGCTGCTTGGTCCGACCGGTGGTGCAATCTGCGGACTGGCATTCGGTCTGACCAGCTTTTATATGGCACTGACCGGTGAATCCGCATTTTCTTCCATGCTTTTAAGCATCAGTCCTGTCGGAACCGCTGTGACATGTATCGTTCCGCGTGTTCTGGAAGGATGGCTTTCAGGCTTGCTTTTTAAAGCAATGTACAAGGGCGGCGTATCCAGAAAGTTTTCTTATTTTGCAGCAAGTCTGGCCTGTCCGCTTTTGAATACACTGCTTTTCATGTCCTCTTTATGTATCTTCTTCTACAATACAGAGTACATTCAGGGCATGGTAAGTACATTTGGCGTAAGCAATCCGTTTTTATTTGTAATCGCATTTGTAGGTATGCAGGGACTGATCGAAGCAGTGATCTGTTTCATTGTGGCCTCCATCATCTCACGTGCTCTCTTCGCAGCCCTCAAACGTTAAATGTCATGCATTCACAGAATGCATGATGCAGCCCCG